>NZ_JBSFNM010000004.1:0-170099 GCF_053587085.1 Kitasatospora sp. NPDC003701
ATCCTGGAGCAGGCCGAGGCGCCGGTCGAGGTGCCGGTCGAGGAGGTCGTCGAACTGCCGGTGGTGCCGCTGGTGCTGTCGGGCAAGTCCGAGGAAGCGGTGAGGGGTCAGGCCGCTGCACTGCTGGAGCGGCTTGGGACGGATCCGGGGCTGGGTGTCCTCGATGCGGCTTACTCGCTGGCGACGTCGCGTTCGGCGTTCGAGCACCGCGCGGCTGTGGTCGCGGCCGATCGTGACGAAATCCTCTCCCGCCTGGATGACTTGGCGTCGGAATCGGCGGACGTCTCGACCGTGGTGGCGGGTCGGCTCGGGGTGGTGTTCTCGGGTCAGGGTTCGCAGTGGCCGGGGATGGGCCGTGAACTGAGCGAGATGTTCCCGGTGTTCGCCCGCGCCTATGGCGAGGTGTGTGCGCAGCTGGGGGTGGACCTGCCGTCGGACGAGGGCATCCACCGCACCGGTTTCGCGCAGCCCGCGATCTTTGCCCTCGAGGTCGCCCTGTTCCGGCTGTTCGAGTCGTGGGGCGTCTCCGCTGGTGTCCTGGCGGGTCACTCGGTCGGGGAGATCGCCGCCGCCCATGTCGCGGGCGTGCTGTCCCTGAAGGACGCGTGCACGCTCGTCGAGGCCCGTGGGCGGTTGATGGAGGCGCTGCCCGCGGGGGGCGCGATGGTGGCGGTCGGCGCACCCGAGCACGTGGTGCGGGAGCTGCTGGCCGGCACGGAGGGTGTGTGGCTGGCGGCGGTCAACGGCCCCACGTCACTCGTTCTCTCGGGACACGAGGACCAGGTCCTGGCGGTCGCGGCGACGCTCGCCGAACGGGGCTTCCGCACCAAGGCTCTGACGGTCAGTCATGCGTTCCATTCGGGTCTGATGGATCCGATGCTGGAGGAGTTCGGCGCGGTCGTGTCCGGTCTGGACCTGCGCGAGCCGGTGCTGCCGCTGGTGTCGACGGTGACGGGCCGCGCGGAGACGGAGCTGTGGACGGATCCCGCGTACTGGGTGCGTCAGGTCCGTCAGGCGGTGCGTTTCGCTGATGCCGTCGCCACGATGCTGGACCTTGGCGCGGGGACGTTCCTGGAGGTCGGTCCGGACGCGGTGCTGGCGGGGATGGTCGCGGAGTGCCTGCCGCAGGACGGCCCGGCACGCGCCGTGGTGCCGGCCCTGCGCAAGGACCGTGACCAGGCCCGTGCCGTGGTCGAGGCCGTGGCCCGTCTGCACGCCACGGGCACCCCGGTCACCTGGCCGGCGCTGTTCGAGGGCACGGGTGCGCGTCGCGTGGATCTGCCGACGTACGCGTTCCAGCGCCGCCGCTACTGGCCGGAGGCCTCCGGGGCGGGCGCGAAGGACGCGACCGGCCTGGGACTGGAAGCCGCCGCCCACCCGCTGCTCGGTGCGGCGATCGAGGTCGCGGACAGCGACGAGGTCCTGTTCACCGGTCGTCTTTCCCTCACCACTCACCCGTGGCTGGCCGACCACACCGTGCTGGGTGCCGTCGTCATGCCGTCGGCCGGCTTCCTGGAGCTCGCCGTCCGCGCCGGTGACCAGGTCGGCGCGGCTCTTGTCGAGGAGTTGACGCTGGAAGCGCCGTTGGTGCTGGAGAAGGGGGCCGGGGTCCGCTTGCAGGTCCTGGTGTCCGAGCCGGACGCCGCCGACAGGCGTGGCGTGACGATCCACGCACGGCCGGAGGGTGCCGCCGACGGGCCGTGGATCCGGCACGCGAGCGGTGTGCTGGCGACGGACGGACCGGTCGACGGGACCGATCTCACCCAGTGGCCGCCCGCCGGCGCCGAACCCGTCGACCTTGACGGGTACTACGAGCGCCTCGCCGAAGCGGGTTTCGCCTACGGACCCGCGTTCCAGGGGATGCGCTCCGCCTGGCGCCTCGGCGACACGGTGTTCGCCGAGGTCGAGCTGCCGGAGCGGATCGCTTCGCAGGCCTCGTCGTTCGGTCTGCACCCGGCGCTCCTGGAGGCGGCGCTCCAGCCGGTGTCGCTGCTGGGGACGGACGGCGGAGAGGGGCGCAAGGGGCTGCCGTTCTCCTGGAGCGGCGTCTCGTTGGGGGCGGTCGGTGCGACCGGCCTACGGGTCCGGCTCACTCCGGCCGGTCCGGAGACGCTGTCGCTGGCGATCGCGGACGGAACGGGGCGGTCGCTGGCCACCGTCCGGTCCCTCGCGCTGCGGCCGGTCCGGGCCGACCAGCTGGCCGCCGCCGGCAGCGCGGCGCAGCAGTCGTTGCTCGAACCGACCTGGGTGCCGGTGCCGGTGCCGGAGGAGGTCACACCGGACGCGGCCGCAGCTTGGGTGGCTCTCGGCGGCGCCGGGGCCGTGCGGCTCGCGGCGGCGCTGCGTACCGGCTCCGACGCGGGGTCGGCCGGAGGACCGCTCGTCGTCCCCGACTTCGACGCGCTCGGCGGTCTGGTGGCCGCCAGCGGTCGGGTGCCGGACGTCGTTCTGCTCCCGGTGCCCACGGCGGCGGAGCTCTCCGCCGACCTCTCCGCCGACCTCCCCGCCGACCTCTCCGTGACCGACCGGGACGCCCCGATCGCGGACTCCGCGGTGGCGGCCGTGCGCTGGGCGGCCGAGGCCGTCCGGGCCGGGCTCGCCGACGAGCGCCTCGCCGGCGCGCGGCTGGTGTTCGTCACCCGCGGTGCGGTGGCGGCCGGCGCGGCCGGCCTCGCGGTGGATCCCTCCGGGGCCGCGGTGGTCGGGCTCGTCAGGTCGGCGCAGACGGGCGACGCCGGACGGTTCGGCATCCTCGACCTCGCCGACGAGTCGTTCGACGCAGCCGTCGCGGCCGCGTTGCCGATCGTGGACGAGCCGCAACTGGCGGTCCGCGGCGGAACGGTGCTCGCGGCGAGGCTCGCCCGGGTGCAGGCACGGGAGGATGACGCTCCGAGGCCCGCGTCGCTGTCCGAGGGCACCGTGCTGGTCACCAACGCCGACGGGGTGCCGGGACGGGAGGTGGCCAGGGAACTGGTGGACGTCCACGGTGCACGTCACCTGCTGCTGGTGGTCGGTGACGAGGCCGACCTCGACGACGGCTCCGACGACGACTCGAACGGTCACCCCGACGGCGACCTCGGCGGCGCGGTGGCCGGACCGACGGGTGCGGGGGCGCGGGTGAGCCGCGCGGTCTGCGATCTCACCGACCGCGAGGCGCTCGGCCGGCTGTTGCGGGCCGTCCCCGCCGACCGCCCGCTGACCGCCGTGGTCCACCTGCCGGGAGCGGAGGTGTCAGGAGCGGCCGCCGAGGAGGCTGCCGAGGAGGCGCAACGGCACCTGCGGGCGCAGCTGCTCGCGGCCGAGAACGTGGACCTGCTCACCCGTGGAGCCGAGGTCACGACCTTCGTCCTGTGCTCCACCCCGGCGGGCACGCTCGGCCGGCCCGACCGGGCCGGTGCCGGTGCGGTCGGTGCGTTCCTGGACGCGCTGGCCCATCGGCGCAGGGCGGCGGGCCTGGCCGCGACGGTGCTCGGCCGGGAGCCGTCGGCCGGGACCGACCGGTCGGCGCCCGAGCCGTGGTCGGCCTGGCTGAGTGCCTCCGGCGGGCCCGGGCTGCTGGGCGCGGCGATCGGCAGCGGACTGCCGGCCGTCGTGGCGATGCGGCCGCGGGCCGGGAACCGGGCGGTCCCGGACCACTCGGGTCCGGTTCCCGCGCTGCTGCGGGGCTTGGTGCGGGCGACGGTGCGCCGCACCGTGTCGGCCGGGACCGCGGCGACGCGGGAGGACCTCGGGCGGCGGCTGGCCGGCCTGTCGGAGAACGAGTGGCCGGCCGTGCTGACCGACATCGTCTGCGGCCAGGCCGCCGCGGTGCTCGGCCACGGTGGGGCGGCTGCGGTCCGGCCGGAGAAGGGGTTCATCGAGCAGGGGTTCGACTCGCTCACGGCGGTGGAGCTGCGGAACCGGCTGAACGACGCGACGGGGCTGCGCCTGCCGTCGACCCTCGTGTTCGACTACGCGACCCCGGAGGCGCTGGTCCGGGGTCTGTGCGGAGAACTCGCCGCCCAGGGCCCGGCCGGACCGGGGGAGGGGACGGCCGTGGAGCGGCAGGCCGGTTCGGCGGGCGCTCCGGCTCCGGCCCCGGCCTCCGACGGCTTCCTCGCCTCGATGTTCACCCAGGCCTACGAGCGCGCGAAGTTGGAGCACGGTCTCGACCTGCTGATCGCGGCCGCCAGGATCAGGGAGAAGTTCGAGGATCCGGCCTCGGTCGCCCGGGAGTCGGACCTGGTGACGCTGGCGTCGGGGCCGGCCGGGGCGGCGATCGTCTGCTTCCCCACCCTGGGCGCGCTGTCCACCCCCTACCAGTACGCGCGCTTCTCCGCGCCGCTGGGCGGCCGGCGCGAGGTGCTGTCGCTCCCGCTGCCCGGCTTCGTGAAGGGCGAGCTCCTGCCCGCCGATCTGGAGACGATCGTGGAGCAGCAGGCCCAGGTGATCGAGCGGCGGCTCGGTGACCGGCCGTTCGTGCTGCTCGGTCACTCGTCCGGAGGCTGGACGGCCGCCGCGGTGGCGCGCCGGCTGGAACGGGGCGGTGTGCGGCCGGCGGCCCTGGTGCTGCTCGACACCTACGCTCCGGACAGCCCGCCGCCGGCCTCGATCCAGTACGGGTTCATCGACACCATGCTCGACCGCGGCGACGTCTTCGGAAGCATCGACGACACCCGGTTCAGCGCGATGGGCGGGTACTTCGACGTGTTCGCCGAGTGGCAGCCGGAGGCCGTGCCGGTTCCGACGCTGCTGGTGAGGGCGCAGGACCCGCTGCGGCACCCGTCGGCCGAGGCCGGTGAGGCGGAGGAGTGGCGCTCGTCCTGGCCGCTCTCGCACGAGGCGTTGACCGTCCCGGGTCACCACTTCAGCATGCTGGAGGAGTACTCGGAGGACTGCGCCGTCGCCGTGCACGACTGGCTGACCACCGAGCTCGGCGCCTGACGCCGGCTTCCAGGGGCGCCCGGCGGTGAGGCACTGCTCACCGCCGGGCGCCCCTGCCGATCACGGCGCCGCCGGGTCCCGAGGTCCACGGCGGGATCGCGGTCCGGCGGCCGGCGTACCGGGCACCCCTCCTCGGGGCCGCCTTCCAACGCTCCGACGCTCGAAGGGTTGTGCGGGAAGGTGTCAGTCGTTGAGGTCGTACGCCGCCGTGACCGGCGCGTGGTCCGACCACCGCTCGGCGTGCGTCTCGGCGCGCTCGACGTAGGCCTCGACGGCCTTGTCGGCCAGCCCGGGGGTGGCGACCTGGAGGTCGATGCGCCAGCCCGAGTCGTTGTCGAAGGCCCGGCCGCGGTAGGACCACCAGGAGTAGGGGCCGGTGCGGTCGGGGTGGAGGCGGCGGACGACGTCGACGTAGCCGGCCTCCTCGTAGACGCGGGTGAGCCAGGCGCGTTCCTCGGGGAGGAAGCCGGCCGACTTCTGGTTGGCCTTCCAGTTCTTGAGGTCCTCCGGGCGGTGGGCGATGTTCCAGTCGCCGCAGACGACGACCTCCCGGCCTTCAGCGGCGGCCCGGGTGCGCAGTTTGCCGAGGTGCACCAGGAACTCCGCCATGAAGCGTTCCTTCTCCTCCTGGCGTTCGGTGCCGACTTCGCCGGAGGGGAGATAAAGGCTGGCCACGGTCAGCCCCGGCAGATCGATTTCGACATACCTGCCCGAATTGTCGAATTCCGCCGATTCGAATCCGACCACCGTGCGCTCCGGCTCCCGCCGCGACAGCACGGCGACGCCCGCGCGCCCCTTGGCGACCGACGGCGCCCAGACCGCGTGCCAGCCGTCCAGGTCGCGCAGTTCCACGGGGAGCTGCTCGGGCTCGGAGCGCACCTCCTGCAGGCAGATCACGTCCGCCTCGGTGGCCGCCAGCCACTCGACGAAGCCCTTCTTGGCCGCTGCCCGGATTCCGTTCACGTTCACACTCGTCACCACGATCACCCGGGCAGCCTACCGAGCCCGGCGCCCCGCCCGCCGGTCGACGCGGTCGGGCGGCGTGGCCGGCTGGCATGGCCGGCGCGGTCGGGCGGCGTCCGGATGTCGGTCTGTCGTGAACGCGGCATGAATCTGCGCGACATCCGCACCAACCGCCGTCATTGGTCTTGACCATCTCCCGACACAGCCCCTAGGGTCACTTACTGCAAAGACCTTTAATAAAGAAGGACGGATAAAGCCCGCTCTCCCACCTGCCGCAACAGCGGGCAGCGGGCCGGGTCCGCCCTCCTTTCGGCAGGGCGGACAAAGCAGGGTGGAGGCCACGGTGGGAACGACAGGGCAGCTCACGGCGGTACCGGAACCGAAGTACTGGCACCTGCGCACGGTGCTGCTCCGCGCGATCGACACGGAGTTCTCCACCGGACAGGTCCTCCCCAACGAGCGCGAGCTCTCCGCCCGCTTCGGGGTGGCCCGGGCCACCCTGCGCCAGGCGCTTGACCAGCTGGAGCTGGAGGGCCGGCTGGTCCGCCGCCGGGGCATCGGCACCCTGATCGCCGCCCCCCGGGTCGGCGTGCCGGTCAACCGCCACGAGGAGGGCTGGCCCGGTACCGCCCGCAGCCAGGCGTGGCGCACCGTCGACTGCACCACCGCCCCGGCCACGGCGCAGCTCGCCAAGGGCCTCGGCATTGCCGAGGGCGCGACCGTGCACACCGTCCGCCGGGTCCGCATGGTCCAGGGCCAGAACGTGGCCACCGAGGCGCTGCACGTGCCGGCCTCCGCGCTGCCGCACCTGCCCGGCTTCCGCGCCGAGAGCGACCGCGCCCGTTCGGTGCTGCGCCAGCTGGAGCGCCTGGAGGTCGACGGCGAGTCCCGCTCGGTCGAGCTGGGCGTCGCCGAGGCCGAGCAGGCCGCCCTGCTGGAGCGCCCGCCCGGCTCGCCGGTGCTGGTGATGACCACCCAGTACGCCGCCGCCGGTCGCCTGGTCGCGCTGGCCGTCTCCACCTACCGGGCCGACACCTGCAAGCTCACCTTCGGCGAGACCGGCCTGGTGGAGGTCACCCCCGTCGGTGCCACCGCCGAGGTGCGCACCGCCTCCTGAACCATTTCCCGCACACCCTCAGGCCCAGGCCCGGACGCCCCCACAGGCATCCGGGCCTGAGCCGTTCCACGCCTTCGCGGGGCGGACCGGGCACCCGGTCCGCCCCGGCCGTCACCCCCCGGCCGTCCCCCCGGCCGTCACCCCCGGGCGCCGCCGGTCGGCGGGTCGACGGCGAAGAGCTGCTCCTCCACCTGGTCGAGCGCCACCCGCAGGGCGCCCATCGCGACGACCTCCGAGCCGAGGGCGGCCAGGGCCACCTCGGGCGCGCGCAGGGTGAACTGGGCGAGGCGTTCGCGCAGCGGTTCCAGTACGCCGTCGAGCCCGGCGGCCCAGCCGCCGACGACCACCAGCTGGGGGTCGATCGCCAGCACCAGGGCGGCCACGCTCTGCACCAGGCGGGTCAGGAAGCGGTCCATCGCGACCTTGGCCACCTCGTCGCCCTCGCGGGCGAGCTTCAGCACCCGGGCGACGGCCGCCTCGTCCAGCGGGTTGAGCGGCTTTCCGGTGGTGGAGAGCAGGCGCTCGGGGGTGACCTCCTGGCCGAGCAGGTGCAGTGCGCCGATCTCGCCGGCCGCGCCGCCGAAGCCGCGGTGCAGGCGGCCGTTGATGAGCGAGCCGGCGCCCGGGCTGAGGCCGGCCATGACGAAGACGACGTCGTCGGCGCCGACCGCCGCGCCCTGCCAGTGCTCGGCGATGGCGGCCAGGTTGGCATCGTTCTCGATCATGACCGGGCAGCGGAACGAGCGGCGCAGCCGGGCGCCGAGGTCCAGGCCGGTCCAGCCGGGCATGGCGGTGCCGAGCTGGATGGTGCCGTCGCGGTCGACGATGCCGGGGGTGCCGACGCCGACCGCCCACAGGTTGTCCCGGGAGACGCCGGCCTTGCGCAGCACCTCGGCGACCGCCGTGCGGACGGCGCTGAGGCGCTCCTCCGCGTCCAGGGTCTCCTCGATCGGGCGGAAGTGACTGCCCACCACCTGGCCGGTGAGGTCGGCCAGGACGACCCGGAGGTCGTGCACGCCGATCTCGATGCCGAGGATGTGTCCGGCCTCGGCGCGGAACCGGAACCAGCGGGCCGGTCTGCCGCGCCGGCCACCGCCCGGCTGTCCGCCGTTCTGGGGCTGGTCCACCTCGGCGACCAGGCCGGTCTCGACCAGCCCTTCGATCACGCCCTCCACCGTGGGCCGGGACAGCCCGGTGTCCCCGACCAGCTGAGTGAGGGTCACCGAGTGGCCGGCCCGCAGCGCCCGAAGCGTGACCGCCGCGTTGATACGCCGCAGCAGCGAGGAGTCTCCTCCGGTGAGCCGATCCGCCAAGACGCTGCCCTTCGCCGTTCGCGCGACAGCTCTGGCGCGCGGTGCCGAGTGCGCGGGAACCACCGAACGTCCCGCGTGAGTCCGCCGCCCGGAACGCGGCACGACAGCGCTCGGCCGCCTGCGCCACCCCGGAGGGCTCGTGCCGGATGCTACCCGGGCCCGGGGCCGGCGGGCGAGCATCTCCGCAGCTCATCCAGGCTTCGGTATCGAAATGGTACGCACCGGGTGGCCGTGCGTGATCCGCGGTTCCAGCGCGCCGCGGGATGCTCCTGCGACCTCGCCGGTGCCGGTGGCGGCCGCCGGCGCCACCGCGGTCGGGCGCCCGGCGGGCCGTCGGAGAACCTCTATGCTGCGGGCATGTTGAACGAGACGCACGACGGTCGTCCGGGTGCGACGGCGGTGTCCGACCGGGACTTCGTGCGCAGCGAGACCACCCCCGCGCCCGTGCCCTTCGTCCCCGAGATCAGCCTGCACATGGCGGACGACGCCATCGAGCTCTGGGAGCGGACCGAGACGGCGCGGGGAGAGGTGGGGCTGGCGCCGCCGTTCTGGGCCTTCGCCTGGGCGGGCGGGGTCGGGGTGGCGCGCTATGTGCTCGACCACCCCGACGTGGTGGCCGGGCGGACGGTGCTCGACCTGGCGGCCGGGTCCGGACTGGTGGCGATCGCGGCGGCGATGCGGGGGGCGCGCTCGGTGCGCGCCGCCGAGATCGACGCCTACGCGGTGGCGGCCATCGGCATCAACGCGCAGGACAACGGCGTCCGGGTGGCGGCGGCGGTCGAGGACCTGCTGGACGGGGACGGCGCTCCGGCCGAGGTGGTGCTGGCCGGGGACGTCTTCTACGAGCGGGCGATGGCCGCGCGGTTCCTGCCGTTCCTGGAGCGGGCCCGGGCGCGCGGCGCGGTGGTGATCGTCGGCGACCCGGGGCGGGCCTACCTGCCGCGCGGGCGCTTCACGGAACTGGCCGCGTACCGGGTGCCGGTGGTGGCGGACCTGGAGGACGCCGCGCTCAAGACCACCACCGTCTGGGAACTCGCCGCACCGGCGGGCTGACGCCGGGTCCGGCCAACGGCCGTCCCGCACCGCGAAATCACCGGCGGCCGGGCCGGGCGCCCTGGTAGACACACCGTCATGACCGCCGACATCGCGCTGCGCACCGCCACCCCCGACGAGATCCCCGCCCTGCTCGCCCTCTGGGCGCGCGCGGCCAAGGGGACCAGCATCACGGACGACGCCGACGGAGTGGCGGCCCTGCTCGGGCGCGACCCGGAGTGCCTGATCGTCGCCACCCCCGCCGACGACCCGGCGACCGTCGTCGGCACCGTGATCGCCGGCTGGGACGGCTGGCGCTGCCACCTCTACCGCCTCGCGGTCGACCCGGAGTACCGCCGTCGGGGGATCGGCGCGGCGCTGCTGGCGGCCGCCGAGGCCCGTTTCACCGCCCTCGGCGGCCGCCGCGCCGACGCCATGGTGCTCGACGACAACGCCCAGGGGCAGCGCACCTGGCAGACGGCCGGGTACGGGCCGCAGCCGCAGTGGACCCGCTGGGCCAAGCCGCTGCCGCTGGACGCCTGAGGCCTGGCGCCTGTGGTCTGAGCCTGAGGCCTGACGCCTGTCGCCTGATGCCGGTTGCCGACCGCGGGCGGGCCCCGGTGAGGCGTGCGCCGACGATGGCCATGGGTGGTGAACCGGTGGCTGTCTGTTGCGTGCGGGGCGGGATGCCACTTGAATGGTCCAGACCAAAATCGGGAGGGGAAGGACCTATGACGATTCCGCAGCGCACCATCGCCCTGGGCACCTTGGGCTTCGGCACGATCGTCGACGAGCAGACCTCGTTCGCGATCCTGGACCACTTCGTGGCGTCGGGCGGCACCGTGCTCGACACCGCGAACAACTACGCCTTCTGGCTCGACGGCGCGACCGGCGACGAGAGCGAGGAGGTGATCGGGCGCTGGCTGGCCAGCCGGGGCGCGCGCGACCGCGTGGTGATCAGCACCAAGGTCGGCGCCCGGCCGACCGTCCCGGGGACGGGTCTGGAGACCGCCGAGGGGCTCTCGGACAAGGCCGTCCGGACGGCCCTGGAGGGCAGCCTGCGACGGCTCGGCACCGACCGGGTCGAGGTGTACTGGACGCACATCGAGGACCGGTCCGTGCCGCTCGCCGAGACGGTGGACACCCTGGCCGACCTGGTGGCGGCGGGGAAGGCCGGCGAGATCGGGGCCAGCAACCACGCCGTCTGGCGGGTCGAGCGGGCCCGGGCGCTGGCGGGGGAGCGCGCACGGTACACCCACATGCAGTACCGGTACTCCTACCTCCAGCCCCGCTTCGACATCCCGCTGCCCTCCTCGGCCCACGTCCATGTGACCGGTGAACTGCTGGACTACGTACGCTCCGAGGGGGACATCCGGCTCTGGGTCTACAGCCCGATCCTCTCCGGCGGCTACACCCGCGAGGACGTGGAGATCCCGGCCGCCTACGACCACCCGGGCACGCCCAGGCGGCTGGCGGCGCTCGGCGCGGTGGCCGAAGAGCTGGGGGTCACGAAGAACCAGGTCGCGCTCAGCTGGCTGCTGGACCACGACCCGCAGATCCTGCCGCTGGTCGGGGTCAGCAGGATCGCCCAACTGGACGAGGCGCTGGGCGCCCTGGAGGTCACGCTCTCCGCCGAGCAGCGCCGGCGCCTGGACGAGGCCGCGCTCTGACCACGGGAACCGCCGGGTGGCCGTGCCGTTCGCGGCGCGGCCACCCGCGCGTCCCGGATGCGGCAACAAGGTGATGTCCGCTCAACATCCTTGACCGCCAACCGGATCGAGGGAGTGGGCGTCACGCCCGGCAGGTGTGCGGGTACCCTGGGGCGGACTTCTTCGAGTGCGGATCGACGACACCGGGCAACGGGGGCACCATGGCAGGCCAGGCCACAGGGGCGGCAGCGGGGCGGCGGCGCGGCACGGCCGCCCTTGCCGGCGGGGTGTTCGCGCTGCTGCTCGCGGTCGCGGGTTGTTCGAGCGCCGGGACGGCCGCGGCGCCGTCGGCACGGCCCACCGAACCGGTCCCGTCCACCGCCTCGCCCACCGCCCCGGCGTCGCCCACCAACGCGGCGTCGCCCACCCTCCCGCCGCCGTCCGCGCCGCAGTCGACGTCGCCGGGCGCCGTGCCGTCCGCGCCGGCCCCCGTGACGCCGTCGGAGCCGGCCGAGGCGTCCGCCGTGCTCTACGGCTGCGAGGGGCGGCCGCTCACCGCGCCCAAGTCCTTCGAGCTGGGCTGCGACAAGGGCGCCGCACAGCTGGACGGGCTGGTCTGGACGGACTGGGGCGGGCTGAGCCCCACCGCCACGGGGCGGCTGTGGGAGCAGAACGCGGCCGGCGGCGTGGCCGCGTCCCCCGCCACGGTGACCCTCGGCGGCCTGAGCGGCGGCGAGTACACGACGCTGCGGATCTCCGCGCCCAAGGCCGAGCGGCCCAACCTCACGTTCACCGTCGGCCGGTCCGGTCCGGTGCCGAAGGGCTGACGGTCGCAGGGCCGATCCCCGAGAAGCCGATCTCCGGGGGCCTGATCCCCGGGGCCCGCCCCCCGAAGGCCCGATTCCGGGGCCCCGCCCCCGAAGGCGCGCTCCACCGTCCCGCGCCGCGCCGCACCTCAGGGCCGCAGGGCGACGCGCAGCTCCTGCCCCCGGTGGTCCGACATCCCCCGCTGGTCCGCGAAGGCGTACCGCTCCACCGCCAGCCGGCGGTCCGTGAACGCCCAGTCCAGCCGCCACAGGTCGCTGCCCAGCACGCCGCCCCAACTGCCCGGGTAGAGGTCCCCGGAGGCCGACCACGCGTCGTGGAAGCGGGAGCGCAGGCCGCGCAGGTCGCCCATCGCCGGGGTGGTGTTGAAGTCCCCGGCGATCAGCAGCGGGCGGGTGTTGCCGGCGGCGTCGCCCTCCAGCGCCGCGTACTGCTCCCGGCGCGCGGCGTCGGCCGTGCGGACCGTGCGGTAGAAGTCCCCGCCGAGCAGCGACTGCCGGGTGTCCACCTGGACGGGGATGTGCACGTTGTAGAGGGACACCGCCCGGCCGTGGACGTCCACGTCGGTGCGGAGCACCTTCTTCGCGGCGAAGGTCGCCTCCCACGGGGCACCGGCCGGCAGGGCGGCGCCGACGGGCGGGACGGCCAGCACGGGGAACCGTGAGAGCGTCACCAACTCGCCCAGCACCACCACCTGGTAGCCGGGGAACTCGCGCCGGATCCGGTCCAGCCGGTCGATCGGTGTCGGGACCTCCCGCACCCAGGCCAGGTACTCCTGGAGCAGGTAGACGTCGGCGTCCTCGCTCCGGAGGTAGCGGTAGAAGGCGTCCGGGTCGTCGGTGGTGTCCCAGTACTCGGTGTTCCAGGAGAAGACCGTGAACGCCGGGCCGGGCGCGTGGTCCCGGCCGGGGAGCAGGGCCGACGCGTTGAGGCCCGTCCGGGGCAGTCCGGCGAGCAGCAGGACGACCACCACCGGGACCAGCCACCGCCGCAGCCGCCGGGTGACGGCGGCCAGGGCCAGCAGCAGCACCGGCACGGCCAGGAAGAGCAGCGGCGGCGCGAGGTCCGGTATCAGCCAGAACCACCAGCGGCCGCTCAACAGGAGGTCGAGGAGGAGGAAAACACCCCAGCACGCCGTGACGGCGACCAGCAGCCGGGGGCCGAATGAACGCGGGCGAGCGGAATCCATGCCGCGGAGAGTAGCAGGGGAGCGGCGCCCGGGATTTCGCCCGACCGCATTCCAATACCGAGACGATACGCGGCCGATATGCCGCCCGCCTGAAATGGCGTCATGACGTTTTCCGTATCGGTCGTCATACCGGCCCACAACTCCGCTCGTACGCTGGGTGCCTGTCTGGACTCGGTGTACGCCCAGACCGCCCCCGTCCACGAGGTGATCGTGGTGGACGACGGCTCCACCGACCGGACCGCCGAGGTCGCCCGGGGCTATCCGTGCACGCTGATCCGGCGTACCCCGAACCGCGGGGTGTCCGCCGCGCGCAATGCCGGAATCGCGGCGGCGACCGGTGACATTCTCTTCTTCCTGGATTCCGACGAGGCGCTCACGCCCGATTCGGTGGCCAATGCGCTGGAAATCCTGGCGGCCGACCCGGCGTGCGGCTGCGTGCACGGAGTGATCGCGCCGGAGCCGTTGTTCGACGACGGACCGGTCGAGCGCTACCGGGTGCTGCACGCGCACTGGTGGCGGGTGCGCGGCGCGGGCGTCGTGGAGACCGCGTTCTTCGCCCAGGCGGCCGTGCGGCGCGAGGTCTTCGAGCGGCTCGGCGGATTCGACGAGCGGCTGCGCGACTCGGAGGACCTGGAGTTCAGCGACCGGCTCGCGCCGCACTACCGGATCGTCCTCACCGACCGGGTGGCGGCCCGGCACGACGAGGAGCACCGGCTGTGGCCGCTGCTCGCCGAGACCTTCCGGCGCGCGCTGGTGCTGGTGCCCGCGCTGGCCTCGGCGCGCAGGGGCGGGCGGCGCAACCTGACCGCCAACAGCCCGGCCTCGGTCGCGACCGCCGCCTTCACGCTGGCCACCCTGCCGCTGGCGCCCTGGTACCCGGTGCTGCCGGTCGCCGGGTTGCTCGGCTTCTGCGCCGCCAACGGCCGGCTGCTGCGGTTCGTGGCGCGCCGCCGGGGCCCGGCCTTCCTGCCGTTCTTCACCGGCGTCCACTTCCTGGTGATCACCGCCCTGTTGGGCGGCGCCGCGGTCGGCGCGGTGCGGATGCTGCTCCCCGCCCGGCGGGCCGCGACCGGACCGGAGCCGGGCACCGCGACCGCGACCGGCACCGGCAGCGGCAGCGGTACCGCGACCGGCAGCGGCACCGCCACAGGAACCGGCACCGGAACCGAGGCGGCCCGGTGATGCTGGACCGGCTGCGCAGGGTGCTCACCCCGTTGATCGTGCTCGCCGCGCTGGTGGGCCTCGGCCTGATGCTCCACCACGAAGGCCCGGTCGCCGCCCGGGCGTTCGCCCGGTCGGACGCCCTCCCGCTGCTGGCCGCCTCGCTCGCCGCCAACGTCGCCGGGCTGGTGCTCGCGGTGCACGCCTGGCGGGTGCTGATCCCCGGCGAGCACCCGATCCGGGGGGTGGCCGCGGCGCGGATCTACTTCCTCGGGCAGCTCAGCAAGTATCTGCCGGGGCGGGTCTGGGGCGTGCTCACCCATGTCACGCACGGCCGGGCGGCCGGGGTGCCGGCCGCCCAGATGACCTCCGCCTACCTGCTCAGCCTGGCGCTGACCGTCCTCACCGGCGCGGGCGTCGGCCTGCTGGCGGCGCCGGCCGCGCTGCCGGGGCAGTGGTTCTGGCTCTGCCTGCCGGCCGCGGGCTTCCTCGCCTGTGCCGCCCGGCCGGCGCTGGCCACCCGGCCGGTCGCGGCCGTGGCCCGGCTGCTGCGGCGGCCGGTCGAGGCGCCGCCGGACGCCGCCGTCCGCCGGGCGGTCCTGCTGGCGATCGCCTCCTGGCTGGTCTCCGGCCTGCATCTCTGGTTCCTGGCCCTGGCGTTGGGCGGACCGGCCGGAGCCTCCCTGGGCCCGGCGGTCGGTGCCTTCGCGCTCGCCACCGTGGTCAGCAGCCTGGCCGTGGTCGTGCCGGACGGCTGGGGGGTGCGGGAGCTGACCATCACGGCCGCACTCGCCACCGTGCTGCCCGGCGGCGTGGCGGCCACCGCGGCGATCGCCAGCCGGGTCGTCTGCGTGGTGGCCGAGCTCGGCAGCTCGGCCGTCGTTCTGACCTGGGCCCGGCTCAGGTCCACCCCGATGGGAGAGGAAGCCCGTGTACACCCTTGACGACGCCGACCGGTTCGAGGTCCGCGAGGTGCACGACCTGTACCGGCGGTACGTGAACAAGAGCCAGGTCTCGCTGATGACCTCCTTCGGCTTCGGCCGGGAGCTGGTCGCCGAGGCGCGGGGCGCCCATCTGACCCTCACCGACGGCCGCCGGATCCTGGACGTGACCGGTGGCGTCGGCGTGCTCAACCACGGCCACAACCACCCGCGGATCCTGGCCGCGCGCGAGCGGTTCGCCCGCGACGGGCGGATGGAGGTCCACAAGACGTACTTCTCGCCCTACCTGGCCGCGCTCAGCCACAACCTGGCCGAGGTGCTGCCCGGCGACCTCTCGATGTCCTTCCTGCCCAACTCCGGTGCCGAGGCGGTGGAAGGGGCGGTGAAGCTGGCGTACAAGTACCACAACGGCAAGCGCGGGACGGTGCTGCGCGCGGACTGCGCCTTCCACGGGAAGCTGCTCGGCTCCGGCGGGCTCACCGGGCAGAGCCAGTTCGCCTTCCCCACCATCCCGGGGATCGACACCTTCACCTACAACGACCTCGACTCCGTCCGCCGCGCCGTGGACGCCCACCCCGACGACGTCTACGCGATCCTGATCGAGCCGTTCAGCGCCTCCACCATCCAGGCCTGCTCCGAGGAGTTCCTGCGCGGGCTGCGGGAGTTGTGCACCCGGAAGAAGATCGTGCTGATCTTCGACGAGATCTACACCGGGTGGGGCAAGACCGGCACCCTGTTCTACTTCATGCGCTACCCGGGCCTGCTGCCGGACGTCCTCACCACCTCCAAGTCCTTCGGCGGCGGCAAATCGTCGATCTCGGCGTTCGTCGCCCGCGAGCCGGTCTTCCGCAAGGCCTACGACAACCTCGGCGACGCGCTGCTGCAGTCCACCTCGACGACCTACTACGGCTTCGGCGAGGAGTGCGCCACCGCGCTGGAGGCCGTCAACATCGTGGTCGAGGACGACTACCCGGCGCGGGCCCGCGCGATCGGCGCGGTCCTGGAGCCCGGCCTGGCCCGGCTGGCCGAGGAGTACCCGGAGGCGGTCGGCCGGGTGGAGGGCGCCGGCGCGCTCTGGGGCGTCTTCATCGAGGGCGGCCCGAAGATCCTCGACCTGGTCGCCAAGCTGGCGCCGGGCGGGATGGCCCGCGACCCGAGGTTCAAGACCAAGCTGGTCACCTGCGCGGTGATCAACGCCCTGTACCAGGACCACGGCATCTTCGCCTACTACACCCTCAACGGGCGCAACCCGCTGATCATCGGCCCCTCGCTGGTCACCGAAACCGCCGAGGTGGAGCGGACGGTCGAGGCGCTGGGCGAGGTGCTCGCCAAGGGGCTCGGCCACCTGGTGACCCGATTCCTCAAGCAGAAGGTGAGTTCCCAGTGGTGATCACCATCACCGGCGCCGCGGGCATGCTCGGCTCCCGGCTCGCCGAACGGCTCCTCGCGGACGGCCACCGCGTCCGCGGGGTCGACCTGCGGCCCGGCCCCGGGGTGGCGGTGGTCGGCGACATCCGGGACCCGGCGGTGATGGCCGGGGCGCTGGCCGGCGCCGAGGTGCTGGTCCACGCGGCCGCCGCCCTGCCCAGCTACCCCGACGAGCAGATCCGCTCGATCATCGTCGGCGGCACCGAGAGCGTGTTCGCCGCCGCGCGCGCCGCCGGCACGCCCCGGGTGGTGCACATCTCCTCGACCGCCGTGTACGGCCTGCCCAAGGTGGTCCCGACCCCCGAGACGCACCCCCGCGAGCCGGTCGACACCTACAGCCGGGCCAAGGCGGCCGCCGAGGAGATCGCCGAGCGCCACCGCGCCGCCGGGATGTGCGTGCCGATCCTGCGGCCCAAGACCTTCGTCGGCCCGGGCCGGATGGGCCTGTTCTCGATGCTGTTCGAGTGGGCCGAGGAGGGCCGGAACTTCCCCGTGCTCGGCCGCGGTGACGTGCGGATCCAGATGTTCGGCATCGACGACCTGGTCGACGCCGTGGTCACCGTGCTCACCGCACCCGAGGAGGTCGCCAACGACACCTACAACCTCGCGGCGGCCGAATTCGGCACCCTGCGCCAGGACTTCCAGGCCGTCCTGGACGCGGCCGGCCACGGCGGACGGGTCGTCGCGCTGCCCGCCCGGCCGGCGCTGACCGTGCTGAGCACCCTGCAGAGGGCCAGGCTCTCGCCGGTCTACGGGCGGCTGCTGCACAAGCTGATGGAGGACTCCTACGTCAGCATCGACAAGGCCGGCGAGCGGCTCGGCTTCGCCCCCAGGCTGTCCAACCGGGACGCGATCCTGCGCACCTACGACTGGTGGCGCACCGCCCGCCACGACCGACCGGCGGGCAGCCCGACCGGTCGGACCAGCCGGGACCCGTGGAGCCAGGGCCTGTTGTCCGCCGTGAAGATCTTCTTCTGAGGGAGCGCGCGATGACCTTCCTGAGCGAACAGACGGAGTCCCGCCGGCGCGGCGCCGCCTCCCGGCTGCCGGCACCGCTGGAGCTGCTCCGGCCGGGCCAGTGGCCGAAGAACCTCCTGGTGGTGCCGCTCGCCCTGCTCGGCGCCGACCTGGCGTGGGGCATGGTGGCCCGGGTCGCCGTCACCACGGCCGCCTTCGTCATCGCCTCGTCGCTGGTGTACGTGGTCAACGACATCGCCGACGTCGAACGGGACCGGCGCCACCCGGTCAAGCGCCACCGCCCGCTGGCCTCCGGCCGAGTGGGACTGCGGACGGCCGTGGCGCTGATCGTGCTGCTGGCCGGGCTGCTCGCCCCCGTCCTGCTGCTCTCCCGGCCCGCCGCGGTCTGGCCGGTGCTGCTCTACCTGGTGGTGAACGGTGCCTACAGCTGGAAGCTGAAGCACCTGCCGCTGCTGGACGTCTTCATCGTCGCCACCGGCTTCGTGCTGAGGCTGCTCGGCGGCTACGGAGCCGGCGGCCGCCCGGTCGCCGCCTGGCTGGTGTTCACGGTGCTGACGCTCTGCCTGGTCCTGATCGTGGGCAAGCGGCGGCACGAACTCGGCGTGGCCGGCAGCGGCCACCGGCCCGCCCTGGTCGGCTACTCGGCGCACTTCCTGGACCTCGTCCTGGTGCTCTGCTCCGGGCTGACCGTGGTCGGCTACCTGCTCTTCCTGCGCACCGAGTCGGGCTTCGCGACCGGGGCGCTGCTCACCGCGCCCTGCGCGCTGCTCGCGCTCTTCCGCTACCTGCAGATCGTGGTCGTGCAGAGCGAGGGCGGCAACCCCGTCCGGACCCTGCTGCGCGACCGCGTCATGCTCACCAACTCCTCGCTCTGGGCCGGTCTGCTGCTCGTCTTCCAGCTGCTGTGACCCGGTCCCCGGCCCCCCGGCGGCCCGTCGCCCGCCGTGGCCCCCGCGGCTCTCGTGCGCCTCGTGCCGCTCATGTCCTGAACCCCCTCGTGTCCCGAACCCCGAACCCCGAACTCCGAACGAGGTCCCATGCCCACACCCACACCTCTCGTGTCGGTGGTCGTCCCGATGTACAACGACAGCCGCACCGTCGACCTCTGTCTGCGCTCGATCCTGGAGCAGAGCTACCCGGCCGTCGAAGTGATCGTCGTCGACGACGCCAGCACCGACGACTCCGCCGCGCTGGCCGCCGCCCACCCCGTCACCCTGGTCCGGGCCGAGCGCAACGGCGGCCCGGGCGGGTCGCGCAACCTCGGGGTCCGGCACGCGGCCGGCGAGATCCTCTTCTTCCTGGACGCCGATCTGGCCATGCACCCGGACGCCGTCGCCCAGGCGGTGGAGATCTTCACGGAACACCCCGAGTACGGCGCGGTGTTCGGCGTCCCCGACAAGGAGCCGCTGTTCCCCGAGGGCGCCGTCGGGCAGTACCGGATCCTCCAGTACCACTACTGGCGCAAGAGCGCCGAGGGCCTGGTCAGCGGCGGCTTCTACGCGCTCGGAGCGGTGCGCCGGGCGGCCTTCCTGGAGGCCGGCTGGTTCAACGGGGCCCTTCGGCAGACCGAGGAGATCGACCACGCCGAACGCCTCGCCGCGCTCCACCCGATGCTGCTCACCTCGCGGATCCGCGGCCGGCTCTCCGACGAGAGCCGGATGCGGCCGCTGCTGCGGAAGGCCTTCGTCCGCAGCCGGCTGCGGGTCCCGTTCTACCTGGGCCGGGGCCGGGCGATGCAGGGGATGGAGACCCCCGGCCGCGCGGTGGCCTCGGCGCTGGCCGGGCTGGCGGTGGCGAGCCTGCCGCTGATCGCCTGGCAGCCGCTGACGGCGCTGATCACGGCGCTGGCGGTGACCGGCTTCGTGCTGACCGACCTCGGGCAGTACCGGTTCGTCCGGCGCGAGCGCGGGCTCGGGTTCCTGGCCTTCTTCACCCTGGCGCACCTGCTGGTCAACGCGGTCGTGCTGGCCGGTCTGGTGGCCGGGCTCGCCCAGTTCGCGGTCAGCCGCCGGTTCCGCCGGATGTACACCCTGGACGCCGCCCTGACCCGCGACGGCGACGCCGACGTCGACGGCGACGGGGGTTCGGCCGGTGGCGGCGACGGCGACGCCTCGCCGGGGGCGGCCGCCGGGCCGCCGACCCGGGCCCGCCGGATCGCCCGGCGGCTGCGCACCTGGTACGGGCGGGCCCTGATCGGCCTGGCCGCGCTCTGGCTGCTCTACGCGGTGCTGCGCCGGTCGGTCAGCGGCCGCTGGCACTGGGCCATCCTGCTCGACGCCACCCCGCCGGTGTTCCTGGTGGCGATCCCCCTGCTGCTCCTGGTCGCCAGTGCCGCCGCCTGCGGCCGGCGCCGCCGCTGGGCCGCCGCCCTCGCCCTGCCCCCGCTGCTCCTCGCCCTGGTCACCGGCTCCGGGCTGAACTGGCCCGCGCTCTGGCACGGCGAGCGCACGGTACCGGCCGGCGCGCTGCACGTCGTCTCGTTCAACACCCAGTACTGGGCCGCCGCCACCGACGTGGACCGGCTCTACGACCTGGTGCACCGTCAGAACGCCGACGTCTACCTGTTCCAGGAGCACGTGGTCTGGCAGGCCGGCCGCGGCGAGGACGGCTACCTGCGGCTGGACGACGACGCGCGGCTGGCCGCCGAGTTCCCCGGCTACCACATCGCCCGGCGGGGCGAGCTGCTCACCGTCTCCCGCTACCCGATCGTGGCCCAGCCGGCCGTCGGGACGGGCGCCGAGCTGGAGCCGGACGCCCCGTTCGGCCGGGTCTTCGCCCGGGACAAGGTGCTGCGCACCGACCTCCAGGTCGGGTCGAAGGTGTTCAGCGTCTACAACGTGCACATCACCGTGCCGCTCGCCCCCGACCTCGACCCGTTCTCGGACTTCGACTTCGACTCCTACTTCCGCCGCAAGTTCGACTGGCGCCGGGCGGAGATCCGAGGCCTGGAGCGGGACTTGGCCGGCAACCCGCACCAGGTGCTCATCTCGGGCGACTTCAACGCCAGTGCGTCGATGCGCGACCTGGACGGCCTGCGCGACCGGGCGGACGACGCGATCCGGGCCAACAACGACTTCCTGCCGCTCAGTTGGAAGTTCTCCGCGCCGGCCGGCTTCGACTGGGACAGCGCGGTCAACCGCTCCTTCCCGTTCTGGCGGCTGGACTGGAGCTTCACCGTCGGCCCGGTGCGGGTGCACCGCTACGACTTCCGGCCCACCGACGGCATCTCCGAACACCGGCTGCAGGACCTGTGGCTCTCCCTCTGAAAGGAACAACGATGGTGCTCAAGGATCTGCGGACGGCCGTCCGGACCGCCTCCGGCGTCGAGCTGCTGGAACGGCTCCCCGTGCTGCGCAAGCCGGTCGACTGGCTGGCGGAGCGGCCCGTCCTGCACGGCCTGACCCTGTGGGCGTTCGGGCTGCGCAAGCCGCTCTTCTGGGACCACGTCGTCACCCCCGAGCCGCGCGCCGAACTCGCCGAGGTGCGAACGCTGTTGGAGAAGAACCGGGAGCGCTACGCGAAGCGGCTGACCGGCTTCCTGGAGCTGACCGAACTGCTCCGGGGGATCCCGCTGAGCGGCACCGCGGCGGGCTCCACCCCCTACTGGAACAACGGCTGGCTGCCCCCGCTGGACGCGCTCTCGCTCTACGGCTTCCTGGCCGAGGAGCGCCCGGCGCGGTACCTGGAGATCGGCTCCGGCAACTCCACCAAGTTCGCCCGCCGGGCGATCGAGGACCTCGGGCTGGCGACCAGGATCACCTCGATCGACCCGGCCCCCCGCGCCACCGTCGACCGGCTCTGCGACGAGGTGATCCGCACCCCGCTGCAACACGCGGACCTCGGGGTCTTCGCCGAACTGGGGCCCGGCGACATCGTCTTCTTCGACGGTTCGCACCGGCTGCACATGGGCTCGGACGTCGCGGTGTTCTTCTTCGAGGTGCTGCCCAGGCTCAAGCCCGGCGTGATCGTGCACGTCCACGACATCATGCTGCCGGCGGACTACCCGCACTCCTGGCGCTGGCGGCACTACTCGGAGCAGTACCTGCTCGCCGCCCTGCTGACGGCCGCCCCCGAGCGCTTCGAGCTGGAACTGCCCGACGCCTTCGTCCACGCCGACCCGGAGCTGCGGCAGATCGCCGAACCGCTCTGGCGCGCCCTCGGCGTCCGCGACCACTACGAGCCGGGGTCGTTCTGGTGGCGCCACGCGGGCTGAACGCCCTTGGCCCGCCCGCGTGTTCGCGAGGCGGACGCGGCGCCGTCGCGAGGGTGGCGCTACACCGGGCACCGGGACGGGTGGGCGCCACCACCCGCCCGGGCCCGGTGCCCGGCCGCCGCCGGCTCCCCGGGGAGCTCCACCGCGGCCACGCCCAGCAGGATCTCCCGCTCCAGGGCGCGCAGTTCGGGCCCGGGCTCGATGCCCAGCTCCTCGACCAGGACGGTACGGAGCTTTCGGTACACCGCCAGTGCCTCGGCGGTGCGGCCCGAGCGGTGCAGGGCGAGCATCAGCTGCGCGTGCAGGTGCTCGCGGAACGGATGCGTGCCGACCAACTGCTCCAGTTCGCCGACCAGGTCCTGGTGCCGGCCCAGACCGAGTTCCAGCCGGATCCGCTCCTCGACGGCGCGCAGCCGGTTCTCCTCCAGCCGGCGGGCCCAGGCCTCCACCGCCGGGCAGGCCAGGCCCGCCATCGCCGGCCCGGTCCACCGGGACAGGGCCCGGCGCAGGCCCGCGATGGCCTCCTCCGGTGCGCCCTGAGCGGCCAGCATGCGGGCCCGGGACACCTCCTCGTTGAACACCGAGGCGTCCAACTCACCTGCTCCGACCCGGAGTCGGTACCCGTTCGGGTGGGTCTCGATCACGGTGGGCGCGCCCGCCTCGGCGAAGGCGCGGCGCAGTTGGGAGACGCAGATCCGGATCTGGGTCAGGGCGCTCGCGGGCGGTGCGGGGCCCCAGACGGTGTCCACCAGACGGTCGAGCGGCACGACCCAGTTCGGGGTCAGGGCGAGGGTCGCCAGGACGATCTTCGACCGCCTGCCCCCGAGCGCCACGGCGGTTCCGTCGACATCGACACGAAGTGGTCCCAGGACATGCACGAGCACAACAATCTCCCCCGTATGAAGCTGTCACCTGTGCCGAAGTCCCGCTGCGGAAGCGGAGTTCGCCCCGCCGCCGGGGCGCCGCTCGCAGCATGGTATAGACCTATAAACGTGTCAAGGGCATCTCAAGTCCGGCCGACGGCCGGAGTCGCCGACTGCCCGGAACCCGGGCGGACGCGCCGAGCGGGGCTCGCGGCGACGGTTCCGGGCCCGGTCGGCGAGCCGGGAACGGGCGGGGCGGGGGTTCTCACGCCGCGCGGTCCTTCGGGGGCGACGGTCTCCGGCTCCGGCGCGGTGGGCCTACCGGCAGTCCGACGAGGGGCGCGCCGGCGGCCGCGGCCGAACTGCCCGGCACCCCCACGCGACAACGCCCGGTCCGTTTCGCGGACCGGGCGCATCTGGGCACTCCCGGGTGCGGGCGGCCCCGGGAGAGCCCGGTTGCGCCCGCACCCGGGCTCTAGCCGGCCGCCGGCCGGTGGGTCTGCGCGAAGGCCTCCACGTCCCAGACGCCGCCCAGCTCGGGGGCCAGCGAGGCGGTGGCCAGGGCGGCGAAGTCCGCAGCGGTGCCCGCGCGTTCCGGCAGGGCGCCGAGCAGGGGGGCGCCCGCCGACCGCGGCAGGTCGGCGAGGTTGCAGCGCTCGGCGAGGCCGGGCTGCCGCGGCCAGGAGCCGACGACCACCCCGGCGAGCGGCAGTTCGCGGGCCCGGAGCGCCTCCGCCGAGAGCGAGACGATGTTGAGCGTCCCCAGCCCCGCCGAGGCGACCAGCAGCACCTCCGCCGCCAGACCGGCCCCGATCACCGCCCTGGCCTGGTCCGCCAGGGTCCGGCCCTCGTCGTCGTAGTGCACCAGCAGCCCGCCGGCGCCCTCGACCAGGACCAGGTCGTGCGTCGCGGCCAGCTCCGCGACCGCCGCCGCCACCTCGGCGGGCGACACCGGGGGCAGCCCGGCCCGCCGCGCCGCCGTGTTCGGCGCCAGCGGCTCCGGGTACCGGGCCAGCTCCCGCGTGGTGAGCGCGCCCGCCAGCCGCCGGACGTCGTCGACGTCGCCCGGCTCGCCGGCGGCCAGGCCGGTCTGGCCCGGCTTCAGCACCGCGACCCGTGCGCCGCCGCGCAGCGCCGCCGAGGCGACCGCCGCCGTGGCGACGGTCTTGCCGACCTCGGTGTTGGTGCCCGTGACGAAGAGGATCCGCGCGCTCATCCGGCCACCGCCGCCGCCGTCACGGCCGCGGCGATCCGCGCCACGTCCTCGTCCTGCGTCACGTACGGCGGCATCGTGTAGAGGAGGTCCCGGAACGGCCGCAGCCAGACGCCCTCCCGCGCGGCCGCCTCGGTGGCCGCCCCGACGTCCACCGGGTGGTCGAGCTGCACCACGCCGATGGCGCCCTGCACCCGGACGTCCCGCACCCCGGGCAGCTCGGCGGCGCCCGCCAGGCCGTCCCGCAGGCCGCCCTCGATCCGCTTCACCTCGACCTGCCAGTCCTGGCCGAGCAGCAGGTCGATCGAGGCGTTGGCGACGGCCGCGGCCAGCGGGTTGCCCATGAACGTCGGCCCGTGCGCCAGCACCGGCATCTCGCCCCGGCTGATCCCGTCCGCGACCTCGGCGGTGCAGAGCGCGGCCGCCATGGTCAGGTAGCCGCCGGTCATCGCCTTGCCCAGGCACATCACGTCCGGCGAGACGCCCGCGTGGTCGGCCGCGAACAGCGCGCCGCTGCGGCCGAACCCGGTGGCGATCTCGTCGAAGACGAGCAGCACCCCGTGCCGGTCGCAGAGCTCGCGCAGCATCCGCAGGTAGGCGGGGGAGTGGAACTGCATCCCGCCCGCGCCCTGCACCACCGGTTCGACGATGACGGCGGCCAGCTCATCCGCATGCCGTTCCACCAGCGCGGCGAAGTCCGCGGCGTAACCGGCGTCCAGCGGCGCGTCGAAGCCGGCCGGCGGCTGCGGCGCGAAGAGCTGGCCGGGCAGCACGCCGCCCCAGAGGTGGTGCATGCCGCCCTGCGGGTCGCAGACCGACATCGGGTGGAAGGTGTCCCCGTGGTAGCCGCCGCGCCAGGTCAGCAGCCGCCGCTTGGCGGGCCGCCCGACGGACTGCCAGTACTGCAGGCACATCTTCATGGCGACCTCGACCGCCACCGAGCCGGAGTCGGCCAGGAAGACGTGCCGCAGCGGCTCCGGCGTGATCTCCACCAGCCGGGCGGCGAGCCGCACGGCGGGCTCGTGGGTGAGCCCGCCGAACATCACATGACTCATCCGGCCCAGCTGGTCCCGCACGGCCTCGTCCAGCACCGGGTGCCCGTAGCCGTGGATCGCCGCCCACCAGGACGACATCCCGTCGACCAGCTCGCGTCTGCCCGCGACGGGCTCGGCGAGCCGCAGCCGCACCCCGGACGCCGATTCGACGACGTAGGGGGTGACGGTGCCGGGCATCGGACCGTACGGGTGCCAGACGTGCGCCCGGTCGAGGGCGAGGAGGGTGTCATGGGGCAGCTGAGCCATGGTGAGTCTTTCCCTGGGGACGGTCAGGCGTTGGGTGCCAGCTCGGTGCCGGCGCCGCGACGACGGACCCGGACGAGGTCGCTGCGCAGCTCGTCGGCGCTGTCCGCCCCGACGGCGGCCTCGGCGGCGTCGACCGCCTCGCCGACCGCCTCGCCGACCGCCGCGGTCCCGACGGCCGGGGCGCTGTGCCCGCCGCACGGCCCGCAGCCGCCGCCCGTCCCGCACGCGCCGCCCTCGGCGGCAGCGGCGACGTCGGCCCGGTGCCGGGGCAGGGTGGCCTCGCCGGCCCCCTCCACCTCGAAGCCGGCGTCCTTGATCATGTCGAGGTCGGCCTGGCCGGCCTGGCCCTCGCTGGTCAGGTAGTCGCCCAGGAAGATCGAGTTGGCGATGTGCAGGCCCAGCGGCTGCAGCGAGCGCAGGTGGACCTCGCGCCCGCCCGCGATCCGCACCTCGACGTCGGGGCAGACGAAGCGGACCATCGCCAGGATCCGCAGGCAGCGCTGCGGGGTGAGGTTCCACTCCTTGGCCAGCGGGGTGCCCTCGAACGGGATGAGGAAGTTGACCGGCACCGAGTCCGAGCCCAGCTCGCGCAGCGCGTAGACCACGTCCACCAGGTCCCCGTCGCTCTCGCCCATGCCCGCGATCAGGCCGGAGCAGGCGGACAGGCCGGCGCCGTGCGCCTTCTGCACGGTGTCCACCCGGTCCGCGTAGGTGTGGGTGGTGGTGATGTCGCCGTAGGTGCCCTCGGAGGTGTTGAGGTTGTGGTTGTACGCGTCGGCGCCGGCCGCCTTGAGCCGCTCGGCCTGGTTGTCGGAGAGCAGGCCCAGGCAGGCGCAGATCTCGACCGCCGGGTCGGCGTCCTTGATGGCCGAGATGGTGTCGGCCACCCGGTCGATGTCGCGGTCCGTCGGGCCGCGGCCGCTGGCCACCAGGCAGACCCGCTTGGCGCCGCCGGCGACGCCCGCCCTGGCCGCCTCGGCGGCCTGGTCCGGCTTCAGCCAGGTGTACTTGAGGATCTCGGCCTTGGAGCCCAGCCGCTGCGAACAGTACGAGCAGTCCTCCGGGCAGAGCCCGCTCTTCAGGTTCACCAGGTAGTTGAGCTTGACCCGGCGGCCGAACCACTGCCGGCGCACCCGCCCGGCGGCCGCGACCACGTCCAGCAGCTCGTCGTCGGTGGTGGCGAGGACGGCCAGGGCCTCCTCGCGGGTGGGGATTTCCCCGCGCAGGCCCTTGGCGGTGAGGGTATCGAGCAGATCCATGGGGCTGATCCTGCCTGCTGGCCGACGGGCGACGCCAGAGGAAACCCACCAGAAGATCCCCGGGAGGATGTGCGAGTTGTCACAGTGTCACAGCTCACGGTAGTGGTGCAGGTCACGTCGCCGGCGGGGCGGGTTACCGATCGGTAGTGCGAGTGATCGTCGACGGCCCGCCCCCGTGATCTCCACCACCCGCGCACTGCTTAGAATTTGCGCCATGACCACGCAGGGGGAGCGCACCCCGTCATCGGGTGACCAGGAACAGCACGCCGCCGGCCGGCCGGCCGGGGCCTATCGGCAGCCGGCCGGGAGGATCGGCGCCCGCCGGGTCGTGGGCTGGATCGTGGTGGTCGGCGTGGTGGCCGCCGGCGGCTGGATCATCACCCGCCCGACGCCCGGCGACTGGATACCCGGGCTCGGCCCGGCCAGCAAGGACGCGTCCAGCGGCCCGCCCGTGGTCGGCAGCCCGCCGCCGCGCGCCGCGGCCGACCCCGAGGGCCTCAACGTCGACACCCTCTTCCCCGCGCAGCGGCTGATCGAGGTCGGCGGCTACAAGGGCAGGCGCTCCGGCGTCCGGCAGGGCGAGAACTGCTCCGAGACCCTCCAGGACCGCACCCAGGACCTGCTGCGCGACAGCGGCTGCCAGTCCTACCTCTCCGTCAGCTTCGCCGGCCAGGAGAAGCCGGTGCTCAGCAGCGTCACCCTGCTGCGGTTCGCCGACCAGGCCGCCGCCGCGAAGGCCGCCGAGGCCCTGCGGGCCAAGCCGGGCGCGCTCGCCTTCATCCTCCAGGACGCCTCCACCGCCCCCGCCCAGCCCGCCGGCACCGCCAGGCCGGGCTCGGAGCAGCGCGTCGAGGAGGTCGGCCACTACGTGACGGTCACCAGCTCGCGGCCCGTCGAGCAGCACAGCACCCCGCCCGCCGCGCCGCCCGCCTCCACCCCGGCCGGGACCCCGACCACCGCGGCGCCCGGGTCCGAGCAGGTGCTCGACGAGGCCACCCGGGCGATCTCCTACTCGGCCGGCGCGCCCTTCGTCTGGATGTGACGCGGCGGCGGGGCCCACCCGCAAGGGGCCCCGCCGCCGGGGACGCTCAGCCGCTCGGGCCGTCCGGTCGCTCAGCCGTCCAGCCGGTCCACCGAGGTGACCCGCAGGACCGCCCGGCCCTCCTCGTCGGAGCCGTACAGGTCGACCTCGGCGCTGATGCCCCAGTCGTGGTCGCCGGCCGGGTCGTCGAAGATCTGCCGGACCTTCCACGAGGAGTCCTCCTCCTCGATCAGCAGCATCTTCGGGCCGCGCGCGTCCGGACCGGTCCCGAGGTCGTCGTGCTCCTCCCAGTACCCGTCCATCGCGTCCGCCCAGCGGTCCGCGTTCCAGCCGTACTCGCCGTCCAGCTCGCCGAGGGCGTCGTAGTGCTCCAGTGCGGCCAGCTCGACCCGGCGGAACAGCTCGTTGCGCACCAGCACCCGGAACGCCCGCGCGTTGGCCGTCACCGGCGCCGGCCTGTCGTCCACGACGACCTCGGGGGCCTGCGGGTCGGTCGGGTTGGCCAGCTGCTCCCACTCGTCCAGCAGGCTGGAGTCGACCTGGCGGACCAGCTCGCCGAGCCAGGCGATGACGTCCTTGAGGTCGTCGGTCTTGATGTCGTCGGGGACGGTCTGCTCCAGCGCCTTGAAGGCGCCGGCCAGGTAGCGCAGCACGATGCCCTCGGTGCGCGCCAGGTCGTAGTGCCCGACGTAGTCGGTGAAGGTCATCGCCCGCTCGTACAGGTCGCGGACCACGGACTTCGGCCGCAGCTCGTGGTCGCCGATCCACGGGTGCGCCCGCCGGTACACCTCGTAGGCGTGGGTGAGCAGCTCCTCCAGCGGCTTCGGGTAGGTGATCTCCTGGAGCCGCTCCATCCGCTCCTCGTACTCGATGCCGTCGCGCTTCATCTCGCCGATGGCCTCGCCGCGCGCCTTGTTCTGCTGCGAGGCGAGGATCTGGCGCGGGTCGTCGAGGGTGGCCTCGACCACCGAGATGACGTCCATCGCGTACGAGGGCGAGGCCGGGTCGAGCAGTTCGAAGGCGGCCAGCGCGAAGGTGGAGAGCGGCTGGTTGAGCGCGAAGTTCTCCTGCAGGTCCAGGGTGAGCCGGACGATCCGGCCCTCCGAGTCCGGCTCCGGCAGCCGCTCGACCACGCCGCCCTCCAGCAGCGAGCGGTAGATGGCGATCGTGGTGCGGATGTGCCGGCGCTGCGCGCCGCGCTCCTCGTGGTTGTCGGTGAGCAGCTTGCGCATCGCCTCGAAGGCGTTGCCCGGCCGGCCGATCACCGACAGCAGCATCGCGTGGCTCACCTTGAAGCGGGAGACCAGCGGCTCGGGGTCGGCGGCGATCAGCCGCTCGAAGGTCTCCTCGGACCAGCCGACGAAGCCCTCCGGCGCCTTCTTGCGGACGATCTTGCGCTTCTTCTTCGGGTCGTCGCCCGCCTTGGCGACGGCCTTGTCGTTCTCGATCACGTGCTCGGGCGCCTGCGCGACGACCTGCCCGACGGTGTCGAACCCGGCCCGCCCGGCCCGGCCGGCGATCTGGTGGAACTCCCGGGCGCGCAGCACCCGCACCCGCACGCCGTCGTACTTGGACAGCGCGGTGAACAGCACCGTGCGGATCGGCACATTGACGCCCACGCCGAGCGTGTCGGTGCCGCAGATCACCTTCAACAGCCCCGCCTGGGCGAGGCGCTCGACCAGCCGGCGGTACTTGGGCAGCATGCCCGCGTGGTGCACGCCGATCCCGTGCCGCACGAAGCGGGACAGGTTGCGGCCGAACTTGGTGGTGAAGCGGAAGTTGCCGATGAGGTCGGCGATGGCGTCCTTCTCCGCCTTGGAGCACATGTTGATGCTCATCAGCGACTGCGCCCGCTCGACCGCCTCCTTCTGGGTGAAGTGCACGACGTAGACCGGGGCCTGACCGGTCTTCAGCAGTTCTTCCAGGGTGTCGTGCATGGTGGTGCGGCGGTACTCGTAGAAGAGCGGGACGGGCCGGGTCGCCGAGCGGACCACGGTGGTCGGCCGGCCGGTGCGGCGGGTCAGGTCCTCCTCGAAGCGGCGCACGTCGCCGAGCGTCGCGGACATCAGCAGGAACTGCACCTGCGGGAGTTCGAGGATCGGGATCTGCCAGGCCCAGCCGCGGTCCGGCTCCGCGTAGAAGTGGAACTCGTCCATCACGACCTGGCCGACGTCGGCCCGGGCGCCGTCCCGCAGCGCGATCTGCGCCAGCACCTCGGCGGTGCAGCAGATGATCGGCGCGGTCGGGTTGACGCTCGCGTCGCCGGTCATCATGCCGACCTGCTCGGTGCCGAACATCTTGCAGAGGTCGAAGAACTTCTCCGAGACCAGGGCCTTGATCGGCGCGGTGTAGAAGGTCCGCTTGCCCTCCGCGAGCGCCGCGAAGTGCGCGCCGGCCGCCACCAGGCTCTTGCCCGACCCGGTCGGCGTCGCGAGGATGACGTTGTTCCCCGACACCAGCTCGATCAGGGCCTCCTCCTGCGCCGGGTACAGCGTGATCCCGCGCTCCTCCGCCCAGGCGGCGAACGTCTCGTACAGCGCGTCGGGGGTGGCGGGCTTCGGCATCAGATCAAGGAGGGTCACCCGGCTATCTTGCCTGCTCGCGTCCACCCCGGGCAAAGCCCGGGGTGCTCCCGGCACGGGAACGCCGCCGGCGCCCGGGGCGGGCGTCACCGGTGTGCGGTGGCAGCCCGCCCGCCACGTCGCCGCCGCGCCCGTCCGCGCCCCGGCGCCGGGGGGTGCCTGAGGGCGGCGGCCCCGAAGGCGTCCACCGCGTCCGGGTCCGGGTGCGGCGAGGGAACGGAACCGATCGGACGGAATGGCAGGATGCCCGGGGAAGGCCGGGGATTCTCTGCGAAATACCGGCCGGCGAAGTGAATCGAGCGCTTTTCCGCCGGCGAATTCCGGGTCGATGCGACACGAATGGCGGCCCGAACATGTGCCGATCCGCACATTGCCCGGCCCGCGCCCGCCGTGCCAGAGTGCCGGACATGGCCCACCGCACCGCGTCCGAAGCACCCGTCCTCACCTCGGCGGCCGCCGTTCCCGACCCCGCCGCCGTCTTCGACTGGCTCGACGAGACGGCCGAGCTGCGCGCCCGGGCGGGCCTCACCCGGACGCTGCGCAGCCGCCCGGCCGAGGACGAGGTGCTCGACCTCGCGGGCAACGACTACCTCGGGCTGACCCGCCACCCGGTCGTCACCCGGGCCGCCGCCGATGCCGCGCTGCGCTGGGGCGGCGGCGCCACCGGCTCCCGGCTGGTCACCGGAACCACCGCCCTGCACACCGAACTGGAGGGCGAGCTGGCCGAGTTCTGCGGGGTGGAGGCCGCCCTGGTGTTCTCCTCCGGCTACACCGCCAACCTGGCCGCGCTGACCGCGCTCACCGATCCGGACACCCTGATCGTCTCCGACGCCTACAACCACGCCTCGCTGATCGACGGCTGCCGGCTCGCCCGCGGCGATGTCCACCGCGCCCCGCACAGTGACCCGGCCGCCGTCCGCGCCGCGCTCGCCGACCGCACCCACCGCCGGGCACTGGTGGTCACCGACTCGGTCTTCTCCGTCGACGGCAACGCCGCCCCGCTGCCCGCCCTCTCCGCCGCCGCCCGCGCCCACGGCGCCGCACTGCTGGTGGACGACGCGCACGGGCTGGGCGTCCTCGGCCCCGGCGGTGCCGGCGCGCTGGCCGCCGCGCGGCTCGCCGGTGAGCCGGACACCGTCGCCACCGTCACCCTGTCCAAGTCGCTCGGCTCGCAGGGCGGTGCGGTGCTCGGGCCGCGCCGGGTCATCCGCCACCTCACCGAGACGGCGCGCACCTTCATCTTCGACACCGGCCTGGCCCCGGCCGCCGCCGGTGCCGCCCTCGGCGCGCTGCGCCTGCTGCGGGCCGAGCCGCACCGCGCCGAGCGGGCCCGCGAGGTCGCCCGTGGCCTGGCGGCCCGGCTCACCGCCGCCGGGCTGCACGCCTCCACCCCGGACGCGGCGGTCGTCTCGGTCCGGGCCCCCGGCCCGGAGGCCGCCGTCGCCTGGGCCGCCGACTGCCGCCGCGCCGGTCTCGCCGTCGGCTGCTTCCGCCCGCCCTCCGTCCCGGACGGCGTCTCCCGGCTGCGCCTCACCGCCCGCGGCGACCTGACCGACGATCAGATCGCCGACGCGGTAAGGATCATCGCCTCCCTCGCCCCGGAGGGCGCGCACACCGACTGAGCGCAACCGGGCGCCGCTCGGTCCGCGTCCCCCGGGAGGGGCGGTGCGGGCCGACCGGGCGGTGCGGCGATGGGACGTGGGATGCGGCGGGTGCGACGGTTCCTCGGCAGGGCGCTCGTGGTGTCGGTGGCGGTGGCCCTGGGCGGACTCGGCCTGTGGGGGGTGAGCAGCACCGCTCCGCACGTCGCCCAGGCCGCCGGGTGGTCCGGCGTGCCCGGTCGCTACGTCCGCGGGGTCTGCGCGCCCTCGCAGGAGGGCCCGCGCGACGTCTGTCCGGGGCGCTTCACCCCCGAGCACGGCGAACCCGTCTACTCCTCCGTGCTCCAGGAGGACGTGAGGGGCTCGGTGGTCCCGCCCGTCCGGTGTGCGGACGGCGTCTGCCACACGACCGGGGTGAAGGCGGTGGCGTACTGGCTGGCGATGGCCCTGGCCGCACTGGCCGCGCTGCCGGCGGCGGGCTTCCTGATCGTCGTCGGCCTCAGTGGTGCGAACACCTGGGAGCGGCTGTTCGTGGGGCTGCCCGTCGCCACCGGCGTCATGCTCGGGGTGGCCTTCCTCTGCTTCGTCCTCTCCGGCGAGGCCGCCGACCGTCCCTGACGCACGCCCGCCGCACAGGACGTCGGACCGGCCGACTTCCTGTGCGGCGGGTGTGCGTCAGAGCCCCGCCAGCTCCAGCAGGAACGCCGTCTCCGCGTCCTGCCGCCCCGCCGCCGCGCGCGGGGCCGCGACGACCACGGCGAGCGTGCGGCACCAGGCCAGGACCCGTACCGGATCGGCGCCCGGGACGAGTGCGCTCAGGCCGGCGATCCGCCGTTCCAGTGCGGGGCGGTCGGTCACGCCGTCGAGCACCCAGTCCACCAGGTCGAAGTCCGGATCCCCGAGGGTGGGGCGCGGGTCGATCGCCACCGGTCCGGCCGGGCCGTCCAGGACGTTGGCCGGGTGCAGGTCCCCGTGGACCAGGGCGAGCGGTCCGCCCGAGGCCAGCTCCCGGGCGGCGGCCCGTGCCCCGGGCGGCACCGCGCCGGGGGCCCGCCGCTCGGTGAGGTCGAAGAGGAACTCCACCCGGTCACCGAGCGGCCCCAGGGCGAGCCCGTCCACCGGCACCGACCGCAGGGCGCCGAGCAGCGGCGCCACCTCCGCCGGGTGCCAGGCCCGCCGGCGCAGCGTCACCCCCGGCGCCACGTCCGCCAGCAGCAGCGCGTTCGCCGCCGCGTCCGTCTCCAGGAGCCGGACCACGCAGGGCAGCCCCGCCCAGGCCCGCAGCGCCGTCGCCTCCTGCGCGGCCACCTCGGGATCGGGCGTCAGCTTCAGCCAGACGGTGGCGCCGTCGCCGCGCTCGCAGCGGAACACCCGCGACGTCCCGCCGCCGCCGGCCGCGCGGACCGTCAGGCCCCAGCGTCGGGCCAGGTCGTCCACCAGCGCCGGCAGTGCCGTGCACCAGGCCTCGACCGCCGGGCCGAAGCGGACCGTCAGCCGTTCCCGCACCCGGGCCGGCACCGCCACCAGGTCGCCCGGGGCCGCAAGGTCAGCCGGGGTCACCAGGTCGCCCGGGGCCACCACGTCACCCGCGGCCGCCCCGGGACCGCCCGTCCCGTCGGCATTCCCGGTCACGGCTGCCCCAGCACCAGCAGCGTCTCCGCGCCGACCGGGCGGAAGCCGGCCGCCTGAAAGGCCCGCACGCTGGTGGCGTTGCCCGGCGCCTGCTGCGACCAGATCCACTCGCCCTCGGGCAGCAGATGCCGGGCGCTCGCCGCGAGTGCGCGCCCCAGGCCCCGGCCGCGCGCCTGCGGATCCACCTCGATCGCGCATTCCCACCGCCCGGCCACCCCGCGCCCGAGCACCAGGACCCCGCCGTCGACCGTGAACACCCGGACGTCCTCGCGGTAGCGCAGCGCGCGCACCACCCGGGGGTGCGCCCGGTCCCGGACCTCCACCAGGGGCAGCGGCGGGCCGCCGGGCAGCCGGTCGGCCACGGTCAGCAGGTCGATGTTGTTGACCACCCGGCCGGTCCGCCCGGCGAACGCGGTCAGGAAGGGCGGGCAGAGCGGCGCGGCGAGCGGGTCGCCCGGTACGGCGGCCAGCACGGCGTGCACCCAGGCCGGGTCCTCGTCGGTGAAGACCACGGCGTGCGCGGAGAACGACAGCACCCCGGCCTCGCGTGCCGAGGGCTGCGGCACCACCGTCACCGACCCGTCCGAGGGCGGGAACAGCCCGCCCGCCGCGTCGGCCAGGATCTCCCGCAGTTCGCGCTCGCCCACCCCGCACCCCTCCACCCGTGAAGCCTGCCGCTCGAAGGGCGCCAGCCTAAGTGATCACCAACGAGGCGGCCGCCCCGGCCTCCCGCCCCGCGCCGTCAGGCCCTCCCGCGCCGCCCCGGCCTCCCACCCCGCCCGGCCTCCCGCCCCGTCAGGTCTTCCGCGCCCGGCTCGGCTGCACCCGGCTCGGCTCACCGGGGGCCTTCGGGTGGTCCGGCGGGTACGGCAGCTCGCCCAGTCCCTCGTCCCGCAGCTGCCGCTCGTACAGCTCCAGCAGCCCGTCCAGCCGGTACGCCTGCTCGTCCATCTCCGCCTGCAGATCGCCGAGTTCGGCGAACCGCGGCGGCACCGTCCGCAGGTCGAAGTCCTCCGGCGCGGCGTCGTCCAGCTCCTCCCAGCGCAGCGGCGTGGAGGCGGTCGCCCGGGGGCGGGCGCGCAGCGAGTAGGCGGAGGCGATGGTCCGGTCCCGGGCCATCTGGTTGTAGTCGACGAAGATCCGCTCGCCGCGCTCCTCCTTCCACCACGCCGTGGTCACCCGGCCCGGCATCCGCTGCTCCAGCACCCGGCCGAGCGCGATCACCGCGTGCCGGCCGTCGGTGAACGTCCACTGCGGCTCCAGCGGCACGTACACGTGCACCCCGCGCCCGCCGGAGGTCTTCGGCCAGCCGCGCAGCCCGTGCTCCTCCAGCACCGCGCGGAGCTCGTGCGCGGCCAGCGCGGCGTCGTGGAAGTCGGTGCCCGGCTGCGGGTCGAGGTCGATCCGCAGTTCGTCGATGTGGTCGGTGTCCGAGCGGCGCACCGGCCAGGGGTGGAAGGTCAGGCAGCCCAGGTTGGCCGCCCAGAGCACGGCGGCCGGTTCGGTGGGGCAGATCTCGTCGGCGGACCGCCCGCTCGGGAAGCTGATCCGTGCCGTCGGCAGCCACTCCGGCAGGCCCTTCGGCGCCCGCTTCTGGTAGAAGAACTCACCGGTGACCCCGTCCGGGAACCGCTGCAGCGTGGTCGGCCGGTCCCGCAGCCCGCGCAGCACCCCGTCCGCGACGGCCAGGTAGTACTGCGCGACGTCCAGCTTGGTGAAGCCGCGCTCGGGGTAGTACACCTTGTCCGGATTCGACAGCCGGACGCTGCGCCCGGCGACATCCAGTTCCACGGCTGAGCCCATGCCTCTCACGCTAGACGCGCTCCGCCCGGCGCGCGCCCCGGAACGGTTGGCGCGAGGATCGGACGCATGGACCTGCCCGTGATGCCGCCGGTGGCGCCGATGCTCGCCAAGTCGGTGGCCAAGATCCCGCCGGGAATGCAGTACGAGGCGAAGTGGGACGGCTTTCGCACCATCGTCTTTCGCGACGGTGACGAGGTCGAGCTCGGCAGCCGCACCGGCAAGCCGCTGACCAGGTACTTCCCCGAACTGGTGGAGGCGCTGAAGCGGGAGGTGCCGCCGCGCTGCGTGCTGGACGGCGAGGTGGTGATCGCCCGGGACGGCCGGCTGCGGTTCGAGGAGCTGCTGGAGCGGATCCACCCGGCGGCCAGTCGGGTGCGGCTGCTGGCCGAGCGCACCCCCGCCTCCTTCGTCGCCTTCGACCTGCTCGCGCTCGGCGGCGCCCCGCTGCTCGACGAGCCGCTCTCGGTACGGCGCGCGGCCCTGGAGACTGCGCTCGCCGACGCCGCGGACCCGGTCTTCACCGCCCCCGCCTCCACCGACCGCGAGCTGGCGCAGAGCTGGTTCGCCGAGTTCGAGGGGGCCGGACTGGACGGCGTGGTGGCCAAGCCGCTGGACCAGCCCTACCGGCCGGGGGAGCGGACCATGTTCAAGATCAAGCACGAGCGCACCGCCGACTGCGTGGTGGCCGGCTACCGCGAGCACAAGAGCGGACCGGTGGTCGGCTCGCTGCTGCTCGGCATCAACGACGCCGAGGGGCGGCTCCAGCACGTCGGGGTCTGCGCCGCCTTCTCGACGGCCCGGCGGCGTGAACTCGTCGAGGAACTCGCGCCGTTGCGGATGGACGACGTCTCCGCCCACCCGTGGGGCGGCTGGGCGGACGAGGCCGCCCACGCCGACGCCCGGCTGCCCGGCGCGGTCAGCCGCTGGACCGGCGGCAAGGACCTCTCCTGGGTGGCGCTGCGCCCAGAACGGGTGGTCGAGGTGGCGTACGACCACATGGAGGGCACCCGGTTCCGGCACACCGCCCAGTTCCGCCGGTGGCGCCCGGACCGCACCCCGGAGAGCTGCACCTACGCGCAGCTGGAGGAGCCCGTCTCCTACGACCTGGCCCGGGTGCTGGGCATCTGATCGGCCGTCAGGTCCACTGCCCGGGGCGCTGGTCGGGCTCCGGGCAGTGAACCATGACGTATCGTCAGGCCGTCGATGCGGTCGGCGAGGAGCTCCCCGCCGCGGGCGGGAACGAGTAGACGTTGCCCGGCGAGACGATCTCGGTGATCGCCTTGGCGAAGAGCGTCGACGGCTCCTCGCCCTGGGACGAGATGTCGGTGTTCAGCAGCACCACCAGGGTGGCCTGCGCCGACGGCAGGTAGACCACCGCGCTCTGGTAGCCCGGCAGCGAGCCGTTGTGCCCGACCCAGCCGTGGTTGATGAAGAGCCCGAGCCCGTAGCCGACGCCCGGCAGCGGTGTGGGCGGCGTCGCCAGCCGTTCGGCCTGGGTGGCCGGCTTCAGCAGTGTGCCGGTGGCCAGCACCTTCGCCCACTTCTGCATGTCGGCCAGGTCGGAGATGGCCGCACCCGCCGCCCAGGCCCAGGACGGGTTCCAGTCGGTGGCGTCCGCGACCGTGCCGTCCGGCGTCTGATCGGTGTAGCCGCGCGCGTGCGGCTGGGGGAACGAGGCGTCGGTCGGGAAGACCGTCCGGCCCAGCCCGGCCGGGTCGAACACCTGCTGCTTCAGGAAGACGTCGAGCGGCTGCCCGCCGACCTTCTCCAGTACCAGGCCGATCAGCACGGTGTTGGTGTTGCTGTACTCGAACTCGGTGCCCGGCGCGAAGTCCGCCGGGTGCTTGAAGGCGTACGACAGCAGTTGCTGCGGGGTGAAGACGCGGTTCGGGTCGTTGATCACGGCCTGCTGGAAATCCGGGTCCGCGCTGTAGTTGAAGAGGCCGCTGCGCATGTCGGCGAGCTGGCGCAGGGTGACCACGTCCCCGCCGGGGACGCCCGCGATGTACGTGCCGACCGGGTCGTCCAGCCCGACTTTGCCCTGGTCGACCAGCCGCAGCAGCCCGGTGACGGTCAAGGTCTTGGTCTCGCTGCCGATCCGCATGTTCAGCCCGGTGACCATCGGCGTGCCGGCGACCTTGTCGGAGACGCCGAAGGCCTTGAGGTAGCTGCCGTCGGGCGTGGTCAGACCGACCATCACCCCGGGAACGGACGCCTCGCTCAGCACCCGCTGCACCGCCGCGTCCAGCCGGGCGGTCACGTCCGGGGTGAGCGGGACCACGGTGCCGCCGGCGGAGGCGGAGGAGCCGGACGCGCCGGCGCTCGGTGAACCGGACCCGCTCGCCGACCCGCTCGGTGAACCGGACGAGGAGCCGGCCGAGGAGCCGGAGGCGGACGCCGAGGGGCTGAGGGCGGCGGGCACCGCCGTCACCGCGCCGGCGGCCGGCGGGTCGGACGCCGTCCCGCCGGAGCACCCGGCGGCGGCCAGCAGACCGCTCAGGGCCAGTACCGCGGTGGCCGCCCGCACGGAGCGGCGGGGGAGCGGGGCGAGCGGCCGTCGTGTCTTCGTCATGGTCGGGGCGCCTCTCTGGGCCGAACGGCCCCGGAGCGGCGCTCCACGAGGCCACGGGGGGAGCGATCGCCACGGTATGCGCGCCACGACCGGCCCGCGCGCGGGCCGTCGCCCACTGGCCCGAACGGCCGCACCCGGGCACCGCCCCTCCCCGTACAGGGGCACCCGCCATCCCGGCCCGGGTGGAGAAGCGCACCCACCGCGCCGTCGTCGTCAACACCGGCGGTGCCCGCCGCGTGCCGCTCGGCTCGATCCGCGGCGCCGTCCTCCGGTGCCTGCCGCTGACCGCGCCCGGCCTCGACACCCCTGCCGCAGCGGCCCGCAGCGGGCGATCGGCAGCCGGGAAGGCCGACCCGACCGGCCTGATCCCCCGGCAGACCACCGCCCCCGCCGCCCCGGGCGCGCCCCGGGCGCTCCGCCGAACGGGTGGCCACCGGCACGCCGTGAAGGCCGCCGGGCCCGGCTCGGGCACGATCGTTTAGCCCAGCTGTGGCGCCCCTTAAGAATTCCTCGATGGACCGCACCCCCTCCCACCAGGCAGATTGCTCCATGCCAGGTGCGAGGAGGCAGGAGCAGCCACCCCGCCGGGCCCCGTCGGCCTGCCCACACCAGGCCGCCCCACCATGCGTCAGGAGCCGCCGCAGTGAAGGCACTCGTCAAGCAGAAGGCCGAGCCCGGACTCTGGCTGATGGACGTCCCGAAGCCTGCCATCGGCCCCGGCGAGGTGCTGATCAAGGTGCTGCGCACCGGCATCTGCGGCACCGACCTGCACATCCGCAAGTGGGACGGCTGGGCCCAGCAGACCATCCGGACCCCGCTCGTCCTCGGCCACGAGTTCGTCGGCGAGGTGGCCGAGATCGGCGCCGCCGTGGCGGACATCTCGGTCGGCGACCTGGTCAGCGGCGAGGGCCACCTGGTCTGCGGCAAGTGCCGCAACTGTCTGGCCGGCCGCCGTCACCTCTGCCGCAACACCGTCGGCCTCGGCGTGGGGCGCGACGGCGCCTTCGCCGAGTACGTCGCCCTGCCCGCCTCCAACGTCTGGGTGCACCGGGTCCCGGTCGACCTCGACGTCGCGGCGATCTTCGACCCGTTCGGCAACGCCGTGCACACCGCGCTCTCCTTCCCGCTGGTCGGCGAGGACGTGCTGATCACCGGGGCCGGCCCGATCGGCATCATGGCCGCCGCCGTCGCCAAGCACGCCGGTGCCCGCAATGTGATGATCACCGACGTCTCGCCGTACCGCCTCGACCTGGCCCGCGAGGTCGGCGTGACGCTCGCGCTGAACGTGGCCGAGCACACCATCGAGGAGGGCCAGCAGAAGCTCGGCCTGCGCGAGGGCTTCGACGTCGGCCTGGAGATGTCCGGCCGCCCCGAGGCGATGCAGTCGATGATCGCCAACATGACCCACGGCGGCAAGATCGCCATGCTCGGCCTGCCCGCCGAGCAGTTCCCCGTCGACTGGGCCTCCGTGGTCACCTCGATGATCACCATCAAGGGCATCTACGGCCGCGAGATGTTCGAGACCTGGTACGCGATGTCCGTCCTGCTGGAGGGCGGGCTCGACCTCAGCCCCGTGATCACCGGGCGCTACGCCGCCGCCGACTTCGAGGCCGCCTTCGACGAGGCCGCGAGCGGCCGCTGCGGCAAGATCATCCTCGACTGGACCGTCTGAGACCGTCTGACCCCCTCTAGGGAGACACCGTGTTCGACAACGTGCGCGACGACCTTGCCGCCACCCTCGACGAGATCCGCGAGGCCGGCCTCTTCAAGCCCGAGCGGGTGATCGGCACCCCGCAGAGCGCCGCCGTCACCGTGACCGCCGGCGGGCGGCCCGGCGAGGTGCTGAACTTCTGCGCCAACAACTACCTCGGCCTCGCCGACCACCCCGAGGTGCTCACCGCCGCCAAGGACGCGCTGGACCGCTGGGGCTACGGCATGGCCTCGGTCCGCTTCATCTGCGGCACCCAGGACGTCCACAAGGAGCTGGAGGACCGGCTCTCCGGATTCCTCGGCCAGGAGGACACGATCCTCTACTCCTCCTGCTTCGACGCCAACGGCGGTGTCTTCGAGACCCTGCTCGACGAGCGCGACGCCGTCATCTCCGACGCCCTGAACCACGCGAGCATCATCGACGGCATCCGCCTGTGCAAGGCCCGCCGGCTGCGCTACGCCAACCGCGACCTGGCCGACCTCGAGCAGCAGCTCAAGGAGGCCCAGGGCGCCCGCCGCCGGCTGGTCGTCACCGACGGCGTCTTCTCGATGGACGGCTACGTCGCCCCGCTGCGCGAGATCTGCGACCTGGCCGAGCGCTACGACGCCATGGTCATGGTCGACGACTCGCACGCGGTCGGCTTCGTCGGTCCGAACGGGCGCGGCACCCCCGAGCTGCACGGGGTGATGGACCGCGTCGACATCATCACCGGCACCCTCGGCAAGGCCCTCGGCGGCGCCTCCGGCGGCTACGTCGCGGCCCGCCGCGAGATCGTCGCGCTGCTGCGCCAGCGCTCGCGGCCCTACCTGTTCTCCAACTCGCTCGCCCCGGTGATCGCCGCGGCCTCGCTGAAGGTGCTCGACCTGGTCGAGCGCTCGACCGAGCTGCGCGAGAAGCTGGCCGCCAACACCGCGCTGTTCCGGTCGAAGATGACCGAGGCGGGCTTCGAGATCCTGCCCGGCGACCACCCGATCGCCCCGGTGATGATCGGCGACGCGGCCAAGGCCGGCCGGCTCGCCGAGCTGCTGCTGGAGCGCGGCGTGTACGTGATCGGCTTCTCCTTCCCGGTGGTGCCGCACGGCGCGGCCCGGATCCGGGTGCAGCTGTCCGCCGCGCACTCCACCGAGGACGTCGAGCGCGCCGTCGCGGCCTTCGTCGACGCGCGCGCCGCGCTGGGGGAGTAGCCCCGCCGGGCGGTCCGCGCCCGGGCACCCGTTCCCGGACGCCCGTTCGGGGAGCCCGGTGCGCCCGGACCGTCCCCAGGACCGCCCGTGGCCCGTCCGCTCGGAACCGGACGCGCCACGGGCACCCGGAGCGCCGCGCGGCGGAGGCCGGACCGGCCCGCCTCCGCCGCACGGCACACCACCGCCGCACGCCACGGCACCGTCGCGCGGCGCGCCACCACAGACCAACTGCCCCACCCTCCCGCCCGGGAGTGGGACGTCGACCCGGCCGACGTCCCACTCCCGTCCGCGGTCGCGGTGGGCTCCGCCGTGTCCGGCCCGGGCGGCCTCCGCCGCCGACCCCTCCGTTCCTCCCGTCGCCTCCCGTCCCACGAGTGGCTCCGGCATCCCGCGACACGCTGGCAGAATTGGCGTGTGATCGACGCACGACGGCTGCGGACCCTGCGGGCCGTGGCGGACCACCGCACCGTGACCGCTGCGGCGGCCGCCCTCTACCTGACCCCCTCGGCGGTGTCCCAGCAGCTGGCCGCGCTGGAGCAGGAGACCGGCCACCACCTGCTCGCCCGCGAGGGCCGAGGGGTGCGGCTCACCGCCGCCGGCGAGATCCTGCTCGGGCACGCCGATGCCGTCCTCGCCCAGCTGGAGCGGGCCGAGGCCGATCTCGCCGCCTACAGCGCCGGTGTGGCCGGCGAGGTCACCGTCGCCTCCTTCGCGACCGGGATCTCGCTGGTGCTGGCGCCCGCCATCGGCACGCTGGCCGTCCGGGCGCCCGGCGTCCGCCTCAAGGTGCTGGACGCGGAGGGCGACGCGAGCCTGCCGATGGTCCTGGACGGGCGCGCCGATCTGGCGGTCGCCGTCGAGTACCGGGGCGCGCCGCGGGCGGACGACGCCCGGCTGACCCGGGTGCCGCTGTACGCCGAGCCGTTCGAGGCGGTGCTGCCGCTCGGCCACCCGCTGGCGGCGGGCGACGGGCCGATCGCCGTCGCCGACCTGGCCGACGAACCCTGGATCGGCCCCTACCCGGGGAACCCGTGCCACGACGTGGTGCTGCTGGCCTGCGAGTACGCCGGGTTCCAGCCGCGCCTGGTGCACTCCTCGGACGACTTCCGCGCCGTGGTCGCGCTCGCCTCGGCCGGCGCGGGGGTGGCCCTGGTGCCGCGCTCCGCGCTGCTCGGGGTGGAGCTCGGCCGGGTGGCGGTGCGGCCGGTGGACAGCGCCCTCGCCACCCGCCGGGTGTTCGCCGCCGTCCGGGCCGGCGCGGACGGCCACCCGCTGATCCGGCCGGTGCTGGAGGCCCTCACCGAGGTGGCCGCGACCACCGGCTGAGCGCGTCCGTCCCGGAGAACGTAACGTCCCGGAGCCCGGCCGCCCGGGGTCCGCCCGCCCGGTGCCCGGCCGCCCGGTGCCAGCCCCCTGCTCCCGGAAACGGCGAGGACCCGCCGCCCCGGCAGGCCGGGGCGGCGGGTCCTGGTCCGGACCGGGCTCAGAGGCTGAGCAGTCCGATGACGTGGCCGTCGTCGTCCACCACCGGCCACGCGTCCAGGCCGCGCGAGCGCATCGTGGCGGCCGCGGCGGCCGCCGGCATGCCGGCGGTGGCGAACGGTGCGCGGTCGTGCTTCACCGCACGCACCGGGGTGCGCTCGGTGTACCAGGACCGGGCCCGGAACGGCGCGAGGTGCATACGGGTCAGCAGTCCGGCGCAGCGGCCCTCGTCGTCGCGGACCAGGGCGTGCGGGGCGCCGGAGCTCAGCAGGATGTCGAGCGCCGTGTCGACCATGACGTCGTCGCTGATCTGCAGCTCGGGCCGGGTCATCACGTCCCCGACGGTGGTGGCGGAGTCGGCGGCGAAGTCGGCGGGGTGTTCGAGGGCCATGGTCATGGGGCTCCTTCGGGTCGGTCCCGCCGGTGACGGCGGCGATCAGGGAGGGTGCTCGACGGTGCTGCCGCTGTGGTGCCGGTCCGCGTGCTAGGCGGCCAGGTCGACGCGCCTGGACCCGCCGCGGCGGGAGCCGGTGCCGCCCTGCGAGGTGCCGCCCTGGGACGTCCGCCCCTGCGAGGTGCGGCCGGCGGAGGCGGGGCGGCTGCGGCGGTTGCGACTTGCGGAGGCGCTGCGACGGGGCCGCTCGACCACCGGGTCGGCGATCACGACGGGCACGCCGGTGGGCACGCGGGCGCCGGTGATGCGGGCGAGCTCGGGGTCGCTGGAGTGGACCCGGGTGGACTCCGGGGTGATGCCGGCGGTGGCCATCATGCGGGCCGTCTCGCGCCGCTGGTTGGGCAGGACGAGCGTGACGACGGTGCCGGACTCGCCCGCCCGGGCGGTGCGGCCGCCGCGGTGGAGGTAGTCCTTGTGGTCGGTCGGCGGGTCCAGGTTGACGACCAGGTCGAGGCCGTCGACGTGGATGCCCCGGGCCGCGACGTTGGTCGCGATCAAGGCGGTGACCTGGCCGTTTCGGAACTGCTGGAGGGTGCGGGTGCGCTGCGGCTGGGACTTCCCGCCGTGCAGCGCGGCCGCCTTCACCCCGCTGGCGAGCAGCTCGTCCACCAGCCGGTCGGCGCCGTGCTTGGTGTCGGTGAACATGATCACGCCGCCGTCGCGGGAGGCGATGTGGGCGATCGTGGCGCTCTTGTCGCGGTTCTCCACGTGCAGGACGTGGTGCTCCATGGTGCTGACCGCGGCGGCGGACGGGTCCACCGAGTGAGTGACCGGGTCCTTGAGGAACCGGCGCACCAAACGGTCGACGTTGCGGTCCAGGGTGGCGGAGAACAGCATGGTCTGGCTGTCGGCCTCGACCTGGTCGAGCAGTTCGATGACCTGGGGCAGGAAGCCCATGTCGGCCATCTGGTCGGCCTCGTCGAGCACGGTGATCCCGACGCTGTCCAGGCGGCAGGCGCCGCGCTGGATCAGGTCCTTGAGCCGGCCGGGGGTGGCCACGACGACCTCCGCGCCCCGGCCCAGGATCTGCGCCTGGCGGCCGATCGACACCCCGCCGACCACGGTCGCGAGCTTGAGTCGCACCGAGTGGGCGTAGGGGGTGAGCGCCTCGGTGACCTGCTGGGCGAGCTCACGGGTGGGCACCAGGACGAGGGCCAGCGGCCGGCCGGGCTCGGCCTGCCGGCCGGCGGTGCGGGCCAGCAGGGCGAGGCCGAACGCGATGGTCTTGCCGGAGCCGGTCCGGCCGCGCCCGAGGACGTCACGGCCGGCCAGCGAGTTCGGCAGCGTCGCGGCCTGGATGGGGAACGGCGAGGTGACGCCCTGGCGGGTGAGCGTCGAGAGCAGGGCCTTGGGCATGTCGAGCTCGTCGAAGGACTCGACGGCGGGCAGGGCCGGGGTGGTGCTGACCGGCATCGCGAACTCGCCCTGCACGGAGGAGCCCTGGCGCCGCCTCGGACCGCCGCCGGAGCGCGACGACCCGCCGGAGCGGGAGCCGTAGGAGCCGCCGCCGCCCGAGCGGGAGCCGTACGAGCCACCGCCGGCCGAGGAGCCGTAGGAGCTGCCCCCGCCCGAGCGGGAGCCGTAGGAGCCACCGCCGGAGCGGGAGTTGGCGTTCTGGTACGAGGAGCGACTGGAGCGGTTCATGCGGAGACCTTCCTCAAGGTGGCACGTCACGAGGAAGGCTCCGCGCCCACGGGTCATCCGGGCGGAGGCTGCAAGGAACGGGCCGGAACAGGGGCGAGCGGAGCGTGGACGGTGAAACCGTGCGGCACGTCACCTACGGTCGGCGCTCGCCGCGCGGGCGGGAGCGAAGAACCTCGAACCGTGAGTGGTCACGGTGGGGCGCCGACCCGGACGCGGCGCGGAGCAGCTCGCGTGGGGAAGGCCGCCGGTGGCGGAGCCGGGAGAGCCCGGGTGACCGGGCATCGGTGGTCCTGCAATGCCGAGGGGCCCGCACCGGGCGTGTACGCGGTGCGGGCCCCTCGCTGCCGGGCGGGTGCCGTGGCAGAAACTACAGCGGACGAATGTTCTCGGCCTGCGGGCCCTTCTGACCCTGCGTGACGTCGAACTCGACCTTCTGGCCCTCGAGCAGCTCACGGAAGCCGTTGGCGTTGATGTTCGAGTAGTGGGCGAAGACGTCGGGGCCGCCACCCTCCTGCTCGATGAAGCCGAAGCCCTTTTCCGCGTTGAACCACTTCACAGTGCCATTAGCCATAAAGAAATCTCCTTCAAGGGGCTGTCCGGAGCCCGCACCATGCGTGCTCCGAGATGCCGCGATGATGACCCACCCGGGGAAGAGCCGGGAAAACAGAAAATGTGCCTGCGAGACCTCAGCAGGCCCACACAAAGTTCATGGGAACCACTACTGCAACTTATTCGACTCTAGCAGGCCGGGGGTCGTCGTGGTGAGAATTTCACCCCCCGATGCCTCCGGAGGCCCTCCCGGGGCCGACCGGTGTGGCATCGGCCGCCTCCCCAACGCCACACCCGTCCGGTGGAGTTGGCGGCACGCTGAGGGCACCGCACCGGCCCGGCGGCCGCCCGGAAATACCGGCGACGGCGGGCGTGGGGCTGCCGCGGGCGCTCGTCCGCCGCCGGCCCGGTCCCGGCTGCCGCAGTCCGCCGGCGGCGCCTATTTCCGCCGGGGCGACGGCGAACAGGAGTACCCGGATTCCGCTTCTGTGCGAATTCGAGACCTTCGGAAGGACCCGCGCCCGCGCGTTCCGGCGCATACTGGAGGGGATGACGAAATCAGCAGCAGTCCGGCGTACTCTGCCCACCAGCCCCTTCAAGGCCCGGGTCGAAGCACCACTCAAACGGTTCGCCGTCGGTGACCGGGTCACCCACGACACCTACGGCCTCGGCCGAGCCATCGCGGTCGAGGGCGACGGCGACATCGCGGTACTCGTCGACTTCGGTTCACGGCAGGAGCGGATCACCCAGCCGTACACCGCCATGTTCAAGCTCTGAACCGCAGTTCGACCTCCGACCCGGGGCGCCCCGGGGCCGTGCGGCCCCGGGGGCGCAGTGCTGTCCCGCCGCACTGCTTCAGCCCCGGGGCCCGGTAGGCGGGCCTCCCGGACGTGACGTGCCGACCTGTGCCTGTGCGCGGGTCAGCCGCCAGACCGTGTCCTCGCCCGTCTCCCCGGGAGTGGACCCCTCGGCGGGCCGGCCCGGGTGCTCGGTGAAGCCGAGGCGCCTCGGCACGGCGCCGCTCGCACGGTTGGCCGGGTCGTGGACGATGTCGACGTGGTCGATGCCGGGGAGCAGGAACGCCTCGTCGACCAGCGCTCGAACGGCTCGCGTGACCAGACCGCGACCGGTGGCGCCGGGGTGCAGCCAGTAGCCGACCTCCAGGCCGTCGCTCGGCCGGCCGGCGCGGCGGAACAGCTGGCAGGCGCCGACGATGGCCCGCTCCGCCACGATCGCGTAGGTGAACGCGTCACCGCTCGCCCACTGCTCGGCGCGGCGGGCCAGGAAGACGCGTGTGCTGTCGAGGCTGTGCTCGGCGACCCAGGGCATCCATGGCCGGAGGTGGTCGAGGGACTCCTCGATCACCCGGAAGAGCTCGGCGAGGTCCGCCTCGCCGTCGAAGCGGCGCAGCGTCACGTCGTCCAGCGTGATCGACTCGGGCGGGGAGGGCATGCCCGGAGCCTTACGCAGGAGCCGGGTCGGTGGCAACCGGATTCCCCGCCGCTGGAGGGGGCCTCCTGGGGTCGGTGTGACCGGCCCCAGCGGCCCGGGGGCGGAGCCGCGGAGTGCGGGCGGCCGTCAGGCGGACTCGCGGACGACCATCCGCACGCCCAGCAGGTTCTGCGTGGTGGGCACCTTGTCGGGCTCGCTCACCAGCCGGTCGACCAGGGTGGCGAGCTCCTCCCCGTCGGGCAGGGTCAGGTGGACGGTGGTCAGCCTCGGACGGAGCAGTCGGGCCAGCATGAGGTCGTCGGCGCCGACCACGGCGACCTGCTCCGGCACCTCCAGACCGGCGTCCTGGAGGGCGCGCTGGACCAGCATGGCGTACTCGTCGTTGTAGGCGAACACCGCGTCCAGGGCCAGGTCGCGGCAGCGATCGGCGAGTTCGGCGGCGGCCTGCTCGGTGTAGTCGAGCGGCAGGGGCTCGACGTGCACGGCGTCGCCGGAGGCCGCGAGGGTCGAGCCGTCCGAGGCGGCGGCCCGGACCCCGGCCAGCCGGAGGCCGCTGAACGCGTCGAGGCCCGGGTCGGTCGGCACGACCACGCCGATCCTGCGGCGGCCGGTGGCCAGGAGGTGTGCTCCGGCGGCGGCGCCGACCTCGCTCTGGTCCAGGACCAGGGTGTGCGCACCCGCGACCGGAGGAATGCCCAGGGTCACGACCGCCCGGGTGCCGGCCCGGTGCAGGGTCTCCACGCCCGAGGGGGTGAGGACCGGCTCCAGGCAGAGCACCGCCGCCGGGCGCAGCTCGGCCCAGGCGCGTGCGGGATCGTCCCCGGTGGCCGGGCTGCGGCCGTACAGGACGCCGGTGTACCCGTGGCGCTGGAGGGCCTGCTGCAGCTCCCGGTAGAAGGAGCTGAACAGCGGGCCGATCGGCCAGGAGTGGCCGACCAGCAGCACGATCGCGCTCCGGCCGGCCCGCAGTGAGCGCGCGCCGGCGTGCGGGACGTACCCGAGCTCCTCGGCGGCCGCGCGCACCTTCCGCCTGGTCTGCTCGCTGACCCGGCCGCCCGGCGTGTCGTTGAGCACGAACGACACCGTGGCGCGGGACACCCCGGCCAGGCGGGCGACATCGGCGCTGGTCGGCGGCGTGCTCGGCTTCGTGTGGATGGTCATAACGGTTGGAATCTTTTCACGGCCGGGGGCTGGCGTGGAGGGCAGATCCACTGATACACATCTCCGCATGGCCGTGGTAACACGTGTAAGCAAGCGATGTGAAGGCACAGCGCGTGCAAGCGCAGCGCGTGTCACCGGCCACCCCGAGCTCCCTTCCGCCCGCCCGGCCCCCCACCTGCACGCCGGGCGCTCCCCCTGGAGGGCAATGTGGCCCTTTCCCCCACCAGACCCGATGACAGACCCGAGGACAGACCCGGCGCGGTGCCCGACCGCGGACCCGGCGCGGCGCCCGGTGGCGCGGCCGAGCCGCCCGGCCCGGTCACCACGCCCGGCCGCGGCCTCCTCCCGCTGCTGTTCGCCGGCAACACCGCCATGTACGCGCTCTACATCGGCGTCGCCGGCGTCCTGCTGCCCCTGCAGATCGAACACATCGACCCCGCCGCCAAGGTGGCCAACCTCGGTCTGGTCAGCGGTGTCTCCGCGATCTTCGCGACCGTCTTCAACCCCTTCGCCGGCGCGCTCTCCGACCGCTCCGGCCGCCGCAACCCCTGGATCCTGGGCGGCGGCCTGGCCGCCGTCGGCGCCATGGCCCTGCTCGGCAGCGTCGACTCCGTGCTGCTGCTCGCCATCGTCTGGTGCCTCGGCCAGGCGGTGATGAACTTCTACCAGGCGGCCCTCACCTCGGTGGTTCCCGACCGGGTCCCGACGGCGCGGCGGGGCGCGGCCTCGGCCGCGGTCGGCCTGGGGCTGCCGGTCGGCAGCACCGTCGGCGTGGTGATCGGCTCCGCGTTCGCCGACCACTACCGCACCGGCTACCTGCTGCTCGGCCTGATCGTGGCGGCCGCCGCCGTGCTCTTCACCTCCGGTGCCAAGGAGCGCCGGATGCCGCCCAAGGCGCCGACCCCGCTGCGGGACCAGGCGGCGGCCTTCCTCGGCGTGCTCCGCACCCCCGACTTCCGCTGGGCCTTCATCGGCCGGTTCCTGCTGGTGCTCGGCTACTTCGCGGTGGTCGGCTACCAGCTCTACATCCTCCAGGACCACATCACGCTGCCGGACGGGATGGCGGCCGCCGACGCGGTGGCCGTCCTGACCCCGGTCTCCTCGGTGGCGATGGCGGTCTCCACGGTGGTCGGCGGGGTGCTCTCGGACCGGCTGGACCGCCGCAAGGCCTTCGTCGCCGTCTCGGCCGTGCTCTCCGCGGTCGCCCTGCTGATCCCGGTGGTCAGCCCCTCCTGGACCGGCATGATCGTCTTCGCCGTGGTCAACGGCCTGGCCTTCGGCTGCTTCATGGCCGTCGACACCGCGCTGGTGACCATGGTGCTGCCCAAGGCGGAGGACGCCGCCCGGGACATGGGCGTGCTCAACATCGCCAACGCCGGGCCGCAGATCCTCGCTCCCTTCGTCGCCTCCGTCGTGGTCGGCCTCGGCGGCTACACCCCGCTCTTCCTGCTCGGCGCCGTCCTGGCCGTCCTCGGCGCACTCGCGCTGAAGCCGATCCGCAGCGTCCGCTGAGCAGCCCCCCGTGCCCGGGCACACCCACAGGCCCAGGCACACCCACAGGCCCAGGCACACCCCCATGCCCAGGCATACCCACAGGCCCGGGCACACCCACAAGCCCGAGCTTTCCCAGAAAGGTTCCACCCCAATGAAGTTGCACACCCAGGAGTGGGGTTCCGGCGACCGCGTCGCCCTGCTGGTGCACGGCATCATGTCCGACCACCGCACCTGGCGGCGGATCGGCCCGGCCCTGGCCGAGCGCGGGTACCGCGTCATCGCCGTCGACCAGCGCGGCCACGGACGGAGCCCGCGCGGCACGGGCCGGACCGCGCAGGAGCGCTACGCCCTGGCGGCGTACGCCGAGGACCTGGTCGAGACCCTGCCGGCCGGTGCCGAGCTGGCCGTCGGCCACTCGCTCGGCGGCATCAGCCTGCTGGGCGCGGTCGAGCGGCTGAAGCCGGCCCGCGCCGTGTACGTCGACCCGGCCTGGCAGTTCGGCCGGGTCGAGGGCCTCGACCCGGCGATGTTCGTGGAGTTCCGGCACGCCACCCGGGAGCAGATCACCGAGCTGAACCCGCGCTGGGAGGCCGCCGACGTCGACGTCGAACTCGCCACCCTCGCCGCCTGGGACGAGGAGTCGGCCCTGGCGATGTCCGGCCAGGAGTCCGGTCTGCCGGCCGTCCCGGCGGTGCCCTCGCTGGTGGTCCTGGCCGACGGCAGCTTCCTGGTGAGCGCCGAGGACGCCGAACTGCTGCGCGCCCGCGGCTTCGAGGTGCGCACCGTGCCCGGCGCCGGCCACACCGTCCACCGGGACGACCACGACGGCTTCCTGGCCGCACTCGACGGCTGGATCTGAACGATGAACGACCACAAGGAGATTGCCATGACCGCCGACGCCAGGCGCGAGGCCGCCGTCGACGCCGCCCTCGCACGACTGGACCTGACCGCCAAGGTCGCCCTGCTGAGCGGGGCCGACATGTGGTCACTGCCCGCCAACGAGGAGATCGGCCTCGGCCGGCTGGTGATGTCCGACGGCCCGGCCGGCGTCCGCGGCGAGCACTGGACCGCGGACGACCCGTCCGTGGCGCTGCCCTCGCCGACCGCGCTCGCCGCCACCTGGGACGTCGAACTCGTGCGCCGGGCCGGCCGGTTGCTCGCCCAGGAGGCCCGCCGCAAGGGTGCCCACGTCGTCCTCGCGCCGACGGTCAACCTGCACCGCAGCCCGCGCGGCGGCCGCCACTTCGAGTGCTACTCCGAGGATCCGCTGCTCACCGGCGAGATCGGCGCGGCGCTGGTCGCCGGCGTCCAGGACGGCGGCGTCGGCACCACGCCCAAGCACTTCGTCGCCAACGACTCGGAGACCGACCGCTACACCGTCGACATCCGGGTGGACGAGCGCACCCTGCGCGAGCTCTACCTGGCGCCCTTCGAGGCGATCGTCCGAAAGGCCCACCCGTGGGGCCTGATGGCCGCCTACAACGCCGTCAACGGCGCGTCCATGAGCGAGCACGAGGAGCTCAACAACCGGGTGCTGCGCGAGGAGTGGGGCTTCGACGGGATCCTGGTGTCGGACTGGACCGGCGCCCGCGACACCGTCCGCTCGGCGCTCGGCGGCCTCGACGTCGCGATGCCGGGCCCGGCCACCGTCTACGGCGAGCACCTGGTGACGGCGGTCCACGAGGGACTCGTCCCGGAGGAGACCGTGGACGGGCTCGCCCGCCGCGTCCTGCGGCTGGCCGCCAGGGTGGGGCTGCTGGCCGGCGCCCCGGCCGCGGTGCCGGCCGAGCGGCTGCCCGCGCCGATCGACGGCGAGGCGCTGGTCCGCGAGCTGGCGGCCCGCTCCTTCGTGCTGCTGCGCAACGAGGACGGCGTGCTGCCACTGGACCGGCATGCGGCCCGCGTGGCGCTGATCGGCTCGGCCGCCGCCGAGGCCCGGATCGGCGGTGGCGGCAGCGCCCAGGTCTTCCCGACCCGGGTGGTCAGCCCGCTGGACGGCCTGCGCGCGGCGCTGGGCGAGGGCACGGCCCTCGTGCACGCGGTCGGCGCCGACCCGCGCACCTTCCTCCCCCCGGCCGCCTTCCCGTGCACTGCCGAGCTGCTCGGCGCCGACGGGCGGACGCTCGGCACGACCGCCCTGCCCGAGGGCGGCGTCCGCTGGCTGGGCGGGCTGCCGGGCGGTGTCTCCTTCGAGGACCTCGCCGAGGTCCGGGTGACCGGAGCCCTGACGGCCGACGCCGACGGCCGGCACCGGCTGGCCGTGCGCGGCGTCGGCCGGTTCCGGCTGGAGGCGGACGGCAAGGTGCTCTTCGACGGGGTCCTGCTGCCCGAGGGCGAGGACCCGGCCGCGGCCTTCCTCAACCCGCCGGAGCGCCGCTTCGAGCTGGACCTCGCGGCGGGTGGGCGGGCCGCGGTCACCCTGACGTACACGATGCCCGAGGCGGGCGCCTTCGCCGGCTTCGGCCTGGTCTCCTTCACCCTCGGCCACGCCGCGCCGACCGCCTCCGAGGACGAGCTGATCGAGCAGGCGGTCGCGGCGGCCCGCGCCGCCGAGGTCGCGGTGGTCGTGGTCGGCACCACCGAGGAGGTGGAGAGCGAGGGCGTCGACCGCGCCGGTCTGCGGCTGCCCGGCCGCCAGGACGAGCTGGTGGCCAGGGTCGCCGCCGCCAATCCGCGCACGGTGGTGGTGGTCAACGCGGGCGCCCCGGTCCTGATGCCGTGGCGCGAGTCGGTCGCGGCCGTGCTGCTCGCCTGGTTCCCCGGCCAGCAGGCCGGCGAGGCGCTGGCCGACGTGCTGCTCGGCGCGGTCGAGCCGGGTGGCCGGCTGCCCACGACCTGCCCGGCCGAGGAGGCCGACAGCCCGGTCTGGGAGGTCGTCCCGACCGAGGGCCGGCTGGAGTACGCGGAGGGCCTGTTCATCGGCTACCGGGCCTGGCAGCGCCGGGCCGGCGCGGCGCCCGCCTACTGGTTCGGCGCGGGCGCCGGCTACACGGACTGGTCCTACGAGGGCATGGAGGCGCGCTTCGTCGGCGCCGAGGACACGGTCGCCGAGGTCGCCGTCCGGGTGCGCAACACCGGGGCCCGGCCCGGCCGCGAGGTGGTCCAGGTCTACCTGGCCCCGGACGGCGTCGACCGGAGCCGCCCCGACCTCCAGCTGGCCGGCTTCGCCGTGGTGGAGGCCCGCCCCGGTGAGGCGGCCACCGCCCGGGTGAGCATCCCGCTGCGGTCCGTGCAGACCTGGGACACCGCCGCGCACGGCTGGGCGACCAGGCCGGGCGTCTACACCGTCTCGGCCGGCCGGCACGCGGCGGACCGCCCGCTGACGGTGGCGCTGGACGTCGTCTGAGCGAGGCACGGCGGAGGGGGTCCGGCCGCCGGCCGGACCCCCTCCGCCGTGCTCGCGCGGTCAGAACCGCGCGATGCGCTGCCAGGGGCGGACCGCCTCGACGGCCGCGGCCGCGCGGAAGACCGTGACGTCGTCGTACGTCCGGCCGACCAGCTGGACACCGGTCGGCACGCCGGTGGCGGCGACGCCGGAGGGGACCGACAGCACCGGGTGGCGGGCGGCGATGTTGAACACCGTGGTGAGCGCGGTGTCCACGTAGTGCTCCAGCTCGACGCCGTCCACCACCGGGCGGGTCACCGTGTAGTCGTCGTCGGCGAGCAGCGCCGGAGTGCCCGAGGTGGGGCAGAGCAGCACGTCGTAGCGGTCGAGCAGCTCGCCGAGCACCGCCTGGATCCTGGCCTCGATCTCCAGGCCGGCCAGGAAGGCGCCCGGCTCCCGGCCCGCCGCGCCGGCCTGCTCGGCGAAGGCGAGCGCGTACGGGGTGAGCAGCTCGCCGAACTCGGCCGCCACCGAGGAGACGTAGGGGCCGAAGACCGCCCCGAAGTGGATCATCGCGGCCGTCCGCACCTCCTCCCGGGAGAGCTTGACGTCCACCTCCTCGACCAGCGCGCCGGCCGCCCGCAGCGCCTCCGCGACGGCCCGGGTGTTGGCGGCGACCTCCCGGTCCACCGGCCAGTCGCCGAGGTCGGGGGAGTACGCGACCCGCAGGCCGGCCGCGCCCTCGAACCGCTCGGGCAGCACCAGCTTGGGCCGCAGCGAGACGCCGTCGAGCGGGTGCGGTCCCGCGATGACGTTCTGCAGCAGCGCGGTGTCGGCGACGGTCCGGGCCATCGGGCCGTCGTGGCAGTAGGTGTCCAGGTTGAACGGCGCCATCGCGGGGACCCGTCCGTACGGCGGCTTGTAGCCGACCGTGCCGGTGCAGGAGGCGGGGAGGCGGATCGAGCCGCCGATGTCGGAGCCGGTGGCGAGGGTGGTCGAGCCGGCGGCGAGCGCGGCACCCGAGCCGCCGGAGGAGCCGCCGGGGGAGTAGGCGAGGTTCCACGGATTGCGGGTGATGCCCCACAGCCGGGACTGCGTGAACATCGCGCAGCTGAACTCCGGTGTGGTGGTGCGGGCGTGCACGATGCCGCCGGCGGCGAGGACCCGCTCGACCACCGGATGGGTGCGGTCGGCGGTCTCGTCCCGGAAGGCCAGCGAACCGTCGGTGGCACGGCGGCCGGCGATCGGCTGCTCCTCCTTGGTGGCGACGGCCAGGCCCTCCAGGGGGCGGGGCGGCTCGCCCTTGCCGCCGTAGCGGGCCTCGGCGGTGCGGGCGGCGGCGAGCGCCTCCTCGAAGGTGCGCTCGGCGAGCGCGTTGACGCTGGGTTCGACGGCCTCGGCGCGTTCGATGACGGCGGTCATCAGCTCGACCGGGGAGAGCGAGCGGTCGCGGAAGCGGCGCAGCGCCTCGGTGGCGGGGAGGTGGGCGAGTTCGGTGCTGTCGGTCATGCGCCGGTCTTCCGTTCGGTGGGGCGGTGCTGTTCGGGGTGCTGCTGCTCACGGTCGTGCTGTTCGAGGCCGTGCTGTTCAAGGCCGTGCTGTTCGGGGTGATGCCGTTCGGAGTGGTGCCGTTCGGCCCGTTCGGCCTCGGCGCGCTGGAGTTCGCGGCGGCCCTCGGCGATCCGGGCCGGGTCCCAGCCCCGGCGGGGGACGGAGTCGAGCAGCAGCCGGGTGTAGGGGTGCCGCGGGCGGTCGAGCACCTCGGTGGTGTCACCGGCCTCGACCACCCGGCCGTCCTTGAGCACGATCACCCGGTCGGTGATGTGCCGGACCACGGCGAGGTCGTGGCTGACGAACAGGAACCCGATGCCCGCCTCCCGCCGGATGCCGGCGAGCAGGTCGAGGATCTGGGCCTGGATGGAGACGTCGAGGGCGGCGACCGCCTCGTCGAGGATCAGCACCCGGGGTTCGGCGGCCAACGCCCGGGCGACGGCGACGCGTTGGCGCTGGCCGCCGGAGAGCCGGCGGGGCAGCGCGGCGGCCTCGCGCTCGCCCAGGCCGACCTGGTCGAGCAGTTCGGCGACCCGGGCGCGCCGGGCCGCCGGGTCGCGCGCGGAGTGCAGCCGGAGCACCTCGTCGACGCAGCCCGCGACGGTGATCCGGGGGTCGAGCGAGAGGTACGGGTCCTGGAAGACCATCTGGATCTCGCGGGCGCGGGCCAGCCGTTCGGCGCGGCCGCGGGCCCGGGCGGAGCGGTCGCGGCCGTCCAGGTGGACGGTGCCGCCGTCGGGGGTCTCCAGGCCGACCAGCATCCGGGCGGTGGTGGTCTTGCCGCAGCCGGACTCGCCGACGATGCCGAGCGAGCCGCCGGGCGGCAGGGTGAACGAGACCTCGTCGACGGCCCGGTGGTCGCCGAAGCGCTTCCGCAGGCCCGCCACGACCAGGCCGGGGGAGGAGGCGGTCACAGCGGGGGCGGTCACAGCAGGATCCCTTCGTCCGCGCGCAGGCAGGCGGCGAGCCCGTCGCCGTACGGTTCCAGCGGGGGCGGCGCGGCGGTGCAGCGCGGCTCGGCGAAGGCGCAGCGGGCGGCGAAGGCGCAGCCGGTCGGCGCTTCGGCGAGCGACAGCGGCCGGCCCGGGATCGGGCGCGGCGGGGCGGCGTCGGGTTCGATCCGCGGCGTGGAGGCGAGCAGGCCCGCGGTGTACGGGTGCCGCGGGTGCTCGAACAGGTCGCGGGCGGACCGGGTCTCGACGATCCGGCCGGCGTACATCACGTACACCCGGTCGCAGATCGCCGAGGCCAGCTCCAGGTCGTGGGTGACGAAGAGCATGCCGGTGCCGCGCTCGGCCTGCAGCCGGGTGAGGATGGCGATCACCTCCGCCTGGGTGGTGACGTCCAGTGCGGTGGTCGGCTCGTCGGCGAGCAGCAGGGAGGGCCGCCCGGCCAGCGCGGCGGCGATCACGACGCGTTGCAGCATGCCGCCGGAGAACTGGTGGGGGTAGCGGCGCAGCGCGCCGCGCGGGTCGCGGATGCCGACGGCGTCGAGGAGTTCCTCGGCGCGGGCGACGGCCCGGTCGGCGGGGGTGCCGGCGGCCCGCAGGCCCTCGGTGAGGAAGTCGCCGACGCGGCGCAGCGGGTTGACCGAGGCGCGCGGGTCCTGGAAGACCATGGCGACCTGACGGGCCCGCAGGTCGCGCAGACCGGAGCGGTCCGTGCTCAGGACGTCGCGGCCGGCCACCTCGATCCGGCCGGTGGTCGTGGCCCGCTCGGGCAGCAGCCCGAGGACGCTGCGGCAGGCCACCGACTTGCCGGAGCCGGACTCGCCGACCAGGCCCACGGTCTCGCCGGCCGCGACGCGCAGCGAGACGCCGTCCAGGATCGGCCGGGCGGCCCTCCCGCCGGCCAGTTCGACCGTCAACTTCTCTATTTCCAGAAGGGTTTCGGTCATCACCGCTCCCGCCTCGCGATCCGGTCGGCGATGCCCTCGCCGACGATTCCGAACGCCACGACGGCGATCACGATGCAGCCGGCGGGCGCCAGCGCGGGCAGCATCGCGCCCTGCAGGACGGCCTGCTGGCCCTCGTTGATCATCGCTCCCCAGTCCGCGGTCGGCGGTTGGACGCCGAAGCCGAGGAAGGACAGCGCCGCCAGGTCCATCAGCGCGTACCCGAAGTTGACCGCCGACTGGGCGAGCACGGTGGGCGCGATGTTGGGCAGCAGGTGCCGCAGGCAGATGGTCCAGCCGGACCAGCCCTGCACCCGGTAGGACTCGATGTACGGCCGGGCCTTCTCCTGCCGGGCGATGCCGCGCACCAGACGGCCCACGTACGGGCTGTAGGCGATCGCCATCGCGATGACCGGCGCGGTCAGGCCCGGGCCGGTGACCGCGACGAAGAGGATCGCCAGCAGCAGGCCGGGGAAGGAGAACACCAGGTCCATCGCGCGGGACAGCAGGGCGTCGACCCAGCCGCCGCGCCACCCGGCCACCACGCCGAGCAGGACGCCCAGCACGGTGGAGAGGCCGACCACCAGCAGCGGCCCGAGCAGACCGGTGCGGGCCCCGTGCAGCAGCCGGGACAGGATGTCGCGGCCGGACTGGTCGGTGCCGAGCAGGTGGTCGGGGCCGGTGCCGACCAGGCTGGAGCCGAGGTCCATCCGGTCCGGGTCGTACGGGGCGAGCAGCGGGGCGAGCAGCGCGACCAGCACCAGCAGGGTCAGCACCAGGACGGCGGTGGTGAACAGCGGGCCCCGGCCGAGGGCCTTCAACCGGCCGAGCAGCGGGCGGCGGTGCGGCTCGGCCGCGGCGACGGCGGTCATGCCACACCTCCTCGGCGGGTGAGCGAGAGCCGGGGATCGACCAGCGGGGCGAGCAGGTCCACGGCGAGGTTGACCAGGACGAAGCCGGCCACGGTGAGCAGGGTGATCGCCTGGACGACCGGGAAGTCCTTGGCGGTCACCGACTGCACCAGCAGCGAGCCGACGCCGGGCACGTTGAACGCGGTCTCCACGATCGAGGTGGAGACCAGCAGGCCCGCCAGCATGGCGCCGCCGACCGTGACGATCGGCCCGAGCGCGTTGCGCAGCACGTGCCGCCGGACCACCGCGCGTTCGGCGACGCCGCGCGAGCGGGCCACCTCGACGTGCTCGCGGCCGAGTTCGTCCAGCATCGAGGAGCGGGTCACCCGGGCCAGCAGGCCGGTCAGGGTGACCGCGAGGGCGACGGCCGGCAGGGTCAGGTGGTGGAGCCGCTCGCCGAAGCCGGTGCCCTGCGAGCCGGGCCCGGGGAACCAGCCGAGCTGCACCGAGAAGACCGAGACCAGCACCAGCGCGCTCGCGAACGGCGGGGTGGCGGTGGTGATGCCGGTACCCACCAGCACCACCCGGTCGAGCCACCCGCCGCGCAGTGCGGCGAGGACACCGGCGGACACGCCGAGCACGCAGACCAGCAGCGCCGCGTACCCGACCAGCAGCGCGGTGGACGGCAGCCGTGAGCCGACCAGCGTGCCGACGTCCTGGCGGAACTGCACCGAGCGGCCGAAGTCGCCGTGCAGCACGCCGCCGAGCCACTTCAGGTACTGGGTGAGGAAGGGGTCGTCCAGGTGGTACTGGGCGGTGATCGCGACCCGCGCCTCCGGCGTCGCCGGGTGGCCCCTGAGCAGGAAGGACACCGGGTCCCCCGGGGCGAGGTGCACGGCGCTGAAGACCACGAAGGAGGTCGCCAGCAGGACGCCCGCCAGCCCGAGGAGCCGGCCGAGGAGGTAGCGCGTCATCAGTTCGCGGCGCCGATCGTCGCGGCCCACGGGTAGTACAGCTGGGCGATGCCGGTGGGCGCGCCGGTGATCCGCTTGTTGAGGAACAGCGAGTACGGGGCCTCGTACAGCGGGATGCTCGGCAGCTCGTTCACCGCGATCTGCTGCAGCTGGGCGGTGAGGTCGGCCCTCGCGGCGGGGTCGGAGGCGGCGATCGCCCGGTCGAAGAGCTCGTCGTAGGCGGGGTTCGACCAGTTGCCGTAGTTGCCGAAGTCGCCGGTGCGCAGCGACTGGTAGAACTCCAGCGGGTCCGGGGTGTTGTCGTAGCCGTTGGTCACCACCAGGTCGATGCCCTTGCGCGCGGCCGGGTCGACGAACAGGGCGGTGTACGCGTCCGGTGCGACCGGCCTGAGCTCGACGTCCAGGCCGATCTGCTTGCCGGCGGACTGCACGGCGTTGGCGACCACGCTGATCTCCGGGGCGAGCGAGCTGGTGGCGATCACGACCTTCCGGCCGCCCGCGCCGGCCTCCTGGACCAGCTTCCTGGCGGCCGCCAGGTCGTAGACCGGCTCGGGCAGCGCGGCGAAGTAGCCGGCGGTGCGGTCCGGGGCGATGCCCCAGGCGGCCTGCGCGGCGGGGGCCTTGGCGGGCGTGCCGACGCCGGCCGCCGCGGCCTTGACGACGGCGGTGCGGTCCAGCGCCTTCGACAGCGCCTGACGGACCCTCAGATCACCGAGGGTGCCCTGGAGATCGAGGACGGCGAGGCCGGCGGCGGCGGTGTTCGGACCGAAGTGCACCGTGCCCCGGTCGGAGGCCCTGAGCTGCGCCAGCGAGGCGGACGGCACCAGGTAGCCGCCGTCGACCGAGCCGGAGAGGAAGGCGTTGGCGCGGGCGGCCGGGTCCTGGATGAAGACGAACTTCACGCTGTCCGCCTTGGGGGCCAGTGCGGTGTCCCAGTAGGCGGGGTTCTTCTTCAGGGTGAGGCTGTCGCCCTGGGCCCACGTGTCGACGGCGTAGGGGCCGGTGCAGTCGACGCCGCCCCGGGGGCTGCCGTAGTCCTTGCCCGCCCTGGCGAGGTAGGCCGCGCTCTCGACGGTGCCGGGGGAGGCGGCGAGGAGTTCGTTCAGCAGCACGTCGGGCTTGGTGAGGTGGATGGTCACCTCCAGCGGGCCGGTCTTCTCGATCGAGTCGACGTTCTTGAAGGCGCTGCCCCAGGAGGAGCCGGTGGCCGGGTCGAGGTGGCGCTGCAGGGAGGCGACCACGTCGTCCGCGGTCATGGTGGCGCCGTCGTGGAACTTCACGCCCTCGCGCAGGGTGTACACCCAGGTCAGCGGGTCGGGGTTGGCGGACTTCACGGCCAGGCCGGGGGCGATCCTCAGGTCGGGGGTGACCCGGAACAGCTGCTCGCAGACGTTGGCCAGCACGGTGTTCGGCGGGTAGTCGTAGGCCACCGCGTAGTCGAGGGTCTGCGGCTCGGCGTACAGCGACCAGGTGAAGGACGGGATCGCGCCCTTGGCGGCGGGGGTGTCGGGGGTGACCCGGTAGGCGGCGTCCGTGGTGCCGTCGCCGTTCCTGGTGGCGCCGGAGCAGCCGGCGGTGGCGGCGGTGAGGAGCGTGGCAGCGGCGAGCAGGCTGGCGGATCTGGACAGGCGCAAGGAGACCCACCCCTTTCAGGGCGTTGTGGGGGGCGCTTGGAGATGGTGGCGAGTATTGATGCGGGAACGTTCCCGCACAAGCCCTTGCGGGAACGATTCTTCAGAGCTCGCCGAAGGGTTACGAGAGGCGGCCGCGGGTGGCAGCATCGGCCCATGACGCAAACCCCGCGCGGCGGCGGACCGACCGCCGCCCCCCGAGTCCGCCTGGTCGACGTCGCCCGCGAGGCCGGACTGTCCAAGACCACGGTGTCGGCCGCGCTCAACGGCACCGGCCGGATGTCCGAAGCCGTCCGCGAACGCGCCCGGGAGGCCGCCCGGCGGCTCGGCTACCGGCCCAACGCCACCGCCCGACTGCTCCGGGCCGGCCACGCCCGGCTGATCGGGTACGCGGTCGGGGAGTTCGCCAGCTCGCCCTGGGCCTACCTCGACTCGCCGTACTACGCGCGGCTGACCAGCGCGACCGCACAGGCGGCGCTGCACCACGGGTACGCGCTGGTGATGCTGCCCACCAGCTCGGGACCGGCCGAGTGGGCCGACCTGCCGCTGGACGCGGCCATCGTCGCCGACCCGATGGCCGGCGACCCGATGGTGGAGGACTTCATCGCCGCCCGCATCCCGGTCTTCACCGACCGCTCGGTGGAGGGCCGGGCCGGCGCGTACTGGGTGGACATCGACACCGACGCGGCCGTGACCGGCGTCCTGGACCACCTGCGCGACGAAGGCGCCCGCCGGACCGCCCTCGTCCTGCCCGACACCGCGATCCGCTTCCACACCGCGCTGGTCGACTCCTACCGGGCCTGGTGCGCCGGCCACGGCGCCGAACCGCGGCTGGAGTTCTCCGACGGCCCCGGCAACGGCCCGGCCATCGCGGCGGTCGAACGGGCCCTCGGCGCCGTCGACCCGCCGGACGCACTGCTGGTGGCCAGCGAGGCGAGCCCGCCGCTGATCCTGGACGCCGCTCGGCGGCACGGCCGCACCGTGCCCGGGGACCTGCTGCTGGTGTGCATCAGCGAGGACGCCGCCGCCGAACACGCCGACCCGCCGGTCAGCACCCTGAGCCTCCAGCCGGCCCGGGTCGCGGCGGCCGGAGTGGAACTCCTCGTCGCGGCCCTGGAGAGCGGCGAGACGGCACCCACCGGGACGCTGGTGGACACCCGACTGGAGATCCGCACCTCCTCCCGGCGGCGCCCCGAGGGGACCCACCGTCAGACCGGGGCGCGAGCGGGCGACGAGTAGGGTGGGCTGCGGCCGATGATTGTCTGGACCACTGGAGCGCCCGATGAGCCTGACCCCTGCCCCTGACGAGCTGCTCCCCGTCGGGGTGATCGGGCTCGGCGACATCGCCCAGAAGGCCTACCTCCCCGTCCTCACCGCGCTGCCCGGCCTCGACCTGCGACTGATGACCCGGGACCGCGCCAAGCTCGACCGGATCGGCGACGCCCACCGCATCGCGCCCGAACACCGCCAAACCGACCTGGGCGCGCTGATCGACAGCGGCATCCGGGCCGCCTTCGTGCACGCCGCCACCGACCAGCACGTCCCGATCGTCGAACAGCTGCTCACGGCCGGCGTCGACGTCTACGTCGACAAGCCCCTCGACTACACCCTGGACGGCTCCCGCCGGCTGGTCGACCTCGCCGACCGCACCGGCCGCTCACTGATGGTCGGCTTCAACCGCCGCTACGCCCCCGGTTACGTCCAGGCGAAGGAGCGGCCGCGCGACCTGATCGTGCTGCAGAAGAACCGCGAGGGCCTCCCCGAGGCACCCCGCCCGATGATCTTCGACGACTTCATCCACGTGGTGGACGTGCTCCGCTTCCTGGTGCCCGGCGAGATCGAGCACGTCGACGTCCGCTCCCGGGTCCGCGACGGCCTGGTCGAACACGTCGTCCTCACCCTCGCGGGCGAGGGCTTCACGGCGCTGGGCATCATGAACCGGGTCTCCGGCTCGACGGAGGAGATCCTCCAGGTCTCCGGCGGCGACTCCAAGCGCGAGGTCCACAACCTCGCCGACGTCATCGACCACCGCGGCCAGCCCACGCTCCGCCGCCGCGGCGACTGGGTCCCCGTCGCCCGCCAGCGCGGCATCGAGCAGGTCGTGGTGAGCTTCCTCGACGCCGTCCGCGCCGGCAAGACCCTCGACGCCCACGACGCCCTGCGCACCCACGAACTGTGCGAACTCATCGTCGAGCGCCTGGAGTCGGCCTGAGGTTCCGAAGGATGCGGCCGCCGCCGTCCGGGTCGGACGGCGGCGGCCGCGGTGACGGTGGATCAGTTCCAGGGGTTGGCCGGCGAGTCGTTGATCGCGGTCCAGAAGCGGGTGTTGGCGGGGATGTCGCCGTAGGCCCAGAAGGTCCAGCCGCCGGTCTGGGCGAGGTCCGGGCCGAAGTGGCCGTCGTGGAACTCGGCCTCGCGCCAGCCGCTGCCGTAGGCGGCCTGGCAGATGCTGTCGGCGGCGGCGCGGCTGTTGAGGCGGGAGCCCTTCACGGGGCGGCTGAGTGCCACGGTGCCCTGGGCCCAGCCGTTGTAGAAGCCGATGCTGATGCCGGCCGGGGCCGGGCTGCCGTCGACGTTGAGGCAGAGCACCGGCAGTGAGGCCGACGGCGGGGTGTCGCCGTGGTAGGCGTCGCTCGCGCTGCCGCCCGGGCCGCCGACCTGGACGGTGTCGTCCGGTCCGTGGGCGATGACCTCCCAGGTCATCCCGAGGTGCGTGGCGGGCCCGGTCGCCGCGTCGGCCGGCGCGGCGGCCAGCGGGATCAGGGCGGCCGCGGCGACGGCTGCCGCCGCGGCGGCGAGGCGCTTGGTGCGGGTCATTGAGATTCCTCCGGAAGCTGTGGAAGGGCAGTGTGTGGGCGACCGGTCCCTCGAAAGGTTCCGGCACGGACCGACCCTCTCAATCGGCGGCACGAATCTGGCATGGATCGGTCATGAACCCTCGGGCGGCCGTGACGGACCGACGCCGCCGACCCGTGCATCCGGGGCCGGTCCGGCTGGTGAGCCGTCGGCCTCAACGGCGTCGGCGAGGTGACAATGGGGCATGCCATCAAGCCCGGACCCGACGGATCCGCTGCGGGTGACGCCGGATCAGGCCGCCGCGCGGGGTGAGCACTGGTGGCCGGTGGTGCTGGCGGTCGCGGTCGTCGCGGCGCTCCACGTGACGCTGCCGACCCGCTACCGGGTCGACCCCGCCTGGGTGCTGCCGGTCGCCACGTCCACGCTGCTGGCGGCGCTGGTCATCGGGGACCCGGGCCGGATCGATCGGCAGAAGGCCTGGCTCCGGGTGGTCACCCAGCTCCTGATCGGCTTCATCACGGTGGCCAACATCTTCGCGGGCGTCCACCTGGTGGCGGACATCCTCACCGACAACAGCCTGTTCGCCAACAACGCCACCGGGCTGCTGGCGACCGGCGGCGTGGTGTGGGTGACGAACGTGATCGCCTTCGCGCTCTGGTACTGGAGCCTGGATCGCGGCGGTGCCGCCGCCCGCGCCCACCGGCCCACCGACAACCCGGCGTTCGTGTTCCCCGAGATGCAGTACCCGGACCATGCGGCGGCCGGCTGGGTGCCGCGGTTCGCCGACTACCTCTCGCTCTCCTTCTGGACCTCCACGGCCTTCAGCCCCACCGACGTGTCGGCGATCAAGGTGTGGGCCAAGCTGCTGATGATGACGCAGGCGGCGATGTCCCTCATCGTGGCGACCCTCGTCATCGCCCGGGCGATCAACATCCTGCAGTGAACGCGGCGGGGCGGCGCGAGCCGTCCGCGGACCGCGATTCGGGACTGCCCCTGGTCCCGGGCCGGCCGAGCGGTACTGTGGACCTTCACGGTTGCCGGACGCGAAACGGACGGGCGATGCACGCACGCCAACTGCGGGACGAGCGGGTGGTCTTCGGACACCCGCCGCTGTCGCGCGCGGCGTTCCGCCCGTCGTCCGGAGCCCACTGCGCGGTGACCGGCACCCGGGCCCGTGGTGCCCGGCTGGTACGTCGCCGCTGGATCGACGGGGTCGGTTCGCCGACCGGCCTCTGTCGCCCGTAAGAGCTAGCACCCGCGCGTCGCCCGCGCCCCCGGCGCTGCCCGGTAGCCCGGCCCGTCACGGCCCCTCAGGCCCCCGGTGGCCCGTACCGGCCGCGCGCCTCCGGCCGTCGGCTTCCCCAGCACCTGCCCGAGGTCCGGGCGGGCCGGGCCACGCCTCCGCTGAAGACACCGAGAAGATCAAGATCGAGGAACGGCTTCGCATGCCCCAGCACCCCGTGCTCACCCCCGACGACACCACAGGCAGTACAGACACCACAGGCAATACAGCCACCACAGACAGCACAGGCGGACCAGACGCCGCAGACACCACAGTCGCCGCAGATGCCACCGGCGGCGCCGCGCCCCGCCACCCCCTGGACAACCCGGCCCGGGCCGCCCTGCTGGGCCCGCACGCCCACCTCGCCGAGCGGCACGGGGACGTCCTGCGCTACCCGGCCGACGTGTCGCCGTTCGTGGCCCTCCCCGACCGGCCCGACCGGCAGACCTGGCGGAGCGTGGCGGCGCTGTACGGCCCGGGCGGCGTCGTCGCCGCCTCCGGCTCCCCGGACACGGTGCCGGCCGACTGGGAGATCCTGATGCAGGGCCCCGGCGTCCAACTGGTGGACGAGGGCGTCCGGGCCGTGCCCGACGAGGAGGCCGTCCGGCTGGGCCCCGCCGACGTGCCGGAGATGCTGGCCCTGGTGGAGCACGCCCGGCCCGGACCCTTCCTGCCCCGCACCATCGAGCTCGGCGGCTACCTGGGCATCCGGCGCGGGGGCGCCCTGGTCGCGATGGCCGGGGAGCGGCTGCGCCCGCCGGGCTGGACGGAGATCAGCGCCGTCTGCACGGCCGAGTCGCACCGGGGGCAGGGCCTCGGGTCCCGGCTGGTCCGGGCGGTAGCGGCCGGGATCCGCGAGCGGGGCGACACGCCGTTCCTCCACACCTCGGCCGACAACACCACGGCGATCCGGCTCTACGAGTCGCTGGGGTTCCGGCTGCGCCGGCACGTCACCTTCCTCGGCCTGCGCGTCCCGGGCGGGGAGCACGGCGCCTGACGCCGCCCCTGCCCGACCCACCCGGGAGCGCCGTCACCGCCCGCGGCGCAGCACCGACAGACCACCGCACCACCCGAGCCGCACCGTTCCGTCCCTTCCAAGGAGTTCGATGTGAGTCAGACCGTGAACTACGCCAGCCCCGCCGACACCGCCGTGCACGGCGAGTACCGGATCACCAGGGTTCCGGGCGACGAGCGCCCGCTGTACCGCTTCAGCGGGCGGATCACCGCCGACGGCAGCAGCGGCTTCGCCGCCGAGCCCGGCCGGTACCACATCTACGCGGGCTGGTTCTGCCCCTGGGCGCAGCGCACCACCATCCAGCGCGCGCTCAACGGGCTGGAGGAGGTCGTCTCGGTCTCCTACGTCGACGGCCGGCGTGACGGCCGGGGCTGGGCCTTCCGGGAGACCCACGGGCCGGACCCGGTCAACGGGTTCACCCTGCTGCGGGACGCGTACGAGCGGACCGAGCCCGGCTTCGACGGGCACATCTCGGTGCCGACGCTCTGGGACCGGCAGACCGGCCGGGTGGTCAGCAACGACTTCCGGACCATCGGCATCGACCTGGCGACGCAGTTCGGCCGGTGGAGCAACGGCGCCGACGCCTACCCGGAGGACCTCCGGGCCGAGATCGACGCGCTGGACGCCCGGTTGGGCCCGGCCGTGAACCACGGCGCGGGCGCCGCGGCGGGCACCGGGGAGGCCGCGCTCGCGGCCCGTGCCACGCTGCTGGAGACCTTCGCGGAGCTGGACACCCGGCTGGCCACCAGCCGCTACCTGCTGGGCGACCGGCTGACCGAGGCGGACGTGCGGCTCTGGGTGACGCTGGCCCGTTTCGACGTCGGGCCCAACCACGCCCGCGCCGTCAACCCGGGCCTCGCCGAGTACCCCCACCTGTGGGCCTACGCCCGCGATCTGTACCAGCAGAAGCCGTTCACCAGCACCACGGACTTCGCCACCTTCACCGAGTCGGGCGCGACCCTGCCCGACTGGAACGCCCCGGTGGAGCGCCCGTAGGTCACCCGGGCCCGTAGGTCACCCGGGCCCGGACACCCGGGCCCGGACACCCGGGCCCGGACACCCGGGCCCGGACACCTGATCCCCAAGCCCTGAGACCCGTACCGAAAGCCCTGAGACCCGTACCGACCGCTGCCCCGGGGACCCGACCCCCGGGGCAGCGGCAGGCCGTTCCGCGGCGGCACGGCCTGCGATCGACCCCGTGTGATGGGATGTCGTCGACGGGACAGACGCGGGGGCGGCCGGGAACGGGCAGGGCGGGGCGATGGTGCGGATGGTGACCGTGGACGAGTCGCGGGCGCGGGGGCTCATGCTCGGGTCGGCGCTGGGGGACGCGGCCGGGGTGGTGCGGGGCCGCTGGCCGGCCGAGGGGCCGTTGCCGATCGGCGTCAGTACGCAGCTGGCGGCGTTCACCGCGGAGGGCGCGATCCGCGCCTCGGTGCGGATGAACCACCGGGGCATCAGCCACGCACCGTCCGTGGTGTGGCACGCGTACTGCCGATGGGCCGTCCTCCAGGGGATCGAGCCCGAACGGATCTCCGAGCGCTGGACGGCCGGTGGTGGAAGTGCCTGGCCGGACGGCTGGCTCGTGCAGGTGGCCGGTCTGGCGGTGCGTCGTGGCTCCGCACCGGCCACCGTCACGGCTCTGACCGGACTGCAGCAGGGCACGCCGGAGAGGCCGGTGACCGGTAGCCGGGGTGCTCACGCGGTCACCCGGGGGCTGCCGCTCGGGCTGCTGTGGGCGCTGTCCGGCCCGGGCACCTGCGCCCTGCCGGTCCGCCAGACGGCGGCCCTCACCCACGGCGCCCGGGACGCCCAGGACGCCGCCGTCGGTGCGGCCCAGCTGGTGGCCCACTGCCTCACGGAGAGCGATCCGATCGGGGCCTGGACGGCGTCCTCGCCCGGCGACGGGCACCCGTTCGACGCCGTGGTCCGCACCCTGCCGATGCCGTACTCGGCGGTCCCGGACACGGTCCTCGACCTGCTGAAGGCGCCGGGGGGCAGCCCGGATCCCGGGCAGCTCGCCTGGATCGCCCCGGATGCGACGGCCTCCTCGGCGCTGCTGGGCGCCCTCTTCGTCGTCTCGCGCTTCCCGGGCCGGGACACCGTGGGCGCCGCGCTGGAGTTCGCCGCCGGCGCGCCCGACGGAGCCTCGGTGGCGTGCACGGCGGGTGCGCTGCTCGGCGCCGCACACGGTGTCGGGGCGCTGCCGGCAGGGCTGCTGAGCCGGCTCGAACTCGCCTGGGTGATCGACACATTGGCGCGTGACCTGTTGCAGGAGTATGTCGATTCGCCCGGCGGCGGCGACTACCGGCCGGCTCGTGACCCCCTCTGGCGGGCCCGCTATCCGGGCTGGTGACGCCGGCCGGCCCGCCCGGTCGGCACCCGGAACTCCCCGTCGCGCGCCATGACCGCTGGTCAGCGGGGTCGGGGCGGGTCTCGCTGCCGCCCGTCACCGGCCCCGCGCGGTGGCGCCGGAGGAGCGTCGAGCGCGGCGGCCTCCTCGCCGACCCGTCCTCAACGGGCATTGACGCCAAGAGTTTTGTTGATCTACGGTTCCAGCGCGCCACGAGTTCCGGTGTTCAAGCCCTGGCTGGCCGGACGGCAACCCCCTGACGCGGTGGGGTGCTCCAGGTGAGGGCTCGGTGGACGTTCCGTTCCGCAAGCGCGACCGCTCCGGCCACCGGCCGGGGCCAGGACCAGGAGGCCGGTATGGCAGGGCTGTTCAGCCGCCGCCACATCGACCTGTTGCTGGTCTCCAGCGCGCTCTGTCGTCGCTGACCATCGGACGGCCGGACGGCCGGACCGGTCCAGTGACCGACCACTTCGCGATGCGCACCGCCCGGACACCGGCACGGCCAGGGCACGCCCGGGGCCCCGGCCAAGGGCACGCCCAGGCCCCGGCCAGGGGCACGCCCAGGCCCCGGCCAAGGGCACGCCCACGGGCACAGCGCACTCGCGTCCATCACGCGTGCGGAAGCAGAGAACTCCCATGTCATCTTTCATCGCTTCGACCAGACACAGCCTCGCGGTCATCTCCCTCGGTACGGCGGCGGTGGTGGCCCTGACCGCCTGCACCAGCTCCCGGACCGCCGGCGGCACCGGCGGGACGGCGGCGAAGGCCCTCACCATCGGCACCACCGACCAGGTGACCGGTCTCGACCCGGCGGGCTCCTGGGACGCGGGCTCCGGGACGATCGAGAGCGAGGTGTACGCGACCCTGCTCAGCGCCAGGAACGGCTCCTCCGAGGTGTCGCCGGACCTCGCGTCCGCGATCGCGCTGACCGACCCCACCACCTACACGGTCACGCTGAAGCCGGGCCTCAAGTTCGCCAACGGGCACGATCTGACGTCCTCCGACGTCAAGTTCAGCTTCGACCGGCAGCTGGCGATCGCGGACAAGAACGGCCCCTCCTCGCTGCTCTACAACCTCGGGGCGGTGGCGGCCCCGGACCCGGCGACGGTGGTGTTCACCCTCAAGTCGGCCAATGACACGCTGTTCCCGCAGGTCCTCTCCACCGCGGCCGGCTACATCGTGGACGAGCAGGTGTTCCCCGCGGACAAGGTCCTCGACGACGCGGCCGTCGTCGCGGGCAAGCCCTGGAACGGCCCGTACGCGATCGGCAGCTACGACCGGAACTCGCTGGTCTCGTTCACCGCGAACACCGCCTACCAGGGGCAGTTCGGTACTCCGAAGACCCGGAACGTCCAGCTCAAGTACTACACGGACGCCGGCAACCTCAAGCTCGACGTCCAGCAGGGCACGATCGACGTGGTCTACCGCACCCTGCCCATCACCGACCTCCAGGACCTCTCCACCAAGCAGGGGATCACGGTCCACACCGGCTCCGGCAACGGCATCCGGTTCATCGTCTTCAACCTCAAGACCCAGCCCTTCGGGTCGGCCACCCAACAGGCCGACCCGGCCAAGGCCCTGGCGATCCGTCAGGCGGTGGCCGACTCGATCGACCGGGCGCAACTCGCCTCGCAGGTCTACAAGAACACCTTCCAGCCGCTCTACACCTCCGTCCCCGACGGCATCACCGGTGCCACCGCGTCCCTCAAGTCGCTCTACGGCGACAAGCAGGGCGGTCCGGACAAGGCCGCGGCGGCGCGGCGGCTCTCGGCGGCCGGGGTGAGCACCCCGGTCACCCTGAACCTGCAGTACAACTCCGACCACTACGGCTCGTCCTCGGCGGACGAGTACGCGCTGGTCAAGACCCAGCTGGAGGCCACCGGCCTGTTCAAGGTGGAGCTCCAGTCCACCGCCTGGGCCCAGTACGGCAAGGAGCGCGTCGCCGACCAGTACCCGCTCTACCAGCTCGGCTGGTACGCGGACTACCTCGACGCCGACAACTACCTGTCCTCCTTCTACGCCGAGAACAACTGGGTGAACAACGGCTACACCGACCCCGCCGTGCGGGCGCTGATCAAGCAGGAGGAGACGGAGACCGACCCGGCCAAGCGCACCGCGCTGATCCGGCAGGTGCAGGACGAGACCGCCGCCGCGCTGCCGCTGCTGCCGCTGCTCCAGGGCTCCACCGCGATCGTCACCCGGGGCGGGATCGACGGCGTGCCGGAGAAGCTCACCAGCGCGTACCAGTTCCGCTGGGCGGAGCTCTCGAAGAAGTGACCGTTCACGCGCAGGACGCCCCCGGCGCCGTCGGCCCGTCCGGCGGCGCCGCCGGGTACGGGCTCGCCCGCTACCTGGTCGTCCGCTTCCTCCTGATCGTCCCCACCGTGCTCGTCCTGGTCAGCGTCGTGTTCTTCCTGATGCGCGCCACCGGCGACCCGATCACCACGGCCTTCGGCGACCGGCTGACCCCGGCCCAGCTGCAGGAGCGGCTGCACCGGGCGGGCTACGACCGGCCGCTGCTCACCCAGTACCTCGACTACCTGCGTGCCACGTTCACCGGGGACTTCGGCACGACCGCCACCGACAACCAGGCGGTCTCGCAGGTGCTGCGCACCTACGGCGCCGCGACCGTCGAGCTGTCCGGCTACGCGCTGGTCGTCGCGCTGGCCGTCGGCCTGCCGCTGGGCATGGTCGCCGCCTCCTACCGGGACCGCGCGCCCGATGTCGCACTGCGGCTGTTCGCGATCCTCACCTACGCCACCCCGGTCTTCTTCCTCGGGCTGCTGCTGAAGCTGGTCTTCGCGATCTGGCTGGGCTGGTTCCCGGCCTCGGGCCGGGCGAGCATCGACGTCCAACTGGAGTTGCAGGACCAGACCAGTACCACCGGCGTGTACCTGGTCGACGCGCTCCGCAGCGGCGACGGATCGGCGGTCGCCGACGTGCTGGGGCACGCGGTGCTGCCCGGTCTCGCGCTCGGGCTGCTGGTCGCCGGTGTGCTGCTCCGCCTGGTCCGGACGAACCTGATCGGGACCTTGTCCGCCGAGTACGTGGAGGCCGCCCGCTCGCGCGGGGTCGGCCGGCTGCGGCTGGTGACCGGGCACGCCACCCGGCCGGCCCTGATCCCCGTCGTCACCGTGCTCGGGCTGCAGATCGCGGGACTGCTCGGCGGGGCGGTGCTCACCGAGACCACCTTCGAATGGAAGGGCCTCGGCTACGAGCTCGCCCACTATCTGACGGTTCGTGACTTCGCCGCCGTGCAGGGCATCGTGGCGCTCTTCGCGGTGGTCGTCGCGCTGACCAACTTCCTCGTCGACGTCGTCGCGGCGCTGATCGATCCCCGAGTGAGGTACTGAGTGGCGAACCACCTGCTCGCCCGCCCGGGCGCCGCACCGCGCCGGCGGCGGTTCCCGCTGCCCGCCGGGGTGCGCGGCAGCGTCGGGCTGCAACGCGTCATGCTGCTGACCGGGGCGGCGCTGACCGGCCTCTTCCTGCTCGCGGCGCTCCTCGCCCCGCTGCTCGCGCCCTACGGCTACGCGCAACTGCGCAGCGGGGAACAGCTCTTCGGTTCGCAGCAGCACCCCAGCGCCGCCCACCCGCTCGGCACCACCATCGCCGGGTACGACGTGCTGTCCCGGACGCTCTGGGGCACCCGGACGGCGCTGGGGATCATCGTCGCGGCCCTGCTGCTCTCGGTGGTCGTGGGCGTCCTGCTCGGTCTCGTCTCCGGTTACCTCGGCGGCCGCCTGGACCGCCTGCTGGTGGGGCTCGCCGACGCGATGTACGCGTTCCCCCCGCTGCTGCTGGCGATCGTCATGTCGATCGTGATCAGCGGCGGCCGGTCGAGTCTGGTCGGCGGCCTGGGCGCGGCGGCCTGCTCGGTCGCCGCGGCCTTCGTACCGCAGTACTTCCGGGTGGTGCGTGCCGAGGTGACCCGGGTGAAGGCCGAGCCGTTCGTCGAGGCGGCCCTGGTGATCGGCACCGGCACGTGGCGGATCATGTTCCGGCACGTCCTGCGGAACTCGGTGCGCACCCTGCCGCTGATCCTCACCATCAACGCCTCGGAGGCCATCCTCACCCTGGCGGGCCTGGGCTTCCTCGGCTTCGGGATCGAGCCGAACTCCGCCGCCGAGTGGGGCTACGACCTCAACCGCTCGGTGGCGGACGTCACGTCGGGGATCTGGTGGACGGCGCTCCCGCCCGGGCTCGCGATCGTCCTCACCGTGCTCGGGACGACCCTGCTCGGCGAGAGCCTCACCGACCTGGCCGACCCGCGACTGCGCCGCCGCCACGGCGAGGGGCGCCCCCTCACACCGGCCGTACCGGACGGAGGCCCCGGCGATGACTGACCTGCTGCGCATCGAGGACCTGCACATCTCCTTCGCCGAAGACGGCGGGCGGGCGGCCGCCGTACGGGGTGTCACCCTGTCGGTGGCGCCCGGTGAGGTGCTCGCCCTGGTCGGCGAGAGCGGGAGCGGCAAGACGGTGACCGCGAAGTCGGTCCTCGGGCTCCTGCCCGCCTCGGCGTCCACCGGCGGGCGGGTGCTCCTGGGGGACGGCGTGACCGACCCGGCCGAGGACGTGCTGACGGCGTCGCCCGCCCGGCTGCGCGCCCTGCGCGGCTCGCACGCCGCCATGGTCTTCCAGGAGCCGTCCACGGCGCTGAACCCGGTGTTCTCCATCGGCTGGCAGCTCGCCGAGGGCTTGCGGGCGCACGGGGGCGGATCGCGGGCGCAGCGGCGTGCCCGGGCGATCGAGATGCTGGGGAAGGTCGGGATCCCCGATCCGGCCGTCCGGGTGGACCACTACCCGCACCAGCTCTCCGGGGGTCAGAAGCAGCGGGCCGTCATCGCCATGGCCCTGGCGCTCGGCACCCGGCTGATCGTGGCGGACGAGCCGACGACGGCGCTGGACGTCACGGTGCAGGCCGAGATCCTCGAACTGCTGCACCGGTGCCGTACCGACTTCGGCACGGCCGTCCTCCTGATCACCCACAACATGGGCGTGGTGGCGGACCTGGCCGACCGGGTGGCGGTGATGCGTGAGGGGCGCATCGTCGAGCAGGCTCCGGTCCGCACCCTGTTCGCCGCCCCGACCCACCCGTACACCCGTGAACTGCTGGCCGCCGTACCCTCCTTCGCCGCCGCCGGGCCGGCCGCCCCCCGTCCCGTCCCGCCGCCCGGCCCCGGGCCCGCCGGAGCCGCCGTGGAGCCCGTGGTCAGGGCCTCCGGGCTGACCGTCGACTACCCCGCGCGGCTGGGCCGCAAGGCCTTCCGGGCCGTCGACGGGGTCGGTTTCGAGATCCGCCCCGGTGAGGTGCTCGGCCTGGTGGGGGAGAGCGGCTCCGGCAAGACGACGATCGGGCGGGCGGTCGCCGGCCTGGCCCGGGTCGGCGCGGGAGAGCTCGACGTGCTCGGCGAGCCCCTGGCCGCCCGGGGCCGGTTGGGCCGGGCGCGCCGCTCCACGGCGGGCAGCCGGGCCGGGCAGATCGGGTTCGTCTTCCAGGACCCGGCGACCAGCTTCAATCCGCTGCTGACGATCGGCGAGTGCGTGGCGGAGCCGCTGGCGGTCCACCGGCGCGACCTGGGCGGGCGGGCGGTCCGGGCGGAGGTCGAGTCGCTCCTGGAGTCCGTCCGACTGCCGCGCGGCTACGCGGACCGCCATCCGCACGAACTCAGCGGCGGCGAGCGCCAGCGCGCCGGCCTGGCCCGGGCCCTGGCGCTGCGCCCGCGCCTGGTGATCGCCGACGAGCCGACCTCGGCGCTGGACGTCTCGGTCCAGGCCAAGGTGCTGGAGCTGTTCGTCCGACTGCAGCGGGAGCTCGGCTTCGCCGCCCTGTTCATCAGTCACGACCTCGCGGTGGTCCGGCAGGTGGCGGACCGGGTCGCCGTGCTGCAGCACGGACGGATCGTGGAGTCGGGCAGTACCGCGCAGGTCCTCGGCGCGCCGCGGGCCGGCTACACGCAACGGCTGATCGCCGCGCTGCCCGTCCCGGACCCGACGGTGCAGGCCCGCCGGGACCGGAGCCCGGCGCGCACCTGACGGAGGCCGACGGGCCCGGGCGCACCGCGCGGCAGCGGGGCGCCCGGGCCGACGAGGCGGCCCGCGGCCCGCGGGCCGGGCACCGCCGAGGTGGCCGAGAAGACCCGTCGATCGAGCCTCCGACGTCCGCGCGGTAGCGGTACGTGGATATGACATGTACGCTGCGTGTCGCTGGTTGAACAGCATGCGGGCCTGGCCGCCGCTCCGTGGGGGGAGTCACGTCCAGGCCCGGCCGCCGGCCAGGGCCTCGGTTGCGCTCGTGGGGGAGCTTCAACCGGGGCCCGTCGGCGGGCTACTGACGGTATGCCCGCTCCGGCCGCGCTTCAGTCATGCAATCGTGCGCCGATGACCCGGTTTCGCGCGAGGCCGTCCGGGCACGTCCCTTCGGCATGTGCCGTGACGGCCCGTCCGGCCGGGTGAACGGGCGGCGCGGCGAGGCGGGCGGCACCGGGCCGGGGCGGATGATCGGCGGGTTCACGGGTGCCCACACCGCCGGAGGCGGCCATGCGGATCCTGCTCGTCGCGAGCGCGTTCAACAGCCTCACCCAACGGGTCCACGCCGAGTTGCGGGACCTCCGGCACGTGGTCGAGGTCCATCCGGCCGGGGACGACGACGCGCTGCGCGAGGCGGTCGCCCGCTCGGCCCCGGAGCTGGTGATCGCCCCGATACTGCGGACGGCGCTCCCGCGCGACGTCTGGTCGGCGCTGCCGTGCCTGATCGTGCACCCCGGCCCGCCGGGGGACCGCGGGCCGTCCTCCCTCGACTGGGCGATCCACGAGGGAGCGGTCGACTGGGGAGTGACGGTGCTCCAGGCCGACGAGGTGATGGACGCCGGCGCCGTCTGGGCCACGCAGGCCTGCCCGCTGCCGCCCGTCGGCAAGAGCGACCTCTACCGCAACGAGGTCTCCGACGCCGCGGTCGGGGCGGTGCTGCGCGCCGTGGAACGGTTCGCCTCGGGCACCTTCACCCCGCGCCCGCAGAGCGGCCCCGCGTGGCGGGCGCCGGACCACACCAGGCCCTACCTGCGCCAGGAGACCCGGCGGATCGACTGGGCCGGGGACGCCACCGGCACCGTGCTGCGCAGCCTCCGGGCGGCGGACTCCCAGCCCGGGGTGCTCGACGAGCTGCTCGGCGCCGAGTGGTACCTGCACGGCGGCCACCGGGAGCACGCCCTGCGCGGGCGCCCCGGCGACCTGCTGGCGACCCGGGCCGGAGCGGTCTGCCGGGCGACGGCCGACGGTGCGGTGTGGATTCCCGAACTCCGCCGCCGCCGTCACCCGGGCGGCCCCGCGACCTTCAAACTGCCGGCCGTCACCGCGCTCGGCGACGCACTGCCGGCCCTGCCCGAGGTGCCCGCGCCGCTGATGCCGGCGCCGGACGACCCGGTCTGGTCGGACATCCGCTACCGGGAGGACGGCCCGGTCGGGGTGCTCCGCTTCTCCTTCCCCGGTGGCGCGATGAGCACCGGGCACTGCCGCCGGCTGCTCGACGCCTACCGCTTCGCGCTGGGCCGGCCGACCTCCGTCCTGGTGCTGGGCGGCGGCCGCGACTTCTTCTCCAACGGGATCCACCTGAACGTCATCGAGGCCGCGCCCGACCCGGCGGCCGAGTCCTGGGCGAACATCAACGCCATCGACGACCTGGTCGAGGCCGTCCTCACCACCACGGACCGCCTGGTGGTCGCGGCCCTCGGCGGGAACGCCGCCGCCGGCGGGGTGATGCTCGCGCTGGCGGCCGACGAGGTGTGGTGCCGCCGGGGCGCGGTGCTCAATCCGCACTACCGCCTGATGGGCCTGCACGGCTCGGAGTACTGGACCTACACCCTGCCGCGCCGGGTGGGGGCGGCCGAGGCCGGCCGGCTCACCGCCCGGGCGCTCCCGGTCAGCGCCGCGGCCGCCCTGCGGGGCCGGCTGATCGACCGGGTGCTGCCGTGCGCCCCGCAGGACTTCGGGCGGGAGGCGGGCCGGCTGGCCGGGCTGCTCGCCGCCTCGCCGACCGCCCAGGACCGGATCGCCGCCAAGAAGGCCGCCCGTGAGGCGGACGAGCTGGTGAAGCCGCTGGCCGCGTACCGCCGAGAAGAACTGGCCGTGATGCGGCGCCAGTTCTTCACCCCGGACGCGCCCTACCACGCGCTCCGCGCCGCCTTCGTCCGCAAGCGGCCGGCGCCCGCGCCCGCACCGCCGTACGCGCCGTAGGCCCCGGCCGGATGGTCCGAACGGCCGCCCCGGCTTGCGCTCCGTCCGAGTGCTCCCCCGGCCCTGCGGACCGGCGGGCGGCGGCAACCGCTGCTATGACTGGTTTGAGCCTTTTTGTCCGGCTCCCAGTTCCGAGGAGGCATCCTCATGGGTGCTGCAACAACGAGCGCCACCGACGCTGATGTGGTGCACATTCTCTGGATCAACGCGGGCCTGAGCTGCGACGGTGACTCGGTCTCCCTGACCGCGGCCATGCAGCCGAGCATCGAGGAGATCGTCACCGGCGCACTGCCGGGCCTGCCGAAGATCGCCGTCCACTGGCCGCTGATCGACTTCGAGTGCGGGCCGGTCCAGGGCGCGGACAACTTCGTGGAGTGGTTCTTCAAGGCGGACCGCGGCGAACTCGACCCGTTCGTCCTGGTCGTCGAAGGATCCATCCCGAACGAGAGCATCAAGGAGGAGGGCTACTGGTGCGGCTTCGGCGACGATCCGCGGACCGGTCAGCCGATCACCACCAGTGAGTGGCTCGACCGCCTCTCGCCCAAGGCCACGGCGGTCGTCGCCATCGGTACCTGCGCCACCTACGGCGGCATCCACGCCATGGCCGGCAATCCGACCGGCGCCATGGGCGTGCCCGACTACCTGGGCTGGGACTGGAAGTCCAAGGCCGGCCTGCCCATCGTCTGCGTGCCGGGCTGCCCCATCCAGCCCGACAACTTCTCCGAGACGCTGACCTACCTGCTCTACCAGCTGGCCGGCTCCGCGCCGATGATCCCGCTGGACGACAAGCTGCGTCCGACCTGGCTCTTCGGCGCCACCGTGCACGAGGGCTGTGACCGCGGCGGCTACTACGAGCAGGGCCAGTTCGCCACCGAGTACGGCACACCGGAGTGCCTGGTGCGGCTGGGCTGTTGGGGCCCGGTCGTCAAGTGCAACGTCACCAAGCGCGGCTGGATCAACGGCATCGGCGGCTGTCCCAACGTCGGCGGCATCTGCATCGCCTGCACGATGCCCGGCTTCCCCGACAAGTTCATGCCCTTCATGGACCCGCCGCCGGGCTCCCACATCTCGACCAACGCGAGCTCCGCGTACGGCGCGGTGATCCGGCGGCTGCGCTCGATCACCATGAAGACCCTCGACAAGGAACCCAAGTGGCGCCACCCGGGGCGCACGCTGACGACCGGTTACCGCACGCCGCGGTGACCCGGCGGGCCGCCGCACCTCCGTGCGGCGGCCCGCTCCGCCGCTGACCCTCCCCGCTTCCAGAAGGGCACGACAGACACGATGGCACCGACGACGAAGGCAGCCGGCGACGGCAGCGGCCTGGTGGAGATGTCCTGGGACCCGATCACCCGGATCGTGGGCAGCCTCGGCATCCACACGAAGATCGACTTCAAGCAGAAGAAGGTCGCGGAGTGCTACAGCACCTCCTCGGTCTTCCGCGGCTACAGCGTCTTCATGCGGGGCAAGGACCCGCGCGACGCGCACTTCATCACCAGCCGCATCTGCGGCATCTGCGGCGACAACCACGCCACCTGCTCCGTCTACGCGCAGAACATGGCGTACGGGGTGAAGCCCCCGCACCTCGGCGAGTGGATCATCAACCTCGGCGAGGCCGCCGAGTACATGTTCGACCACAACATCTTCCAGGAGAACCTGGTCGGGGTCGACTACTGCGAGAAGATGGTCCGCGAGACCAACCCCGGTGTCCTGGAGCTGGCCGAGCGCACCGCGGCCCCGCACGCCGGCGACCACGGGTACAGGACGATCGCCGACATCATGCGCTCGCTCAACCCGATCGAGGGCGAGTTCTACCGCGAGGCGCTGCAGGTCAGCCGCTACACCCGGGAGATGTTCTGCCTGATGGAGGGCCGCCACGTGCACCCCTCCACGCTCTACCCGGGCGGCGTCGGCACGGTGGCGTCGGTCCAGCTGTTCACCGACTACCTGACCCGGCTGATGCGGTACGTGGAGTTCATGAAGAAGGTCGTGCCGCTGCACGACGACCTCTTCGACTTCTTCTACGAGGCCCTGCCCGGCTACGAGGAGGTCGGCCGGCGGCGCGTCCTGCTCGGCTGCTGGGGGAGCCTCAACGACCCCGACCACTGCGACTTCACGTACCGGAACATGACCGACTGGGGTCGGAAGATGTTCGTCACCCCGGGCGTGGTCGTCGACGGCAAGCTGGTCACCAACGACCTGACCGAGATCAACCTCGGCATCCGCATCCTGCTCGGCAGCTCCTACTACGAGGACTGGGAGGGCAAGGAGCTGTTCGTCACCCACGACCCGCTGGGCAACCCGGTCGACCCCCGGCACCCCTGGAACCAGCACACCGTCCCCGCCCCGCAGAAGCGCAACTTCGACGACAAGTACAGCTGGGTGATGTCCCCGCGCTGGTTCGACGGCAAGGACTACCTCGCCCTCGACACCGGCGGCGGCCCGATCGCCCGCCTCTGGTCCACCGCGCTCTCCGGCCTGGTCGACATCGGCTACATCAAGGCCACCGGCCACAGCGTGCAGATCAACCTGCCGCGCTCGATGACCAAGCCGGAGACCACCTTCGAGTGGAAGATCCCGCAGTGGAGCAACGCCATCGAGCGCAACCGCGCCCGGACGTACTTCCAGGCGTACGCGGCCGCGGCCGCCCTGCACTTCGCGGAGAAGGCCCTGGCCGAGGTCCGCGCCGGGCGCAGCCAGACCTGGGAGCGGTTCGAGGTGCCGGACGAGTCCATCGGCTGCGGCTTCACCGAGGCGGTGCGCGGCGTCCTGTCGCACCACATGGTGATCCGGGACGGCAAGATCGCCAACTACCACCCGTACCCGCCGACGCCCTGGAACGCGAGCGTGCGCGACAGCTTCGGCACGCCCGGCCCGTACGAGGACGCGGTGCAGAACACGCCGATCTTCGAGGAGAACTCGCCGGAGAACTTCAAGGGCATCGACATCATGCGGGCCGTGCGCAGCTTCGACCCCTGTCTGCCCTGCGGCGTCCACATGTACGTCGGCGGCGGCCGGACCGTGCAGAAGATGCACGTGCCCACGGGCCTGAGCGGGCTCACCGCATGACGGCGGAGGAGACCGGGCTGCGGATCCAGGAGGCGCTGGACCGGCTGGGCGGCGAGGAGCAGGGGGCGGGCGAGCAGCTCGTCCGCGAGCTGATGGCCTTCTACGGGGACGGCCTCACCCGGCTCGTCCGGGCGCTGCCGCCGCAGGCGCTGGGGCGGCTGCTGGACGACCCGGCGGTGGCCGGGCTGCTGGTGCTGCACGACCTCCACCCCGAGGACGTCGGCGCGCGGATCGCCCGCGCGCTCGCCTCGCTGCCCGAGCCGGTCGAGCAGCTCGGGTTCGATCCCGCGACGGGCAGCCTGCGGCTGCGCCGCACCAGGACCGGCTGCGGCTGCAGCGAGCAGGACATCGAGGCCGCCCTGGCCTGCCACGCCCCCGAGGTGACGGCCGTGGAGCTGGAGCGCGCGCCGCAGCTGTTGCAGATCGGCACCCGTCCGCCGGCCTCGGCGGAGGTGCGGTGAGCACCCGTCGGTTGTCCCGCCCCGGCGCGGCCCTGCTGCGCCGGCTGCGCGAGCCCGCGCCCCCGCAGCCGGAGCGCTGCACGTTCTGCGGCCAGCAGGTCCCGCAGGAGCACCGGCACCTGGTGGACACCGAGGAGCAGGCCCTCACCTGCGTCTGCACGGCCTGCGGGCTGCTGTTCCAGCAGCCCGGCGCGGCCGGCGGCCGCTACCGCGGCGTGCCCGACCGCTACCTCGCCGAGCCGGACCACCGCTTCGGCGAGGAGCAGTGGGCGGCGCTGGGGATCCCGGTCGAGACGGCCTTCCTGTTCCGCAACGCCCGCCAGGACCGGCTGGTGCTGCTCTACCCCGGGCCGGGCGGCGCGACCGAGAGCGAGCCCGACGAGGCGGACTGGCAGGCCGCGCTCGACGGCAGCCGGCTCGCCGCCGAACTGGAGCCCGACGTCGAGGCGCTGCTGCTGCGGCACCCGGCCGCGAGCCCGGTCCAGTGCTTCCTGGTGCCGATCGACGTCTGCTACGAGCTGGTGGGCCGGCTGCGGCGGTGCTGGAAGGGGTTCGACGGCGGGGCCGAGGCCCGGGCCGAACTCGACGCGTTCTTCGCGCGGGTGGCCGGGCGGGCCCGGGCGCCACGACCGGAGGAGGTCTCGTGACCGACCTGGCCTTCGCCTGCACCGGGGTGCGGGCCGATCCCCACGCGGCCGGGCCGACGCTCGTCCTGCGGCTGCGGATCACCGCCCCCGCCGGCACCCGGGTGCACGCCCTCGCACTCCGCTGCCAGCTGCGGATCGAGCCCGCGCGGCGCTCCTACGGCGAGGCGGAGGGCGAGCGGCTGGCCGACCTCTTCGGCGAGCGCTCCCGCTGGGGCAGCACGCTGCACCCGGTGCAGTTCGCCCTCGTCCCGCTGATGGTGCCCGGCTTCACCGGCGAGACCGAGGTGGACCTGGTCGTGCCGTGCACCTACGACATGGACGTGGCCTCGGCCCGCTACCTCGCGGCGCTGGACGGCGGCGACGTCCCCCTGCTGCTGCTCTTCTCCGGCACCGCGTTCGCCGGCCCCGGCGGCTTCCAGGTGAGCCCGGTGCCCTGGGACCGCGAGGCGACGCTGCGGATGCCCGTGCAGGTGTGGCGGGAGATGATCGAGCAGCACTTCCCCGGTTGCGGGTGGCTGCGGCTGCCGGCCGAACTGATGGCGGAGCTGCTCGCCTACCGCTCACGGCGGGCCCTGCCGTCCTGGGAGGCGACCGTGCGCGAGCTGCTCGACGCCGTCCGGACCGAGGAGGTCGCCCGGTGAACGCCTTCACGGCCGAGACCGAGGGCCGGTTCGCCCACGCCCGGCAGATCGCCGACGCCGTCCTCTTCGAGGGCTACGTGCTCTACCCCTACCGCGCATCGGCGGCCAAGAACCGGCTGCGCTGGCAGTTCGGCGTCCTCGTCCCGCCCGGCTACGGCCAGGACAGCGGCGAACACTCCCACCAGCGCACCGAGTGCCTGATGGAACCGCGCCCCGGCGACCGGCTCGCGGTGGAGCTGCGGTTCCTCCGGGCGCAGCGGCGGATCGTCCAACGCGCCACCGGCACCGGCGGCTTCGAACCGGTCGACGAGCTGGAGCTCGCCGACCGGGTGCTCGTCCCGTGGGACGAGGGAGTCGAGGAACGGGTCGAACTGGTCGTCCCGGTGGACGAGTTGACCGGTGACGGGATCGTCCGTCCGTTCACCCTGCCGGCCTGCGAGGAGATGGAACTGCTCCGCGAGGGCGGTGCGACGGTCGGCCGGCTGCTGCGCCGGCGCGAGCGGGCCGACGGCGTCCTGCGGCTGACCGCCCGGGACGTCCCCGGACCGTACGAGGTGCGCAGACTGTCGGTCGTGGTGGAGAACACCGCCGACTGGTCGCCCGGGCCGGGCGACCGGCGGGAGGCGGCACTGCCGCGCGCGCTGGTCTCCGCGCACCTGCTGCTGGGCCTGGACCGGGGCGCCTTCCTGTCGGTGACGGACCCGCCCGAGTGGGCCAAGGCGGCCGTCGGCGAGTGCCGCAACGAGCACACCTGGCCGGTGCTGGCCGGGCCGCCGGGCCGGAGCCAGGTGCTGCTGTCCTCGCCGATCATCCTGGAGGACCACCCGCTCGTCGCCCCGGAGAGCCTCGGCGCGCTCTACGACGCGACCGAGATCGACGAGATCCTCGCGCTGCGGACGGCGGCCCTGACCGAGCGCGAGAAGCGGGAGGCCCGGGGCACGGACGACCGGGCGGGCGCCGTGATCGACCTCGCCGACTCGATGCCCGCGGAGGTCCTGGAGCGCCTGCACGGCGCCGTCCGGGGCCTGCGCGAGATCACCGGGGACACCTCGGACCAGCCCTGGTGGGATCCGGGCAACGACCCGGAGGTGGACCCGGACCGGGACCGGGTGGTGGTCGACGGCCGCGAGGTCGGGGCCGGCAGCCGCGTCCTGCTCCGCCCCGGCCGACGGCGCACCGACGCCCAGGACCTCTTCCTGCACGGCCGGACCGCCGTGGTGGAGGCCGTGCTGCACGACGTCGACGGCTCGGTGCACCTCGCGGTGACGGTGGAGGACGACCCGGGGGCGGACCTGTGGCGGGCCCAGGGCCGGTTCCGGTACTTCCAGCCGGACGAGGTCACCCCGCTGGAGGAGTCATGAGCGCGGGCCGGGTGCTGGTGGCCGGGGTGGGCAACATCTTCCTCGGCGACGACGGGTTCGGCGTGGAGACCGTCCGGCGGCTGGCCGGGCACCCGCTGCCGCCGGACGTCGAGCTGGTCGACATCGGGGTGCGCGGAGTGCACCTGGCCTACCAGCTCCTGGACGGCTACCGGACGCTCGTGCTCGTCGACGCCACCGCGCGCGGCGGCGAGCCGGGCACGGTGTACCTGATCGAGGCGGACGCCGGTCCGGTGGAGTCGCCCGTGCTGGACGGGCACCGGATGGGTCCGGACGCCGTGCTCGCGCTGCTCGCCACGCTGGCCGCCGGGACGGGCGGATCCCCGCCCGGGCGGGTGCTGGTGGTCGGGTGCGAGCCGGCGTCGCTGGAGGAGGGCATCGGGCTCAGTGCCCCGGTGGCCGCCGCCGTCGAGGAGGCGGTCGGAGTGGTCCTGCGGATCGTCGGAGCGGACGCGCAGGCGCAGCGAGAGGAGTCACCATGCTGAAGAACCTGCTGGGCGCGGCCGTCGTGGCCGCGGTCGTGACCCTGGTCTGGCAGAGCCTGCCCGACCTGAAGCGCTACCTGCGGATCCTGCGGATGTGAGGACCGGGTTGCGGCGAACGGTGTACTCCGGGCGCGGTGGCGGCGCGGCTGCGAGCCGATGTCGCCACCGCGCCCTTGTAATGGAGCCTGTTGCCTCCGGCAAGGGGAGTGGGCCCGATGCACGAGATGTCGATCGCGACGGCCGTCGTCGAGCAGGTGGACGCGGCAGCCCGTGAGCACGGGGCGTTCGCGGTGGAGAAGGTGCGCCTGCAGGTCGGCGAACTCGCCGGAGTGGTGCCCTCCGCGCTGGACTTCTGCTTCGAACTCGCCTGCGCCGGAACGCTGGTGGAGGGCGCGGTACTGGAGACCGAGGCCGTGCCGGCGCGGGCGAGGTGCACCCCGTGCGGGGTCGAGTGGGCCGTCGGCATGCCCCCCGACCTGGGGTGCCCGCGCTGTGCCGGCGCCCGGGTCGAGCTGCTCGCGGGCCGGGAGTTGCAGATCCTCGGCGTCCAGTGGGCCGAGCGCCCCGCGGGCGCCCTGGCCGACCAGGAAGGCTGAATGCGATGTGTCGCTCGGTGGAACTCCGGCAGGCGGTCCTCGCCCGCAACGACGACGGCGCCCGCGAGCTGCGCGCCGAACTCGCGGCGCGCGGAACCGTCGTGGTGAACCTGCTGTCCAGCCCCGGCAGCGGGAAGACGGCGCTGCTGGAGGCCGAGCTCGGGCTGGCCCGGGCGCGCGGCGTGCCGGTGGCGGCGCTCACCGCGGACCTCGCGACCGAGAACGACGCGGTGCGGCTGGCCCGTTCGGGCGCACCGGTGAAGCAGGTGCTCACCGACGGGCTCTGCCACCTGGAGACGGCGATGCTCCGGGAACACCTGGCGGGCTGGCTGCCGCAGGACACCCGGCTGCTCTTCGTCGAGAACGTCGGCAACCTGGTCTGCCCGGCCTCGTACGACCTCGGCGAGTCGCTGCGGGTGGTGCTCGCGTCCGTCACCGAGGGGGAGGACAAGCCGCTCAAGTACCCGACGGCCTTCGGGCTGGCCAACCTGGTCCTGGTGACGAAGGCGGACCTCGCGGTGGCGGCGGAGTTCGACGAGGCCGCGTTCCTGGCGAGCGTCGCGCGGGTCAACCCGGGGGTGGAGGTGCTGTTCACCTCCGTCCGGACCGGGCAGGGGGCGGGGGTGCTGCTGGACCGGGCGCTCGCGGTGCTGGACGGCGCCGAGGCCCACCGGCCGGTCATGGCGGGCACCCCGGGGCACGGGCACGGGCACACCCATGGACACACGCACGGGCATGCGCACGGGCCGGACGCCGGGCACACGCACGGGCCCGGGGCGGAGCACGGGCACGGGCACGACGGCGCGCACGCGCATCCGCACGCCCCGGTGGCGGACCGGTCGTGACGGCCGGTCCGCCCGTGGCCGGGGCGCAGCGGCGCAGGGTCGCCGTCCGGGGACTCGTCCAGGGCGTCGGGTTCCGGCCGTTCGTCTTCACGCTCGCCGCCGAACTCGGCCTGGCCGGCACCGTCACCAACACCGGGGACGGCGTGCTGGCCGAGGTCGAGGGCCGGCCGGAGTCGGTGGACGCGTTCTGCCGCCGGGTCGCGACCGACGCGCCGCCGCTGGCGCGGGTCGCCTCGGTGGAGCACGAGGCGCTGGCCCCCACCGGCGCGGCCGGGTTCGCCATCACGCCCTCCCGGGCCGACGGCCCGCGCCGGACGCTGATTCCGCCCGACACCGCCACCTGCGTGGACTGCCTCGCCGAACTCGCCGACCCCGGCGACCGCCGCTACCGGCACCCGTTCATCAGCTGCACCAACTGCGGGCCCCGCCACACCATCGTGACCGGTCTGCCGTACGACCGGGCGAACACCACGATGGCCGGCTTCCCGATGTGCCCGGACTGCGAGCGGGAGTACACCGACCCGGCCGACCGGCGCTTCCACGCCCAGCCGGTCTGCTGCCACGCCTGCGGGCCCGGACTCGCCCTGGTCGTGCCGGGGCTGGCGACGCGCGAGGGCGACGCGGCGCTCACCGAGGCCCGGCGGCTGCTCGCCGGCGGAGCGATCCTGGCCGTCAAGGGCATCGGTGGCTACCACCTGGCCTGCGACGCGCTCAACGAGGAGAGCGTGGCCCGGCTGCGCCGGCGCAAGCGGCGCGGCGCCAAGCCCTTCGCCCTGATGGCACGGGACCTCGGGGAGATCGCCCCGCTGGTCCGCCCGGGCCCGGTCGAGGAGGAACTGCTCACCGGGGCCGTCCGGCCGATCGTCCTGCTGCGCCGCCGCGGGCCGTTGCCGGCGGCACTGGAGGCGGTGGCGCCCCGCAGCCCCGACCTCGGGGTGATGCTGCCGTACACCCCGCTGCACCACCTGCTGATCGCCCCGCCCGGCCCCGGACTGCTCGTGATGACCAGCGCCAACCTCTCCGGCGAGCCGGTCGTGACGGAGGACCGGGACGCCTTCGCCCGGCTCGCACCGCTGGTCGACGCCTGGCTGACGCACGACCGGCCCATCCACGTACCGTGCGAGGACTCGGTGGTGCGGGTGGTGGACGGCGAGCAACTGCCGATCCGCCGCTCCCGCGGCCACGCGCCGCTGCCCCTGCCGCTCCCGGTGCCGGTCCGGCCCGTGCTGGCCGTCGGCGGCGACCTCAAGAACACCTTCGCGCTGGCGCAGGACGGTTACGCCTGGCTGTCCGGCCACATCGGGGACATGGACGACCTCGCCACCCTGGAGGCCTTCGACCGGGCGGTGGTGCACCTGGGTGCCGTCACCGGGGTCCGGCCCGACCTGCTGGCCGTGGACCGCCACCCCGGCTACCGGTCCGTCCGGCACGCCCGGAGCACCGCCGGGGGGCGGGAGATGCGGGCGGTGCAGCACCACCACGCGCACGTCGCCTCGGTGATGGCCGAGCACGGCCTCGACGGCGGCCGGCCCGTCCTGGGCGTCGCCTTCGACGGCACCGGCTACGGCGACGACGGCGCGGTGTGGGGCGGCGAGGTGCTGCTGGCCGACTACGACGGCTACCGCCGCCTCGCCCACCTCGCCTACGTCCCGCTGCCGGGCGGGGACGCGGCGGTGGCGCGCCCGTACCGGACGGCGCTCGCCCAGCTGCGCGCGGCAGGGCTGCCGTGGGCGGCGGACCTGCCCCCGGTGCTGGCCTGCCCGGACGACGAACGGCGGGTGCTGGAGCGGCAGTTGGAGCGCTCGCTGAACTGCCTGCCGACCTCCAGCATGGGGCGGCTGTTCGACGCGGTGTCGGCCCTGGCCGGGGTCTGCCAGCGGGCCGAGTACGAGGCGCAGGCGGCGATCGAGCTGGAGGGCGCGGCGCTGGCGCACGGCCCGGCCGAGGGGTACGCGTTCGACCTGCGACCGGTCGACGGCACCCTGGTCGCCGACCCGGCGCCGGTGCTGGCCGCGGTGGTGGCCGACCTGGCCGCCGGCGCTCCGGCCGGTCTGATCGCGGCGCGCTTCCACGACGCGGTGGCCGGACTGGTCCGCCGGATCTGCGGCGCGGCCCGGGACGAGCACGGCACCGGGACGGTCGCGCTGACCGGCGGGGTCTTCGCCAACGCGCTGCTGTCCTCGGCCTGCGCGGCCGGCCTGCGCGCGGACGGCTTCACCGTGCTGCGGCACCGCCGGGTGCCGCCCAACGACGGAGGACTGGCGCTCGGGCAGCTGATGGTGGCCGCCCGGGCCGCCGGCCCGGCCGTCACCTGAGAGGAGAGAGCCCGGATGTGTCTGGCGGTGCCCGGAAGAGTGGTGGAGATCGCGGAACGCGACGGCGCCAGGATGGCGGTCGTCGACTTCGGCGGAGTCGTCAAGGACGTGTGTCTGGAGTACCTCCCGGACCTGAAGGTGGGTGAGTACGCCATCGTGCACGTCGGGTTCGCCCTGCAGCGCCTCGACGAGGAGTCGGCCCGCCGGACGCTGGAGCTCTTCGCCGAGATCGGCCTGCTCCAGGAGGAGTTCGGCGATCCGTGGGAAGCGGCGGCGGCGGCCGTGGGGGAGGAGCAGCGGTGAAGTACCTGGAGGACTTCCAGAACCCGGAGCTGGCGGCCGGCCTGCTCGCCGACATCAGGGCGACGGTCACCAGGCCGTGGGCGCTGATGGAGGTGTGCGGCGGGCAGACGCACACCATCATCCGTCAGGGGATCGACCAACTCCTTCCGGAGGAGGTCGAGTTGATCCACGGGCCGGGCTGCCCGGTCTGTGTCACCCCGCTGGAGGTGATCGACCGGGCGCTGGCGATCGCCGCCCGGCCCGAGGTGATCTTCTGCTCGTTCGGCGACATGCTGCGGGTGCCGGGCACCGACCGCGACCTCTTCCGGGTCCGCGGCGAGGGCGGTGACGTCCGGGTGGTGTACTCGCCGCTGGACGCGCTGAAGATCGCCCGGGAGAACCCGCACCGCGAGGTCGTCTTCTTCGGCATCGGCTTCGAGACCACCGCCCCGCCGAACGCGATGGCCGTTCACCAGGCCAGGAAGCAGGGCATCCGCAACTTCAGCATGCTCGTCTCGCACGTGCGGGTGCCCCCGGCCATCGAGGCCATCATGACCTCGCCGGAGTGCCGGGTGCAGGGCTTCCTGGCCGCCGGGCACGTGTGCAGCGTGATGGGCACCGACGAGTACCCGGCGCTGGCCGAGCGGCACCGGGTGCCGATCGTGGTCACCGGGTTCGAGCCGCTGGACATCCTGGAGGGAATCCGGCGCACCGTACGGCAGTTGGAGCGCGGCGAGCACACCGTCGAGAACGCCTACGCCCGGGCCGTCCGCCCGGAGGGCAACCCGGCGGCACGGGCCATGCTGGAGGACGTCTTCGAGGTGACCGACCGGGCCTGGCGCGGCATCGGCGTGATCCCGCAGAGCGGTTGGCGGCTCTCCTCGCGCTACCACGACCAGAACGCCGAGAACCGCTTCGACGTGGCCGGCATCACCACCCGCGAGCCCGCGCAGTGCCGCAGCGGCGAAGTGCTGCAGGGCCTGCTCAAGCCCGACCGGTGCGAGGCCTTCGGCACCACCTGCACTCCGCGCACCCCGCTCGGCGCCACCATGGTGTCCAGCGAGGGGGCCTGCGCCGCGTACTACCTCTACCGCCGGCTGAGCACGCCGGCCGTTCCCCGGGAGGCGAGCCCCGTTGGCTGAGGCCGAGATCCTGACCGCACCGGCCGGCGTACCGTCCGCCGCACCGGCTGTCGCGCCGTCCGTGGTGCCGTCCGCGGTGCCGTCCGTGGCACCGTCCGCGGCGCCGGACTTCTCCGGGTGGAGCTGCCCGCTGCCGCTGCGCGACCACCCCCGGGTGGTGATGGGGCACGGTGGAGGCGGCGCCATGTCGGCCGAGCTGGTGGAGAACATCTTCGCCCCGGCGTTCGGCGGCCGGGTGCTCGCCGGGCTCGGCGACTCCGCCGTCCTGGAGCTCGGCGGGGCCAGACTCGCCTTCTCCACCGACTCCTACGTCGTGCGGCCGCTCTTCTTCCCCGGCGGCAGCATCGGCGACCTCGCCGTCAACGGGACGGTCAACGACCTCGCGATGAGCGGGGCCCGGGCGGCCTACCTGTCCTGCGGGTTCATCCTGGAGGAGGGCGTGGAGATGGCCGTGGTGGACCGGATCGCCCGGGCGCTCGGCGACGCCGCGCGGGCGGCCGGGGTGGAGGTCGCCACCGGTGACACCAAGGTGGTCGAGGCCGGCCACGGCGACGGGGTCTACCTCAACACCGCCGGCATCGGGCTCGTCCCGGCCGGGGTGGACATCAGGCCGCAGCGGGCCGTCCCGGGTGACGTGGTGATCGTCAGCGGGGAGATCGGGCTGCACGGGGTCGCGATCATGAGCGTGCGCGAGGGCCTGGAGTTCGGCGTGGAGATCGAGAGCGACTGTGCCGCGCTCGGCGGCCTGGTCGAGGCCATGCTGGCGGTCACCCCGGACCTGCACGTGCTGCGCGACCCCACCCGGGGCGGGCTGGCGGCGGCGCTCAACGAGATCGCGGCGGCGGCCGGCGTGGGCGTGCTGATGAGCGAACGCGCCGTTCCGGTGCCGCCGCAGGTCGCCAACGCGTGCGCGGTGCTCGGGCTCGACCCGATGTACGTCGCCAACGAGGGCAAGCTGGTCGCCTTCGTGCCGCGCGAACACGCGGAGGCGGTGCTCGCCGCGATGCGGGCGCACCCGCTGGGCGCGGGAGCGGTCGTGATCGGCGAGTGCGTGGCGGAGCACCCCGGGATGGTCGTCGCCCGTACGGCGCTCGGCGGCACCCGGGTGGTCGACCTGCCGATGGGTGAGCAACTGCCGCGGATCTGTTAGGTCCTGCCGTCACACTCCCGTCTGCGCAGCGGCGCCGGGAGTACCCCCAGGACCGGCCCGGCCGGGTGTGCGCCCGGCCGGGCCCGGACCGCTCCGGGCCCGGCGGCGCGGTCGCCGGCCGTTCGGCGAGCGGACGTTCGGTCACCGGAGGACGGAAGGCCGGGCAGCCGCGGGGGCCGCGCCCGTCGGCGGGCGCTCCCACGGCTGCCCGGTGCCGGTTCCGTCAGCAGTTCACCGGCACGTCGGTGGTGACGGGGTTGGCGAGCCACCCGGCGGACGCGACCGAGAAGGAGGCGTGCACGGTCGAACCGCAGGCCACCGTTCCGCGCACGCCCTCGACCTGCAGCGGCCGGCTCTGGAAGGTCAGCGTCTGCTGCGTGGTGCCGAGGCTGATCCCGCCGGCGACGCTGCCGGTCAGGAGGACCTCGACCTGCTTCGGCCGGGGGAGCGGGCTGCCGGGGCTCGGCGGGCCGGCCAGGCCGATGTGGCCGGTGAACTCGATGCCGTCTCCGCTCACCGTGGCGCACACCTTGGTCGCCAGACCGGCCTGCAGGCCGTAGTTGTCGCAGATCACCGTGGGGGCGTCGGTGGCGCCGGAGGCGGTTGCCGCACCGGCCGGAGCCGCGACGACCAGAGCCGTTCCCAGGGCGACCGCTGCGGCGGCCGTCGTCAGGATCTTGCGAGTCATGGGGAGCCTTCTCCTGTGTGAAGGGGCCTCCTGGTCCATCCAGGAGGTCGTTGCAATGTGATATTTCACTATGCTCCTTGAGCTGAGGCATCGTCAAATTGAACGCCACAAGACAAGTTGACATAGGAATGTGCGCCTCCGATGGTGTGCACGGCTAAGGAGTGCAGGCGGGGCAGAAGTGAAGGGTGGGTGCCCGCCGCGGTGCCGACCTCGTGTGCGGCATGGGGGCGGCCGCCCGGTCCGGCGGCCGGCGGCGGGGTGGGCGGGGGCGCCGGGCGGGCGCGGCATGAACCGTTCGTGGGGAGTCGGCCGTATCCACCGGTGAGGTGGTGGCCGGGTGGTGTCGCCCGGTCGGCTCGGCCCCGGTGTGCCGGTTTCGGCGCGCGGGCGGTGGCAGTGGCGCACGGCAGCGTGCGGCTCCGTACGTCACGTGCCGGAACCACTCGCCACCACCCTTCGCCGCCAACCGATTCGGAGCAACTCCCTTGCGCAACAGCAGGCTCACCGCGGTCCTCCTGGCCGGCGCCACGACGCTGGCGGCCCTCGCCGTCGGCGTCGGCCCGGCGGTCGCCGCCCCGTCCGACCCCGTGCTCGGCACCTCCTCCCCGGGTGACCAGGACGTCGAGGTCTTCGCCGAGGACGGCGCCATCAGCCGGGCCAAGGTCCCTGCGGCGTCCCCCTTCGTCGCCGAGCCGTCGATGGGCGCGGCCGCCGCCGGGGACGGTGCCGTCACGAAGATCGTCAACAACGGCGGCTCGGACAGCAAGCTGGACGTGGTCGTGATCGGCGACGGCTACACGGCGTCGGAGCAGGCGAAGTTCCAGAAGGACGCGGCCGCGAAGTGGAAGGACATCAGCGCCGTCCAGCCCTACGCCACGTATCGCAAGCTGTTCAACGTGTGGGCCGTGAACGCCGTCTCCGCCGAGTCGAGCGTCTCCGGGGACCCGAAGCAGAGCACCGTCCGCAAGACCGCCCTCGGCTCGCACTTCTGGTGCAACTCCATCGAGCGGTTGCTCTGCGTGGACATCAAGGCCGTGGACACCTACGCCGCCAAGGCCCCGCAGGCCGACCTCGTCATCGTCGTCGCCAACACCGCCAAGTACGGCGGCGCCGGCTACGGCAGCACCCAGTCCCCGCTCGGGTACGACGGCATCGCCACCGTGGCGGGCGGCAACGGCGCGTCCGGCCAGATAGCGGTGCACGAGACCGGCCACTCGCTGGGCAAGCTCGCGGACGAGTACGTCGCCGAGGGCACCCAGCCCTACAAGGGCGCGGAGCCCCCGCAGGCCAACATCAGCACCCTGAGCGCCGACCAGATGCGCAAGGACAAGACCAAGTGGTACCGGTGGCTCGGGAAGACCTCGCCCGACGGCGGGACCGTCGGCGCCTACCAGGGCGCCGGCAACTACCCGTCCGGCCTCAACCGGCCGACCGACAACTCCGTGATGCGCTCCCTCGGGCGCGAGTTCAACCTCCCCGGCCGCGAGGCCATGATCGCCGGCTTCTACCGGCACGCCTCCACCCTCACCAGCGCCACGCCCGTCACCACCCGGCTGACCGCGACCGACCGCCTCACCGTCGACCTCCCGGTCTCCGGCACCAAGCTGAGCTGGTACCTCGACGGCAAGGAGGTGAAGGCCCTGCGCGACCAGAAGGCGATCGCCGTCGCCGACCTCGGCCCGACCGGCCCCAAGCCCGCGGCCCACGAGCTCAAGGCGGTCGCGACCGACCCCACGTCCTCCGTCATCGACCCGGCCCTGACCCCGGCGCTCACCCGCAGCCTGGTCTGGAACGTCACCCGCTGACCACGGTGGCGCGGGCCCTCCCGTCCGGCTCGGACGCGAGGGCCCGCGCGCGTGGACGGACGCCGCACCGGCCGGGGCCGCACGGGGCCCCGGCCGGTGCGGCGTTCCCGGCTCAGGAGGCGATGCCGCAGTACTGCTGCTGCTTGCCGATCGCGCGGTACATGCAGTCGGCCGTCTCCACCAGCCGCAGTACCGCCTCGCGGTTGCGGCTGGTCTCGCGTCCGATCACCTCGTCGGGCGGGTAGAAGCCGCTGCTGCCGTTCGGGCCGGGGTACATCTCGAAGGTGTAGGCGAAGATCCGGTGCACGCCCCACAGCCAGTCGTCGATCGCGCCGTCGGTGATGTAGAGGTCGCTCGACTGCTCGGGCGTGTAGCCGTTGGTGCCGGCCATGGCCTTGCCGAAGGTGGCGAAGGTGTTGTACTCGTCGGCGGTCATTCCGGTGGCGGTGTTGGCGGTGGTCCAGCCGAACGGCCAGAGCACCAGCTGGCTGTAGGTGTGGAAGTCGATGGCCGCGGTGATCTGCTGCTTCCCGCCGATCACCCGGGTGCGGACGAAGTCGGCCACCACCTTGGTCTCCTTGGCGGACTCGGGGGCGGCGCCCCGGTAGGTCTCGCTGGAGGTGGAGCCGGAGGAGCCGCCGCAGCAGCCCCACTTGTAGTCCCAGTTGCGGTTCAGGTCGGTGCCGGCGCTGCTGCTGCCGGCGTTGGGCTGGCGGTCCTTGCGCCAGCTGCGGTAGCGGCCGGTGGCGATGTCGTACTCGCCGCCGTCCGGGTTGACGTCGGGGACCACCCAGATCTCACGGCTGTTGACGGCGTTCGTGATCCGGCTGTCGGTGCCGTACTTGTCGCCGAACTCGTGCAGCAGGTAGAGCGCCATCTCGACGGTGAGGTGCTCACGGGCGTGCTGGTGGGCGGTGAACAGCACCTCGGGCTCGTTCTCGTCGGTTCCGACGTTGTCGCTGATCTTCACGGCGACGATCGCCCGGCCCTCGTAGGAGGTGCCGATGACGCGCTTGCTCATGATGTCGGGGTGCGCGGCCACGACGGCGTCGATGTCGGCGGTGGCCTCCGCGTAGTTGTGGTACCCGGAGTCGGCGGACGGGAAGTCGTACACCGCGGCGCCGACGCCCTGTTCGCCGGCCCCGGCGCCGTACGTCGGGTCCGGCAGCGGACTGGGGGACCAGCCGAGCGCGCGCAGCCGGTCGGCCTCGGCGGCGGTGGCGGTGACCACCACCGAATCGGTCCGCACGGCGTCGACGGAGGCTCCGGTGGCGGCGACGGCGGTGCGTTCGGCGACGGTGCGGGGGCCGTCGAGGACGTACTGCCGGGCGCTGTCGGCCGCGGCGGCCGAGGAGGCGGTGACCGGGTGGGCGGCGACCTGGGTGGTGAGGGGGGAGGCGAGTGCGAGGGCCAGCACGACGGCGGTGACCGCGGCGGGCTTCCCTCGGCGGGGCAGTCGCATGACTGTCCTCCTGTGGGGGGTCCGTAGGGACGGAACAGGGGAGGAACTGCGGCGCGCGCCAGCATGATGGTCCGTCAGTGTCATGGTTTCGTCAAGACGGTGAGTGGCGGGCGGTCGTCGGCGTGGCCCTGGTCCTACCGGGCCTACGGGCTCTCGCCGGCGTCCGCGGTGGCTCGGTGGCCCGCCGCCGCCGGGTAGGCGGTGCGGAGGTGGTGCAGATAGGCCGCGGCGCCGCCGTGGCGGTGGTCCTGGGCGCCGTGGCGGTGCAGGGCGAGGCTGCCGCCGGGGTGCAGGCGCAGGGTGGTGGTGGCCCGGCGGGCCGGCTCCGGTCCCTCCGGTTCGACGGCGGCCGGTTCCGTGCCGGCCGCTTCGGTGCCGGTCGCTTCGGTGCTGGCCGGTCCGGCGGCGGGGAGGTCGGCCGTGCCGAGGACGGCCGTCCCTGCGGGGAACATGGCCACGGCAGCGGCCGCGTGGGCCGCGGGGGGGCGGCCGGTGCGGTTGGCGCTGCTGACGTACAGCAGCGGAAAGCGGGCGAGCAGGGGCCGCAGGGGTGCCCAGCGGGCGCCGAAGAGCAGGGCCCAGCCGTCCTGGGCGGCCGGCGCCAGCCAGTCGGGCGGCGGCTCGTCGGTGCGCAGCGGGACCAGCAGGGTGAGGTGCTCCTCGGCGAGGAGGCGCCGGGCCAGGGCGGCCGTGGGCGCGTCCAGGGCGAGGGCCGCGTCGAGGGCCGCCAGGGTGTCCGGATGGTGGGCCCAGAGCGCGACCGGCTGGCCGACGGGGCGGCCCTTCGCGGCGTTGACCGTCCCGGGCGCGGTGGCGGCGACCACGCCGGTCAGCGGCGAGGGGTTGGGCAGCACGACCGCCGTGCCCCGGGCGAGGGCGCTGCGGGCGCCGGGCAGGTCGACGGTACCGGTGTCGGTGGGTACGGCGCCCGGGTTCACCGCGCGGCCCCGGCCGGGTCGGTGTCGGGTGCGGCGGGTGCGGTGGCGGGTGCGCCGGCGAGGCCGTCGAGGTAGGCGGCGAACGCCTCGTCGTCGACCACGGCGCGGCCGGTCCGGAACGCCCGGCTCTTCACCCAGGCCATCGCGCTCCCCGCCCGGTCCCGGTCGAGCTCGTGACCCAGGCGGGCGGCGACGGCGGTGACGACCCGGGCGCTGGCCAGGTGAGTGAGGACGACGCTCGGGGCGATGCCCAGGAGCCGTTGCGGGTCGTACGGCTGGAACAGCCGGGGGCGGACGAACGGGGTGCCGGTGGAGATCGTGCCCACGCCGGGGCCGACGACCGGCGTGGTCACGGTCAGGGGTATGCCGGTCTCCTCGCCGACCATGCGGGCTATGCCGGGGAGCCGGGTGAGGTCCGGGGCGGTCCACCACGGGTCGCCGGTCTGGCCGCCCAGGAGCTGCGCGGTGCGTTCGGGGCGGTGGGCGAGCAGGAGCAGCACCTGCTCGGTGGCGACCATGCCGGAGCGCTCCGCGATCCCCAGCCATGCGCTCGACACCACCCGCACGCCGGCGCGCAGTGCCTCCAGGGTGTTGGCCAGCCCCAGCCCGAGGTCGTTGTGCAGGTGCGAGGCCAGCACCACGTCGTCCGTGCAGGCGGTCCGCACGCGGGAGAACAAGGCGGCCGCGTCGGAGGGGAGTTGACCGCCGACGGTGTCGGCCAGGACCACCACGCCGGCTCCCGCCGCCGTCATGGACTGCGCGTGGGCGGCCACCAGGGCGTGGTCGGCGCGGCCGGCGTCCGCCAGGCAGACGTCGACGGCGACCGTGTCGTCCAGGCCCCGGGCCTCCTTGACCAGCGCGACGCCGCCCTCCAGGGCCTCCCGGGCCGTGCGGTGGACCATCACCTGGGCCATCGCCTCCGAGGCCGGCACGACGACCATCACCCGGGCGTGTGCGCTCCCGCGCACCGCCGCGACGGCCTGCCGGACATCCCGCGCGGCGCCCCGGCAGACCGCGGCCACGCTCACCGCACCCTCGGCCTCCACCGCGACCCGGCGCACCGCCTCGAACTCCTCGGCGCACACCGCCGGGAACCCGGCCGCGAACACCACGTGCCGGGGCCCGTCCGCGCCGAAGATCCGCCCCTGTTCCAGGGCCAGCCGCACCCGGAAGTCCGCGCTCATCAGCGTCTTGGCCTGGGCGCCGTCGCGGGCCGACTCCTCCCAGATCACCACCCGGCCCGCCCGGGCCGACTCGCGCACCACGTCCCGTGCCAATGCTCCCCCTCGTGCCGCGTGGACGCCCCGGCCGTTCGGTGCGGCAAACGGCGCTCCGGAGAAGCGGTTTGACGGGCCGTGGGCGCAGTGATCGTTGCACCGACGCCGCGGCCGTCAGGCCGACGGGTCCTCGGTTCACTCGTCCGAGTGAACTGTTCCGTCCGGGGACCGGCCTCGGGCCGTCCGGCACCGATACTGGTCGGTTGGCCCAGGGGGGATCCGGGGCCGGCGTCGGAACGCGGCGGGGCCCGGCGGGGTGACCCGGGCGGGCGCGGTCGGGGCCGTCAGCGGCCGGTGCCGGGTCGCTCCGCCGTGTTCTCCCCGTCGTCCGGGTCCGGCGCCACCGCCGCCGAGCCTCCGTACAGGTCGTCGTCGCTCCCGTAGAGGTCGCCATCGCCGTGCGGCGCGACTGCGCCGGCCTCGCCGCCGGTTCTCCTCGACCGCCCGGTGAACAGGTCGTCGGGTGCTGCTTCGCTCATCTCGGACAGGGGGCTCGCCCCGCCGTCGCGCTCGTTGCCACCGGTCATCGGATGCTCCAACCCTCCGCCGGTCCGGATACCGCCGATCGTACTCCGCGCGGTTTGCGACGGGCCTGCCCCGGGCGGCGCCCGTTCCGCGCCCCGGCCACCGCGGAGCGTGCGGCCCCACCGGCGCTGATCAGCGGCGACGGGGGTTCCGGAGGACGGAGGGCGGTGGGTAGGTTGGTGGCCACCGACCGAGGAGTTGCTCCGTGCCCGCCCGCCCCAGCGTTCTGTTCGTGACCGATCTCGCCTACCGGGCCCGGGGCCGGCGGTACTGCGACGAGGACATCCAGCTGTCCGCCCGGCTCCGGGCCGACTTCGACATCGCCCTCTGCCACCCCTTGGACGCGGCCGCGCTGATGGACGGCTTCGACGCGGTGGTGGTCCGCAACAGCGGCCCCGTCCTGCACTACCAGGAGCAGTACGAGGCCTTCCGGGCCGAGGCCGCGGCGCGCGGCACCCGGGTCTACAACCCGCTCTCCGGCCGGGGTGACATGGCCGGCAAGCAGTACCTGCTGGACCTGACCGCGGCCGGACACCCGGTGATCCCCACCGTCGACCGGGCGGAGGACCTCGGCCGGCTGCCCGCGTCCGCCGAGTACGCCGTCAAGCCGAAGGTCGGCGCGGACTCCATCGGCCTGACCTTCGTGTCCCCGGACGGGTTGCCCGGCCTCGGGTACGGCGACATCCTCGTCCAGCCGCGCATCGACTTCCGCTACGAGGTGTCGTTCTACTTCGTCGACGAGGACTTCCAGTACGCCCTGCACGCTCCCGACCCCGAGCGGCGCTGGGTCCTGGAGCCGTACCGCCCCACCGAGGCGGACCTCGGCTTCGCCCGGCGCTTCATCGACTGGAACACGCTCGACCACGGCATCCAGCGCGTGGACGCCTGCCGCACGCGGGAGGGCGAGCTCCTGCTGGTCGAGCTGGAGGACCTCAACCCCTACCTGTCCCTGGACCGCGTCGCCGAGCCGGTCCGGGACGCCTTCGCCACCGCCATGACGGCCTCGCTGCACCGGTTCCTGGACACCCCGGCCCGGGGCTGAGGCGGCACCCGCTCGCGGCCGGGCCGGGCCGGGCCGGGGTCGAGGCCGTCCGGCCCCGGGCCGGCCCGGGTCAGCGCCGGACCAGGCGCACGTCGGAGACTTCGAGCAGGCCGTCGAGCTCGACCTTGCCGACGGTCTGCCCCGGGTTCACCACGAGGCCGTCGCGGCGCACGATGTCGAGGAGCCGTTCGGCCAGCGGCATCACCATGTGCCGCCCCCAGCAGCGCTCGTTCGCGTGGCCGAAGGGGAGGTAGCCGGGGTGGTTGTCGGGGTCGAGGTCGGCCCAGCGTTCCGGGCGGAAGTCGTCCGGGTCCTCCCAGAGGGCGGGGTCGCGATGGCTCAGCAGCGGGAGCATCAGGATGTCGTCCTTCGCGCCGATCCGGTCGTCCACGGCGGAGAACTCGGGGGAGCCCATCCGCAGGATGTTCCAGGACGGCGGGAGCAGCCGGAGCGCCTCCAGCAGGATGTCCCGGTTCGATTCACCGTCCTCGAAAGGTGCCCCCAGCCAGAGCGCATTGGTGACGAGGGCGGACACGGTGAAACAGATCGGCGCGGCCACCCGCCGGTAGAGATACATGGCATAACGGCGGTCGTCGTAACTCTCGGCATCCAGGACGCGGGCCGCCAGATTGGACAGCGGTACTTCCGTGCCGGGTTTTCCGAGCATGGCCGTCCCGGCCGCGACGGCCGCCCAGGTCAATTTCGGCGTGAGTTCCAGCCGGCGGTCCACCAGGACGCGGAATCGGAAACTCTCGCGGCCGAAGACGAGATCCCGGAGATAGACGTGGGCGACGTGCGGCCATTTCCCGGAGAGGTCGACCTCGTCGCCCAGGGGCTTCTTCAGGGCGACCCGGACATCGGCGGAGACGGCCTGCATGAGCGCGGACGCGTCCGTCCGGGTGACGGACCTGCCCTGGACGGGTTTGAAGGTGGGGCGCTCGGAATCGTTGGCGGGCCGGCTGCGGAGCAGGCCGTCCATCAGGTCGGCGCCGGCCACCCCGATGGTGTCGGGCTCCAGGCGGAAGAGGTCCGCCCCGCGGTACCTGCGAAGAAGTTCCTCGATCCGCGGTGCGAAGACGGTGGCCCGGGCGCTCCTGCCCGTGCTGGACATAGGCATCGGTGAACTCCAAGGGTGAAAGGCCCGTGCCCGGTGAGACGGGGCTCACCGGGCACGGGCCCGGTACGCGAACGACCCGATTAGATCCAGCCGTACCAGGCGTAGGCCTTCAGGCTCTTCTCCGGCATGACCTTCTTCACGAAGTGAACGAGCTTCATGACAAAACCTCCGTCTGACGATGGACCGGATGAATCGTGCACATGCTTCGACGGGTTGCGGTGGTGACTCGGCAGAATCCTGCGATCCGCTTCTCGTCGCCAGAAGTGAAGCCCCGCGCCAAAAGGAGCGTCAAGTGACGCAGCTCACTCGCCGATCGCCGTCCGGACAGGTTTCGCGACCGGCCGCCGCCCGATTGCCCGTGGAACGACCGAAAGGGCCGGGATTGGGCGGATCGTGCTCATCGGGGCGGTTGTAAGGGCCGGGCGGTCGTGCGTCGGTGCTGGTCGCGGCCCCGGTCCGGGTGGCGGCCGGGTGAACGGAGCGCGTCCGGGGTCCGGCGGCGGGAGGGCGGGGGAGGTGCGGCCGGGGCCGACCGAACGTTAGGTTTGCCCGTTCGGGCACGGCGGGTGCCCTCGCGCACCGGGCCGCGGGTCTCCGGCTGACGGCGTACCGTCACGCCGCCGTCACCGGCGGTCGGCAACGGGGGAGCGGGCGGCCGGTGGCCGACCGCCGGCCGGGCGCCCCGGCGCGACGTTCCCGGGGTGACCGACCGTCAACTCCTGTCGTGTTCAGGAGGATATGATCTTGGTCCGCGCGGGACCGCCGCGCGCGATGTCGACGGAACAGGGGACCATGCCGATGGTGAAGATCGGGCTCGCGCGGTCGGGGGCGGCCGCCGCGGCCGCCGCACTGCTGATGGCCGCTGTCGGAACGGGTGCCGCCGCGGCGGCGCCGGTGCCGGCCGGCCCGCCCGTTCCGGACACGGCCGGGGTGCGGACCGCACTGCAGAACACCCTGAACGCGGGGGCGCCCGGCGCCTTCGCCGTGATCCGGGACCACGGCGGCGGCGAGCGCAGCTGGTCGCTGACGATGGGCAAGGCCGACCTCGACGGCACCCCGATGAAGGACGACCGGCAGTTCCGGGTGGGCAGCAACAGCAAGATGTTCGCCTCGGTGCTCGTCATGCGCCTCGCCGAGCAGGGGCGCATCGACCTGGACAAGCCGCTGCGCGACTACCTGCCGCCGGGCACCCTGCCCGAGGGCTGGGCGATGACCGGCCGTCAGGTGATGCAGCACCGCGCGGGCATCTACGACCACACCAACGACCTGCTCGAACAGGCCGGCGAGGAGACCACGAGCGCCTTCGAGGCGCGCATCCGCAACACCGTCTACGCGCCCCAGGACCTGGTGGCCCTCTCGGTCAAGCACGGCGTGCAGTACACCCCGGGGACGAAGTACGCGTACTCGAACACGGACTACGTGCTGATGGGGATCGCGGTCGAGCACCTCACCGGCCGCGCCTACGCCGACCTGCTGCGCGAGCAGATCATCGACCCGCTGAAGCTGCGTCAGACCTCCTTCGTGGTGCCCGAGAAGGGCATCGCCGGCTCGCACGTCACCGGGTACCTGACCAACGACGACCGCGGCAAGCCGCTGCTGGACTCCACCGAGCAGACCGCCTCCTGGCTGTGGAGCGCCGGCGGGGTCATCTCCTCCGCCGCCGACATGGACCGCTTCCTCACCGCGCTGCTGGCCGGCAGCGCCGGCGGGCTCGTCTCCGACGCCTCGCTGCGGCAGATGACCGACGTCCTCCCCACGCCCACGGCGAAGATCGGCTACGGCCTGGGCGTCCGGCAGATCGCGCTCTCCTGCGGGAACGTCCTCGGCCACGGCGGCATCGTCCAGGGCTTCCAGACCCAGAGCTTCGTCACCCCCGACGGCAGGCGCAGCGTCGTGGTCTTCGCCAACGCCTCCAACAACGGGGCTGTCACGACGGGCCTGATGGGCGTGCTGGAGCCGGCCTTCTGCGGCAAGCGGACCGCCACCGCCGCACCCCGGTCGGCGCTGACCGCGCCCGGCGTCGGCGCGCCGCACGACGGGGCAGGGGCGTTCGACACCACCGTTCCGGTGGTGGAGGACACCCGCGTCTGACCCGTGGACGGCGGGCCGGGGGAACCTCCCCGGCCCGCCCCGCCCGGCGGCGGCTCAGGCCCAGGGCAGTGCGGCGCGCGTGCGCCAGTACTCCTCGGCGGGCTCGGTGAGCGGGGCGAGCGCGGCCAGGTCGGCGGGAGCGAGCCCGATCCCGGCGGCGGTGAGGTTGGAGGCCAGTTGCCCGGGGGTGGCCGCGCCCGAGAGCACCACGTCGGCCCAGGGCTGCGCGGCGACCGCGGCCAGGGCGAGCGCGTCGCAGGAGGCTCCGGTGCGGGCGGCCAGCGCGCGCAGCGCTGCGGTGTCGGGGCCGGTGGCGTTGCGGTCGGCGAGGCGCCCGTTGGCCATGCCCTCCTTCACCACCACCAGCCAGCCCGCCGCGTGCGCCTCGGCCAGGGCCGGCCCGGCGGACGGCTCCAGCAGGTTCCAGGTGGACTGGACGGCGGCGAACAGCGGCCGTCCCGCCACCGTCACCTCCAGCGCCGCCCGGACGGTGGCGCCCTGCGCCGGGCCGCTGGTGGACAGGCCGATCCGGACGCCCTCGGCGGCCAGCTCCGCCAGCCGCTCGTGCAGGACGGGGTCGCCGAGCGCCGGGCTGTCGGGGGTGACGGAGTGCACCAGGTACACCTGCGGCAGCCCGCCCAGCAGCGCCCTGGTCTCCTTGATCTGACGGTCGAACACCGCCGAGGAGTGCTCCTTGACCTCGTGCACCGGCACCCCGGAGGCCTGCCAGTCGGCGGTGTAGGTGTAGCCCCACTTGCTGCCGACGACCACATCGGTCGCGGCCGGGCGGGCGGCGAGCCACTGGCCGACGAACTCCTCCGCACGGCCGTAGGACCGCGCGGTGTCGAAGTACCGCACCCCCGCCGCGTGGGCGGCGTCGAGCAGCGCGTGCGTCCGCTCCCGCAGCGCCTCGACGCTGCGCCCGGCCGGCAGGTCGAGGTCGCGCCCGAGCGTGATGTAGCCGGGCCGTCCGACGGCGGCGGTGCCCAGGCCGAACCGCGCGAGCGACGGTCCGGCGGCGGGTCCGGTGACGGGTGCGGTCGGCATGGCGGAGGTCCCTTCGGCGGTACGGGCGCGGTGGCGGTGGTTCGTCCACCCGCATCCGAACCCTAGCCTCCGCCGAGGGGCCGTCCCCGACCTGGTCCGGCCCCTGCCGTCGCCGCTCGGAGCGTCCCGACCCGGTCCGTCCCGAGGTCGGCCCCCGGCCGCTCGGGGGCCGGGGCCGTCAGCCGTACCAGGACGCCTCGGTGGGCCGCGCCCGGTGGGGTACGTCCCGGGCGGGCATGGGCAGCCGGGTGTCGCCGTCGACCAGCGTGGCGGCCGGGACGCCGCGGAGCGCACCGGGCAGGTCCACCTCGACGGTGATCGCGCGCGGCGGATCGGTGGGCAGCGTCGTGCTGAGCGAACCCGGCTGGGCGTGGTGGCCGTGGACCTGCCCGACGGCGACCTCCTTGCCGTCGACCAGCAGCTCCAGCCGCCGCGTTCCGGCCAGGCGGACGCCGACGGTGACCGAGCAGCCGGCGTACTCGCAGTGGAAGTGGTACTCGCGGCTCATGGGCAGCGCCTCCCTCTCGCGGTGGACGAGGATGCCTCGTCGCCGTCGTGGCACCGGTGGCGTCGCGGGCGACCCTGATGGGCGGCCGCCGGGCGGGGCGCGGTCGGGTCAGGAGCCCAGCAGGCGGGCCTTCTGCGCCGCGAACTCGGCGTCGGTGAGCAGGCCTTGGTTCTTGAGTTCGCCGAGCTGCTTGAGCTGGTCGAGCCGGGCGGTCATGTCGTCGGGCGCGGCGGCCGGCGCGGCCGCGGGTGCGGCCTGGTAGGCGGGTTGGGCCGGGGCCTGCGCCGACTCCTGCTGGGCCCAGCGGCCGGCCTGCCGCCGGGAGACCCGGTTGGAGACCGCGGTCGCGGTCCCGGCGACGACGGCGGTACGGGCGACGCCGCGAAGTAGTCCTGGCATCACGAATCTCCTTGACTCTCGGGGTGGGCCGGCTCTCGGGGCGAGCCGCTCGGTCGTCCGACCGGCTCAGTTCCCGTCCTTGCCCTCGGCCGCGTCGAGGGAGGCGAGGACGGCCTGGACGGGGATGCGGCCGTCGGCGACCAGGCGCGCTCCGCTGCGCCGGAGGGCCGCCGCGAAGGGGCCGGCCCAGACGTTCTCGTAGACGAGGATGCCGGCGGAGCTGCCCGGTGCGAGGACGGCGCCGGCGTCGGCGAGGTCGCCCTCGTCGAGCAGGCCCGAGGAGACGCCCTCGAAGACGGCGAGGTCGAGCTGCCCGTCACCGGTGAGGTCGGCGAGCTCGATGCCGGTGATCGATCCGTCCGCCTCCTTGCGGATGAAGACCAGGTCGAGGATGCGGATGATGCCGCGGTCGACGAGGTCGACCAGCAGCGGCAGCCCTTCGCCGGTCATCCGGCTGCCGGGGAACTCGACGACGATGTAGTCGATCGGTCCGGTCTCGTTCAGCTCGTCGCTCACGTCGGGTCCTCTCCGGTCGGCCGGGCGGAGGGTGCCGGCCGACGCCGTGGCGGTGCGCGCCCGGGAGGGCGGCACGGTCGGGGCCGCTCCCGTCGCAGCGCGGCTCCCGCTCCTGCCATTCCAACAGGGCCGGTACGACCGCGCATCTCGGCCCGGCCCGGCGGCGCGGGTGGCGGTCGCCGGGCGGTCAGGCGCCGGCCGGCGGTCCGGTGCCCGAGACAGGGCCGGGGCCCGAGGGGGTGCCGGAGGTCGCGGCGCCGGGGCCGGGGCCGGTGTCCAGGAACTCCCGGATCAGGAAGGCGAGGAGGACGACCAGGGTGATCCACAGGACCACCGCCGTGGTCGGGTAGTTCCAGGTCGCCAGCACGACCGCCGCCACGACCAGGATCAGCGCGCCGATCCACCGCTTGAAGCGGTGGACGAACGGACCCACCGGGCCCAGCCGCATCCCGAGGTTGAACAGCACCTCGCGCAGGGCGTCCACCATCCGGCGGCAGGCGGTGCGAATCGCGACGGCGGCCCGGGAGGGCCCGATCACCAGCGCGCCCAGGGCCGTGACGACGGCCACCGCGAAGACCACCCGGATGCTCGCCCGCATGAACCGGATCAGCGTGTCGTACACCGCGCCCGCGGCCGCCTGGTTCGCCCCCGGCGGCAGGTGGTCGAGGTAGAACGCGCGGAAGACGGTCAGGAGGATCCCCAGCAACAGCATGGCGAGCGCCACGCCGACGGCCGCGCCGACCAGCGCCCGGCGCCGGTTGGACGCGAGGAAGACGCCGCCGGCGGCCACCAGCACGGTCACCAGCGGGAGCCACGAGCCCATGATCTCCAGCAGCCGGAAGTACGTCTTGACCTTGCCGATGTCCTCGGACTGGAAGACCACGAAGTCGGTGTGGACCGGCGGGATCTTGGCCGCCACCCCGAGGCCGGCGTCGACCAGCTCGGTCTTGACCCGGTCCACGATCGGCGCGATGTCGATGCCGACCTGGTTGTTGGTCAGCGTCACCGCGCCGCCGCCCTTGCCGGTGAGGGCCTTGTCGAGGGAGGTGTGGATCAGCCGGTTGGCCTCGACCCAGACCGTCTCGAAGGCGCTGCTGGTCACGACCCGGTCGACGGTGGAGTGGACGAGGTTGGTGAGGCCGCTGGTGATGGGACCGCTCAGGCCGCCGAGCAGGTTCGCCAGCTGGGGCGGCACGCCCTGCTCGGCGGCGGCGTCGGAGAGCTGCTTGACCAGCGCCTTCACATCGATCTGGTCCAGCACGACCTGGGTAACCCGGTTGGTGACGGCGTCCTGCACCGCCGGGTCGGTGGCCAGCGGCGCGACGGTGGAGACGTAGCGGTCGGTGTTGCCGACGATGTCGCTCGTCCAGACCGCGAGGACGGACAGCAGGCTCAGCAGTGACGCGATGACGATGACCGCCACGGACCCGGAGGTCCGCATCCGGTGGTGCTCCCGGCGGGGTGGCGGGGTGGCGGCCTCCAGCGCGGCGATCCGGGCCTTCAGTTGCGTGACGTCGTCCGGCGGTTGCGGTGCGGGCGGCGTCGAGGGCGGCGGTTGCGGTGCGGCGTGCGTCGAGGGCGGCGGTTGCGGTCCGGGCTGCGCCGAGGTCGGTGGTTCCGGTGCGGGCTGCGCCGAGGTCGGCGGTTCCGAGGCGGCGGGCGGCGGCGTGGGCGGCGGCTGCGGGGCGGGCTGGGTGGGCTGCGTGGGCCGGTCGCGCGGCGGCTGCGCCCCGTCCGCTCCTGCGGGATCCGTTCCGGAGTCCGTCGGGGCCATCGCACCTCTCCCTGGGTCGGACGCTTGCCCCGGGGAGCGGAGCGCACGTGCCGGTAGCTCCTCTCCAGCAGAGCCGCGCCCCCACCGGCCCACCAGCGGGAACGGCCGTACGGGTGGTGGCCGGCCGTCGCCGGCGGGTCCGCGGGACGGCGTCCGGGCCGGCCCGCGGGTGGCCGCCGGTACGGGGCGCGCGTCCCGCACGGGTGTGGAACTCTGGAACGTGGAGCCGCTGTCGGGCCCGGACCGATGGGCCTGCGGGCTCCCCGAGAGTTCGGAGGCCCCCATGGCCGGCAATCTCAACCCGCCCGTCGCAGGCGCCGACCCACCACCGCCCGCAGGCGTCGGCACGGGCTCGTCCGGGCACCTGCTGCGGTCCGGGTGGATCGTCCTCGCGGCGGTTCTCATGATCTTCGGCGGGACGATGGCGATCTTCGAAGGGATCGCGGCCATCGCCAAGGACGACCTGTTCGTCCGGACGAACGATTACGTGTTCCGCTTCAACCTGACCGGTTGGGGCTGGATCCACCTGATCCTGGGCATCGTCATCGTGCTGGCCGGAGTCATGGTGTTCACCGGAGCCGTCTGGGCGCGCGCCGTCGGCGTGGTCCTCGCCGGGCTGAGCCTGATCGCCAACTTCCTCTGGCTGCCCTACTACCCGTTCTGGGCCATCACCCTGATCGCCGTGAACATCTTCATCATCTGGGCCCTGTGCGCGGGATCGCTGCGAGGGCGGGACGTGGTCTGACACCCGGCGCCCCGTACCCGGTACGGGGCGCCGCCGTCCGACCGGCTGACTTCGTGGTGCGTCGCGCGGCCGTTCGCCGGGGTCGCTGGGACGATGCCGCCCATGGCATCCAGAGCAGGCACCGACGGCGGGCCCGCGACGACCGGGTTCGTCCTGCCGGTCCTCGCGGCCGGGCAGTTCCTGATGGCGCTCGACAGCTCCGTCATGAACGTCTCGATCGCGACGGTGGCCGACGACGTGGGGACGACCGTCGCCGGGATCCAGGGCGCCATCACCGCGTACACGCTGGTGATGGCGATGTTCATGATCCCCGGAGGCAAGGTCGGGGTGCTGATCGGCCGCCGGCGGGCGTTCATGATCGGCTGCGTCGTCTACGGCTGCGGATCCCTGACGACGGCGCTCGCACCCGATCTGACCGTGCTCCTGTTCGGCTGGTCCTTCCTGGAGGGGATCGGGGCGGCGCTCATCCTCCCGGCGATCGTGGCGCTGGTCGCCGGGAACTTCGCCGCCGAGCGCAGGCCGGCCGCCTACGGGTTCGTCGCCGCGGCGGGGGCGGTGGCGATCGCCTTGGGGCCGCTCATCGGCGGTGTCGCGACGACGTACTTCTCCTGGCGCTGGGTCTTCGCCGGCGAGGTCGCCGTGGTGCTCGCCATCCTGGTGTTCGCCCGCCGGCTCGCCGACGCCCCGATCGGTGACCGCGCCCGGATCGACCTGGTGGGCGCCGTGCTCTCCGCCCTGGGGCTCGGCGCGTTCGTCTTCGGGGTGCTGCGCTCCAGCGCCTGGGGGTGGTTCCTGCCCAAGCCCGGCGCGCCCGCCTGGCTGGGCATCTCGCTCACCGTGTGGCTGCTGCTGGCCGGTCTGCTGCTGATCCGGCTCTTCCTGCGCTGGGAGGCGCGGGTCGTGGAGCGGCACGGCGAGCCGCTGGTCGATCCGGAACTGCTCCGCAACCGCCGGCTCACCGGCGGCCTGACGATGTTCTTCTTCCAGTACTTCGTCCAGATGGGCGTGTTCTTCGTCGTCCCGCTCTACCTGTCCGTCGCGCTCGGCCTGTCCGCCCTCAAGACCGGCGCCCGGCTGCTGCCGCTCTCGCTGACGCTGCTGGCCGCCGCGATCCTGATCCCGCGCCTGTTCCCGGACGTCTCACCGCGCCGGGTGGTGCGGCTCGGGACGCTGGCGCTGCTCGCGGGCGCCGTCGCGCTGCTGGCCGCGTTGGACGCGGACGCGGGTGCGGAGGTCGTCACCGTGCCCCTGCTGCTGATCGGGTTCGGGATGGGCGCGCTGGCGTCGCAGCTCGGAGCCGTCACGGTGTCCGCCGTCCCGGACGAGCAGAGCGCGGAGGTCGGCGGCATCCAGAACGCCGTCACCAATCTCGGCTCCTCGATCGGCACCGCACTCGCCGGCTCGATCATGATCGCCACGCTGACGGCCTCGTTCCTGACGTCGGTCGAGCAGAACCCGGCGGTGCCGGCCGAGGTCGCCGGCCAGGCGGCCGTGCAGCTGGAGAGCGGTGCGCCCTTCCTGTCGGACGTCCAGCTCCGGGCGGCGCTGGACGAGGCCGGGACGAGCCCGGAGGTCGCGCAGGCGGCCCTCGACGCGAACGCCGCGGCGCGGCTCGACGGCCTGCGCGCCGCCCTCGCGGTGCTCGCCCTGACCGCCCTGGTCGCCCTGTTCTTCACCCGGCGGATTCCGGACACCCAGCCCGGTGGCGGCGGGACACCGGCGTAGGCGGTCCGGGCGTGCGGCCGGTTCCCCGCCCGAGCACGTCTCCGGGTGTCCCCGCCCTAGCTGTGTGACATGTGAAATGGTAGTTTCCCCGTGAATCGGACAACGGTGATCGGAGACATGTGGTGGAGCAGCAGGGCGGGGCGCGCGGTGCCGGGAGTCACGATCGCGCGGTGTCGGCCGCATTGGCCGAGTGCTTCCAGCAGGGGTGGGCGGACACCGGCGTGACGCGGCCGCCCGTGCCCGGGGCGGCCTTCGCGGCCAAGCGGCGCGCGGCGCTCTCCGAGCGGTTCCCCGGCGAGCGGATCGTCGTCCCCTCGGGCGGGCCGAAGGTCCGGAGCAACGACTTCGACTACACCTTCCGGCCGCACTCCGCGTTCGTCCACCTCACCGCCGAGCAGGGGACGCAGGCCGTCCCCGACAGCGTCCTCGTCTTCGAGCCCACCGGGAACGGCCACGACGTCACCCTGTTCACCCGGCCGCGTTCGCCGCGCGACGGCGGGCCGAACGGCGCGGAGTTCTACAGCAGCCGGCAGCACGGCGAGTTCTGGGTCGGGCGGCGCCGGACGCTGTCGGAGACCGCCGACGCCCTCGGCGTCCAGGCCGCCGCCCGGGACGACCTGGAGCGGGCGCTCGCCGGGCACGTGCCGACCCGGGTGGTGCGCGGCGAGGACGCGCTCGTCGACGCGCTGGTCCGGCCGGCCCGCGAGGCCGAGGCCGAACTGCTCACCTTCCTCTCGGAGTCGCGGCTGGTGAAGGACGAGTGGGAGGTCGAGCAGCTGGGCACGGCCGTCCGGTCCACGGTGGCCGGATTCCACGACGTCGTCGGTGAGCTGCGCCACGCCACGGGCCTGGAGCGGGGCGAGCGCTGGATCGAGGGCACCTTCAACCGCCGGGCCCGGCTGGACGGTTACGGTCTGGGCTTCGAGACCATCGCGGCGGCCGGCTCGCACGCCTGCGTCCTGCACTGGATGCACAACGACGGCCCGGTGCGGGACGGCGACCTCCTCCTGCTGGACGCCGGTGTCGAGGCCGACTCCTTCTACACCGGCGACGTCACCCGGACGCTGCCGGTGAGCGGGCGCTACACCGACGTCCAGCGCCGGGTGTACGACCTGGTCTTCGCCGCCCAGTCGGCGGGGATCGCCGCACTGCGGCCCGGCGCCCGCTACGGCGCCTTCCACGACGCGGCGATGAGCGTGATCGCCGAGGGCCTCGACGCCTGGGGCCTGGCGCCCGAGGGCGGGCAGTCCCTCGCGGAGTCCGGCCTGTACCGCCGGTTCACCGTCTGCGGCTCGGGCCACATGCTGGGCCTGGACTGCCACGACTGCGCGGGTGCCCGCAGCGGGACGTACCTGGACGGCGTGCTGGAGGCCGGCCACGTCCTGACCGTCGAGCCCGGCCTGTACTTCCAGCCCGACGATCTGACGATCCCCGAGGAGCTGCGCGGGATCGGCGTGCGGATCGAGGACGACTTCCTCATCACGGCCGACGGCGCGCAGTGGCTGTCCTCGGGCCTGCCGCGCCAGGCGGACGAGGTCGAGGCCTGGATGGCGTCGCTGCGCTGACCGCTCGGGGCCCGGGGGCCGTGGTGCGGCGCCCGCCGCCGTCGGGGCGGGCGCCGGACGACCGCCGGGTTCAGGGCAGCCGGGTAGCGCCGCCGTGGCTCGCGGGCGCGATCTCCTCCAGGACGTGCGCGGGCGTGGCGAAGACGCCCGACTCGCGCGGGTAGTGGACCACGAGCTCGGTGAAGCCCAGCTCCGCGCAGCGCCCCGCGACGTCCTCGAAGGCCGCCACCGACCGCATCGTCGGCAGCGGTGAGAACCCGGTCAGCAGCGTGCGCCCCAGCGACCTCGGGTCGCGCCCCTCCTGCTCGCACGCCGCGTCGAGGCTCTCCAGCCGGTGTGCGAGGGCGGCCCAGGTCGAGGCCTCCGTCTGCTCGACGTCCCTCGGTACGTCCGCGTCGTCGGTGACGGCCCAGGCCGCGCCGTACCGCGCCACGGTCCGCATGCCGAGCGGGCCGCTCGCCGCCAGCAGGAACGGCACCCGGGGCCGCTGGACGCACCCGGGCTCCAGCCGGGCGTCGATCGCGTCGAAGTGCCGGCCGCGGAAGGTGGTCCGCGGCCGGCCCCCGGGTGCCCCGGTCAGCAGCAGGTCCAGCAGCTCCACCGACTCGCGGAACCGGCCGCCGCGCTCCTTCACGGACCAGCCGGTGCCGGGTTCGCCCTGGCCGAGCACGATGCCGTCGGCGTCGGGCGCGCCGGCACCGTAGCCGAGGACGAACCGGCCCCCGCTGACGGCGTCCAGCGTCATGACGTCCTGCGCGAGCGGCACCGGGTGGCGGAAGTTCGCCGACGACACCAGGGTGCCGATCCTGATCCGCGAGGTGACCGCGGCGGCGGCCGCCAGTGTGGGCACGGCGCCGTACCAGGCGCCGTCCGGCAGCCCGCCCCAGCTGACGTGGTCGTACGAGTAGGCGGCGTGGAAGCCCAGCTCCTCGGCGCGACGCCACATCGGGGCCGCCTCGGGGAACGGCCGGTCGGGCAGGATGCAGACGCTGATACGCACGGTGGACTCCAGATCCTCGGTGGGGTGCTTCGGCCCCGCTGCCCGGCGGCGCGGGGCGACCCGCGGTCGGGGCGTCGTCGTCGCGGGGGAGCGCGGCAGGGGCCGTCTGCGGTGCATTCCCGGTTCGGCCACGAACATGCCGAGGACGGCGGCGCCACTGCCGCCGAGGGGCCCGCGGTGCGGCGGGCGACCGGGGGCCGGCCGATCCGGCGGACGTGGCCGCGCCCGGAAATCGCCCTCTCGGAGGCGCCGTTGTGGTGGAGTGGACGTCCGTGTCCGAGCCCGGGGAGGCCGCCGTGTCCACACCGCAGGAGATCTTCCAGAGGTACGTCTACGCCGGTCCGCTGACTCGCAACGCCGATGCCCTCGCCGAGAACTTCACCGCGGACGGTGTCCTGGAGCTGCCGCTCATGCCCGCCGGGGCCGCCTTCCCCCGGAGGCTGGCGGGCCGCGAGGAGATCCGCGCCGCGATGGCGACGTACTACGCGCGGCAGCCGGAGGACGCCCGCCCGCCGAACCTCGACAAGTCCGGCTACGTGCTGCACACCACCGCCGACCCCGAGGTGTTCATCGCCGAGATCGACACGGTCTTCGACGGGGACGAGGACGGGGACGCGGCGGACGTGGTGGTCTCGCTGGTGCAGATCTTTCGCATCCGCGACGGGAAGATCGCTCGGCTGCGTGACTACTTCGCGCCGGACCTGATGGGCTGAGGACGCCCGGTGGCCGTTCCCGGCAGGCTCCGGTCCACCGCGTGAGGTCGCGTGCACAGGACGACCGCTGATCTTCGCCTGCGCAGGAACCGGACGCTCGATTCCAAGGGGGCCCGATGAGTGGACCGGGTTCCTGCCCGGCCGGCAGGCCCCGCGCGCTGACCGTGACCGCCGGCGCGGCGGACGGCTGTGACGGTCGCGCGGGCGCAGCGGCCTCACCCACGCGGCCGCGTGGGTGAACCGCCGTCAGTTCACCAGGGCACCACGCCGGCGTCGTCGAAGAACTGGCCGGTCGGGCCGTCGTCGGGCAGGGTCGCGAGTTCGATGGCGATGGCCGCGCCCTGCTCGGGGGTGCGCACGCCCCGGAAGCCGTTGAGGTCGGTCGCGACGTAGCCGGGGCAGCCGGCGTTGATCAGGATGTTCGTGCCGCTCAGCTCCCGGGCGTACTGGAGGGTGACGGCGTTGAGGAAGGTCTTCGACGGCGAGTACGCCACGGCCACTGGACCTGCGGTCAGCTCACCGGCGGCTCCGGACTGCCGGGTGAGGGAGCCGACGCTGCTGGACATGTTCACGATCCGCGGTGAGGCGGAGCGGCGCAGCAGCGGCATCATCGCGTTGGTGACGCGGATGACGCCGATGACGTTGGTCTCCACGACCGTCCGGATGGTGGCGAGGTCGACGCGGGTGGGTTCCTGCGGCATGCTGCCGCTGATGGCGGCGTTGTTGACGAGCACGTCGAGGCGCCCGGCCTGTTCCTCGATCAGCCGTGCGGCGGCGGTCGCGCTCGCGTCGTCGGTCACGTCCAGCGGTACGCCGAACGCGTCGACGCCGGCCGCGCGCAGCCCCTCCACCGCGGCCCTGCGGCGCTGTTCGTCGCGGGCGCCGACGCCGATGCTCCAGCCGAGGGCGCCCAGGCCCGCGGCGATCTCGTAGCCGATTCCCTTGTTCGCGCCGGTGACCAGCGCGATCGTTCGTTCGCTCATGGGGACCATGCTGCTCCCGGACCCCGGCGGGGGTCCAAGACCGATCGGGTGGACGACGATACCTTCCAGGTATTGATCCGGAGTACGGTGGCCGGATGGAGACCAGGGAACTGCGCTACTTCGTCGCCGTCGCCGAGGAGTTGCACTTCGGGCGCGCGGCGCAGCGGCTCGGGATCGCACAGCCGCCGCTGTCACGGGCGATCCAGCAGCTCGAACGCCGGCTCGGGGCAGCGCTGCTGGATCGGACCAGCCGCACCGTCACGCTGACCGAAGCCGGCTCGGTGCTGCTGGCCGAGGGCCGGGCGGCCCTCGACGCGGTCGAAGCGGCCGAGCGCCGGACCCGCCGCGCCGCTCATCCCTCGACCGGCCGCCCCGGCCTGGTCCTGGTCACGAAGGCCAGCGCGTCCCGCGAACTGCTGGCGAGACTGCTGGACGCGTACGCCGCCGAACCCGGCGCGGTCCCCGTCGACGTCATCCTGTGCGGCCCGGCCGAGCAGGCACGATTCCTGCGCGAGGGCCGGGCCGACGTGGCGCTGCTGCACCGGCCGTTCGACTCGACGGCCGGGTTCCACACCGAAGAACTCGGTACGGAGGGCCAGGTGGTGGTCCTGCCGGCCGGGCATCCGCTCACCGCCCGGACCCATGTGAACCTGGCCGACATCACCGGGTTGCCCGGCCTGCCCCTGCCACGCTGGCCCGGACCCGACGGCAGCTACCCGCCCGGCCCCGGCCCGCAGGTCCGCGACCAGGCGCAGTTGTTGCAGCTCGTCGCGCTCGGCCGTGCTTGCGCGGTCTCACCGGAGTCCTGCCGAGCCCAACTGCACGGTGACCTGGCCGCCGTGCCCGTGCTGGACGCGCCGCAGGTCACCACCGTGATCGCCTGGCCGCCGCACAGTCGGTCCAGGGCCGTCGCCGACCTCGTCCGGACGGCGACCCGTCTCCGGTGACTCCCGTACGCCCGGCCGGGCTCCATCCACCGTGTCCCGCTGCACGTCACGCAGCGTAGCGAGGCGGCCGGGTCGCCGTCGATGACCTCCCGGCGCCGACCACGGCTCCGGTCACACCGCCGCTTCGCTGCCGGGGGCGGCGCGGGAGCAAAACAAGCAGGCATGATTGCTTTTTCTTCGTCCCGGTGCCACGCTGCTGCCCGACGGCAAGCGTGGCAGGCGTTGGGCCACCGGTAGGGGAGGCGCACCTGTGGGGTCGCGTTCGGTACTGCGGATCGGCAACGCGTCGGGCTTCTACGGGGACCGCTTCTCGGCGGTCCGCGAGATGCTCACGGGTGGGCCGCTGGACGTTCTGACCGGGGACTACCTGGCCGAGCTGACCATGCTCATCCTGGCCCGGGACCGGCTCAAGGACCCCTCGCTCGGCTATGCGAGGACGTTCCTGCGGCAGATGGAGGAGTGCCTCGGCCTGGCGCTGGAGCGCGGGGTGCGGATCGTGGTCAACGCCGGCGGGCTCAACCCCGGCCGACTCGCCGACGCCATCCGCGAACTGGCGGAACGCCAGGGACTCTCGCCCGCCGTCGCCCATGTCGAGGGTGACGACCTGCTGCCCCGGCGGGCCGAACTCGGCCTCCCCGACGACCTGCTGGCCGCCAATGCCTACCTCGGTGCCTTCGGCATCGCCGAGTGCCTCAGTGCCGGGGCCGACCTGGTCGTCACCGGCCGGGTCACCGACGCGGCGCTGGTCGCCGGTCCGGCGATCGCCCGGTTCGGCTGGGGCCCGGGGGACTTGGACGCGCTCGCCGGCGCCGTGGTGGCCGGGCACGTGCTGGAGTGCGGCGCTCAGGCGACCGGCGGCAACTACGCGTTCTTCCGCGAGCACGACGTCACCCGGCCCGGCTTCCCGATCGCCGAGCTGGCGGCGGACGGCTCCAGCGTGATCACCAAGCACCCGGGCACCGGCGGCGCCGTCACCACCGGTACCGTCACCGCCCAGCTCCTCTACGAGACGGGCGACGCGCGCTACCTCGGACCGGACGTCACGGCCCGGCTGGACACCGTGCGGCTCACCCAGGAGGGGCCGGACCGGGTCCGGATCCACGGTGTGCGCGGCGAGGCGCCGCCACCGACCCTCAAGGTCGGGCTGAACCGGCTCGGCGGCCACCGCAACGAGGTGGTGTTCGTCCTGACCGGGCTGGACATCGAGGCCAAGGCCGCCCTGGTGCGGCGGCAGTTGACCGACGCCCTGCCGCCGCAGGCCCGACCCGCCGAACTGCGCTGGACCCTCGCCCGCACGGACCACCCCGACGCCGACACCGAGGAGAGCGCCTCCGCGCTGCTGCGGCTCACCGCCCGGGACCGCGACCCGGCCAAGGTCGGGCGTGAACTCGGCAGGGTGGCGGTGGAGTTGGGGCTGGCCGGCTATCCCGGGTTCCACCTCACCGCGCCGCCCGGGGCGGGCTCGCCCTACGGGGTGTTCACCGCCGCGTACGTCGACGCCAAGGCGGTGGAGCACACCGCCGTGCTGCCGGACGGGCGGCGGGTCGTCGTGCCGCCCGCGCCGGCCACCGCGCCGGGCGGGCCACTGCCGGAGCCTGCGCACCCCGGCCCCGAGCCTGCGCACCCCGGCCCGGAGCCTGCGCACCCCGGCCCGGAGTCCGCGCACCCCGACCCGGAGCTGCCGGCGCCGCCGGAGCCCGGTCCGACCGTCCGGGCGCCGCTCGGCCGGGTGGCCGGAGCCCGCAGCGGCGACAAGGGCGGCGACGCCAACCTCGGCGTCTGGGCCCGCGGCGCGGACGGCTGGCGCTGGCTCGCGCACACCCTCACCGTCGACCTGCTGCGCGAACTCCTGCCGGAGACTGCCGAGTTGCCGATCACCCGGCAGCTGCTCCCGCACCTTCGCGCGGTCAACTTCACCATCACCGGCCTGCTCGGCGAGGGCGTCGCCGCCCAGCACCGCTTCGACCCACAGGCCAAGGCGCTGGGGGAGTGGCTGCGCTCCCGCCACCTCGACATCCCGGAGGCGCTGCTGTGACCGTCCTGCCCACCCGCCTCGACCCGGCCGGCGCCGACTACGCCGAGCACCGTGCCGCGATGCTCGCCAGGCTCACCGAGCTGGACGCCGAACACGCCAAGGCACTGGCCGGCGGCGGCCCCAAGTACGTCGAACGGCACCGCGGCCGGGGGAAGTTGCTGCCGCGCGAGCGGATCGAACTGCTGGTCGACCAGGACTCGCCGTTCCTGGAGCTCTCCCCGCTCGCGGCCTGGGGCAGCGACTACCCGGTCGGCGCGGCGCTGGTCACCGGGATCGGCGTGATCGAGGGCGTCGAGTGCGTCATCACCGCCAACGACCCCACCGTGCGCGGCGGGGCCAGCAACCCCTGGACGCTGCGCAAGGCCCTGCGCGCCAACGAGATCGCCCTCACCAACCGCCTCCCGCTGGTCAACCTGGTCGAGTCCGGCGGCGCCGACCTGCCCAGCCAGAAGGAGATCTTCATCCCCGGGGGCGCCCTCTTCCGCGACCTCACCCGGCTCTCCGCGGCCGGAATCCCCACCGTGGCCGTGGTGTTCGGCAACTCCACGGCCGGCGGCGCCTACGTGCCGGGCATGTCCGACCACACCGTGATGGTGAAGGAGCGGGCCAAGGTCTTCCTGGGCGGTCCGCCGCTGGTCAGGATGGCCACCGGCGAGGAGTCCGACGACGAGTCGCTCGGCGGCGCCGAGATGCACGCCCGCACCTCCGGCCTGGCCGACCACTTCGCGGTGGACGAGCCGGACGCGCTGCGGCTGGCCCGCCGGATCGTCGCCCGGCTGAACCACCGCCGGCCGGGCCCCGGCGCCGACCCGCTGGCCGAGCCGCCGAAGTACGCCGAGGACGAGCTGCTCGGCATCGTCCCCGGCGACCTCAAGATCCCGTTCGACCCGCGCGAGGTGATCGCCCGGATCGTCGACGGCTCGGACTTCGACGAGTTCAAGCCGCTCTACGGCACCAGCCTCGCCACCGGCTGGGCCCGGCTGCACGGCTACCCGGTCGGCATCCTGGCCAACGCGCAGGGCGTGCTGTTCAGCCCGGAGTCGCAGAAGGCCGCGCAGTTCATCCAGCTGGCCAACCAGCGCGACATCCCGCTGCTGTTCCTGCACAACACCACCGGCTACATGGTCGGCAAGGACTACGAGCAGGGCGGCATCATCAAGCACGGCGCGATGATGATCAACGCCGTCGCCAACTCCACGGTGCCGCACCTGTCGGTGCTGATGGGCGCCTCCTACGGGGCCGGCCACTACGGCATGTGCGGGCGGGCGTACGACCCGCGGTTCCTGTTCACCTGGCCGAGCGCCAAGTCCGCGGTGATGGGCCCGCAGCAGCTCGCCGGTGTGCTGTCGATCGTGGCCCGGCAGTCCGCGGCGGCCAAGGGGCAGCCGTACGACGAGGACGCCGACGCCGCGATCCGGGCAATGGTCGAGCAGCAGATCGAGGCGGAGTCGCTGCCCGTCTTCCTCTCCGGCCGGCTCTACGACGACGGGGTGATCGATCCCCGCGACACCCGGACCGTGCTCGGCCTCTGCCTCTCCGCGATCCACAACGCGCCCGTCGAGGGCGCGCGCGGCTACGGCGTCTTCCGCATGTGATCCGACTCTGAGAGGGACCGACGTGATCACCAACCTGCTGGTCGCCAACCGGGGCGAGATCGCCCGCCGGGTCTTCCGCACCTGCCGGAGCCTCGGTATCGCCACCACCGCCGTGTACGCCGACCCGGACGCCGACGCCCCGCACACCCGGGAGGCCGACGCCGCCGTGCGCCTGCCCGGTGCGGCGCCCGCGGACACCTACCTGCGCGGCGATCTGATCGTCAAGGCCGCGCTGGCCGCCGGGGCCGACGCCGTCCACCCCGGTTACGGCTTCCTCTCCGAGAACGAGGAGTTCGCCCGGGCGGTGCTCGACGCCGGCCTCACCTGGATCGGCCCGCCCCCGGCCGCGATCGCCGCGATGGGCTCCAAGACCGCCGCCAAGCGCCTGATGGCCGCCGCCGGCGTCCCCGTCCTGGACGCCGTCACCGACCCCGTCGAGGCCGACCTGCCGCTGCTGGTGAAGGCCGCCGCGGGCGGCGGCGGGCGCGGCATGCGGGTGGTCCACCGGCTGGACGAACTCGCGCCCCGCCTCGCCGAGGCCCGCGCCGAGGCGGCGAAGAGCTTCGGCTCGGACGAGGTGTTCTGCGAGCGCTACCTGCCCACCGGCCGGCACGTCGAGGTCCAGCTGCTCGCCGACGTCCACGGCACGGTGTGGGCGGTCGGCGAGCGGGACTGCTCGCTGCAGCGCCGCCACCAGAAGGTCGTCGAGGAGGCCCCGGCCCCCGGCCTCGACGCGGAGCTGCGCACCGCCCTGCACGCGGCCGCCGTGGCCGCCGCCCGGGCGATCGGCTACACCGGCGCCGGCACCGCCGAGTTCCTGCTCGGCCCCGACGGCCGCTTCCACTTCCTGGAGATGAACACCCGCCTCCAGGTCGAGCACCCCGTCACCGAGTGCGTCACCGGGCTCGACCTGGTCGCCCTCCAACTGCGCGTCGCCGAGGGCGAACCGCTGCCCGGCCCGCAGCCGCCCGCCCCGCGCGGCCACGCCATCGAGGCGCGGCTCTACGCCGAGGACCCGGCCCGCGACTGGCAGCCGCAGACCGGCACCCTGCACCGCCTCGAAATCCCGGGCACCACGGCCGAGTTCACCACGGCCGACGGCGACACCGGGCTGCGCCTGGACTCCGGTGTCGAGGCCGGCAGCGCGATCGGCGTGCACTACGACCCGATGCTCGCCAAGGTCGTCGCCTGGGCGCCGACCCGGGCCGCCGCGGCCCGCCGGCTCGCCGACGCGCTCACCCGCGCCCGCATCCACGGGCCGGTCACCAACCGGGGGCTGCTGGTCGCGGCGCTGCGCCACCCCGCCTTCCTGGCGGGCCGGGTGCACACCGCCTTCCTGACCGAGCACGCCGCCGACCTCGCCCCCGCCCCCGGCGGGGACGCCCTGCCCGCCCTCGCCGCCGCGCTGGCCGACGCCGCCGAGCGCCGCCGCGGTGCGGCGCTGCCCTCCGGCTGGCGCAACCTGCCCTCGCAGCCGCAGACCAAGCGGTACGCCGCCGCCGACGCCACCGTGTACGAGGTCCGCTACCGGTTCGGCCGTGCCGGTCTCGCAGCCGAGGACCACCCGGGCACCACGCTCGTCTCCGCGACGCCCACCCGGGTGGTCCTCGACACCGACGGCGTCCGGAGCGCCTACGACATCGCGCGCTACGGGGACCAGGTCCACCTGGACACCCCGGCCGGTGCCACCGTGCTGACCGCGGTGGAGCGCTTCCCCGATCCGGCGGCCCACACCGACCCGGGGGCCCTGCTCGCGCCGATGCCCGGCACCGTCGTCCGCACCGCGGCCGTCGTCGGCGACACCGTCACCGCCGGCCAGCCGCTGCTCTGGCTGGAGGCGATGAAGATGGAGCACCGCGTCACCGCCCCCGCCGACGGCGTCCTCACCGAACTCCGCGCCGCCGCCGGCCAGCAGGTCGAACTCGGCGCCCTGCTCGCCGTCGTGCAGCCGGCCCCCTGAGGCCGCGCCGCCCCTCGAACGCCCGCCCGCCTGCTTCCTCACCGAACGCAGGCCGCTCGCTCGCCGAACCCCGCCCGCCGCTCGTACCCCGCCCGCCGCTCGTACCCCGCCCGTTCCCGTACCCGCCCGGAAGGACGAACCGCATGTCCGCACCGCGCACCACCACCCCCGGCAGCCCGCTGATCGAGACCCCCGAACGCCAGGACCTGCGCCGCGCCGTGGCCGACCTCGGCAACCGCTACGGCTCCGCGTACTACCTCGGCAAGGCCCGGGCCGGCCGGCCGGCCGACGAGCTCTGGGCCGAGGCCGGCAAGGCCGGCTACCTCGGGGTCAACCTGCCCGCCGAGTACGGCGGCGGGGGCGGCGGCATCACCGACCTCGCCATCGTCCTGGAGGAACTCGGCACCGCCGGCTGCCCGTTGCTGCTGCTGATCGTCTCCCCGGCGATCTGCGGCACGGTGATCGCTCGCTTCGGCACCGAGCAGCAGAAGCAGCAGTGGCTGCCCGGGCTCGCCGACGGCACCCGGCGGATGGCCTTCGGCATCACCGAACCGGACGCCGGCTCCAACTCCCACCGGATCTCCACCATCGCCCGGCGCGACGGCGAGGACTGGCTGCTCACCGGCCGCAAGGTGTTCGTCTCCGGCATCGACCACAGCGATGCCGTGCTGTTCGTCGCCCGCACCGAGGACGCCCGGACCGGCAAGCTCAAGCCCGCCCTCTTCATCGTCCCGCGCGACACCCCCGGCTTCGAGTACCACCCGATCCCGATGGAACTCGTCGCCCCCGAGAAGCAGTTCCAGGTCTTCCTGGACGACGTCCGACTGCCCGCCGAGGCCCTGGTCGGCGACGAGAACGCCGGACTGCTGCAGCTCTTCGCCGGCCTCAACCCCGAGCGGATCATGACCGCCGCGTTCTCGCTCGGCCTCGCCCGGCAGGCCCTCGGCCGGGCCGTCGAGTACGCCAAGTCCCGGACGGTCTGGTCGACCCCGATCGGGGCCCACCAGGGTCTGGCCCACCCGCTCGCCCAGTGCGCGGTGGAGATCGAGCTCGCCCGGCTGATGACCCAGAAGGCCGGCCTGCTCTACGACGGCGGCGACGACCTCGCCGCGGGCGAGGCCGCCAACATGGCCAAGTACGCGGCCGGCGAGGCCGCCGCCCGCACCGTCGACCAGGCCGTCCAGACCCTGGGCGGCAACGGCCTCACCCAGGAGTACGGTCTCGGCGCCCTGCTCGCCGCCACCCGGGTCGGCCGGGTCGCGCCGGTCAGCCGGGAGATGGTGCTCAACTTCGTGGCCCAGCACACCCTCGGGCTGCCCAAGTCGTACTGACGCACCGCGGCCGCGGGCAGGGCGCGCCGCGGGCGAACACCCGCGCGAGGCCGGTGGCGAAAGGCCACCGTCTGTGCGAGGCGCGGGCCCGCCCGGCCCGGGTGTCCGGGCGAGTCCCGCCGGGCCGTCCGGCGGGGTGCGCCCTGGTCGGAGGCGGGTGACCGGGGCACACCCCGCCGGTCCGCGCGCCGGGCGCGCCGAACGGGTCGCCCGGGATTCCACGATCCTTCGTCACAATGGAGCAACGCCCCGCCACTGTCCGTATGCTCCTTGTCCGCGAGCTCGGCCGAACGGCGGGCCAGGACCACTCGCCGGCCACCCGACCGGGCGTCAACTACCCATTTGGAGGCACGCCTTGGTGTTCCACAGCGAGTTCCCCGACGTCGGCGTCGTCGATCTGCCGATCCATGAGGCGGTGCTCGGCTCCGCCGCCCGGTACGGCGACCGGCCGGCCCTGATCGACGGGATCACCGGGGAGTCGGTCAGCCACGCGCGGCTCGCCACGGCCGTCCGCCGGGCAGCCGCCGGACTGGCCGAGGCAGGAGTGCGCCAGGGCGACGTGGTGGCGCTGTTCAGCCCCAACACGATCGCCTACCCGATGGCCTTCTACGGCGCCACCCGGGCCGGTGCCACCGTCACCACGGTCTCCTCCATGGCCACCCCCGGCGAGCTGGCCGGCCAGCTCGCCGACAGCGGCGCCCGCTGGCTGATCACCGTCTCGCCGTTCCTGGCCACCGCCCGGCAGGCCGCCGACAAGCTCGCCGCCGAGGGCCGGGCGCTCGCCGAGATCATCGTGCTGGACGGCGCCGAGGGCCACCGCTCGCTGGCGGACCTGCTCGCCTCCGGCGGCGCCGATCCCGAGCCCGTGATCGACCCCGGTACCGACATCGCCGTGCTCGCCTACTCCAGCGGGACCACCGGCCTGCCCAAGGGCGTGATGCTCACCCACCGCTCGATCGCCACCAACCTCGCCCAGGCCGACGCCCTCTACCGGCCCGAGGTGGGCGAGCGGATCCTCGCCGTCCTCCCCTTCTTCCACATCTACGGCCTCACCGCCCTGCTCAACCAGCCGCTGCGCTGCGGCGCCACCGTCGTCGTCCTGCCGCGCTTCGACCTGGAGCAGTTCTGCCGCACCATCGAGGAGCAGCGCGTCCAGGCCCTGTTCGTGGCCCCGCCGATCGCCCTCGCCCTGGCCAGGCACCCGGTGGTCGACCGCTTCGACCTCTCCTCGGTGGAGTACCTGCTCTGCGCGGCCGCCCCGCTGGACACCGAACTGGCCGACGCCTGCGCCCGGCGGCTCGGCCTGCCGCACATCCTCCAGGGCTACGGCATGACCGAGCTGTCGCCGGTCTCGCACGTCGTCTCCCCGACCGAGACCGACCCCCCGCCGGGCTCGGTCGGCCGGATGGTGCCCTCGACCGAGCTGCGGGTCGCCGCCCTGGACGGCAGCGGCGCCGATCTCGGCCCGGGCGAGCCGGGTGAGCTGCTGGTCCGCGGCCCGCAGGTGATGAAGGGCTACCTCGGCCGCCCCTCCGAGACCGCCGCCACCGTCGACGCCGACGGCTGGCTGCACACCGGCGACGTCGGCTACGTCGACGAGCGCGGCTACCTCTACGTCGTCGACCGGGTCAAGGAGCTGATCAAGTACAAGGGCTACCAGGTCGCCCCCGCCGAGCTGGAGGCCCTGCTGCTCACCCACCCGCAGATCGCCGACGCCGCGGTGATCGGCGTCCGGGACGCGGAGGGCACCGAGTACCCCAAGGCCTTCGTGGTCCGCACCCCCGGCAGCGCGCTCACCGAGCAGGACGTCACCTCCTTCGTGGCGGCCGGGGTCGCCCCGTACAAGAAGGTCCGCGCGGTGGAGTTCCTGGACGCCGTCCCCAAGTCGGCCGCCGGCAAGATCCTGCGCCGGGAGCTGCGCGCCCGTGAGGCCGCCCGCTGAGCCGGGCCGCGGATCTGCGAGGATCGACCCCGCCCGGACACCGCACGGACAGGACCAGTCGCCGCCGATGACCGCCCACCCCGCCGCCCGCACCCCCCAGCAGGACCGCAGCCGCGCCACCCGGCAGCGGCTGCTGGCGGCGGCCGTCGACTGCCTGGCCGAGGTCGGCTGGAACGGTTCCACCGTCACCGTGGTCGCCGAACGCGCCGGCGTCTCCCGGGGCGCCGCCCAGCACCACTTCCCCACCCGCGAGGACCTCTTCACCGCGGCCGTCGAACACGTCACCGCCGAGCGGCTGGCAGCCGTCCGCGCCCACGCGGACGAGCTGCCGGCCGCCGGACCGGACCGCACCGTGGCCGTCGTCGACATGATCGTCCGGCTCTACACCGGCCCGCTGTTCCGCGCCGCCCTCCACCTGTGGGTCGCCGCCGCCACCGAGGAACCGCTGCGTGCGCGGATCGTCGCACTCGAGGGCCGGGTCGGCCGCGAGGCCCACCGGGCCGCCGTCGAGTTCCTGGACGCCGACGAAAGCCGCCCCGGAGTCCGCGAGACGGTGCAGGCGACCCTCGACATGGCACGCGGTCTCGGACTGGCCAACCTGCTCTCCGACGACAGCGCCAGACGATCCGGAGTGATCCGGCAGTGGGCGAGCCTTCTGGAGGGTACGCTGCGGCCGGTACGCCCATGACGCCCGTACACCAGGCCCGTCCGAGGAACCTCTGACCAAGGGGTCGCCGGGCGGCCGATGTCCGTGCAGTCTGGAGAAGAACCCCGGCCGGCACGGACCGCGAGGCCCCGCCCGGCCGGGCACGAGCCGAACGCGGGGTGCTGCCTGATCATGCACGGACACGAATGGGACGCGACCGACGCCGCCGGCCCCGCACCGGGTGGAGCCTCCGTACGCCTGGACGGCCATCGCCTTGTCCCGCTCGCCACCGCGCTGCTCCAGGAGGACGGCCTCATCCTGCACTGGAGCGAGGACGCCGAGGCGCTGCTCGGCTACCCCGCCGACGAGGCCGTCGGCCGGTACGCCGCCCAGCTGCTCACCGCCCGGACCGACCGCCCCGAGGTGTTCGCCCTGTTCGAGCGCATCATGAGCGGCAAGGGCTGGTCCGGCGTCTTCCCGGTCCGCCACCGCGACGGCCACGTCGTCGAGCTGGAGTTCCGCACCTACCCGATCGCCGGCCCCGGCGGCACCCTGCTGCTGCTCGCCACCGCCTCCGACACCCAGGCCCTGCACCGGGTCGAGGCGGACCTCGCCGTCCTCGACGGCATCTTCGGCCAGTCCCCGATCGGCATGGCCGTCTACGACACCGACCTGCGCTACGTCCGGCTCAACGGGGCGCTGGCCCGGATGAACGGCGTCCCCGTCGAGGAGCACCTCGGGCGCCGGATCAGCGTCGTCCTGCCCGGCATCAACAGCTCCGAGATAGAACAGACCATGAGACAGGTGCTCACCACCGGCAGACCCGTGGTCGACGCCCGCTCGCACGGCCGCGTCCCCGGCGATCCGCGCCGCGACCGCGCCTGGTCCGCCTCCTACTTCCGGCTGGAGGACTCCACCGGCCGGGTCTTCGGCGTCTGTTCCTCCATCATCGACGTCACCGAGCGGTTCCAGGCCGAGGCCCGCGCCGCCCGCGCGCAGGAACGTCTCACCACCATCGCCGAGGCCACCGCCCGGATCGGCACCACCCTCGACCTCCAGCGCACCGCCGAGGAGCTGATCGAGGCCGTCGTCCCCCGGTTCGCCGACTTCGCCACCGTCGACCTGCTGGAGCCGGTGCTGCGCGGCGCCGAGCCCACCGCGATCCCCGAGGACCGCTCCGTCCAGCTGCGCGCCGTCGCCGTCGGCGAGTCCTACGAGTCCGGCCTGGCACTCGCCGTCGACACCGTCGGCGAGGTCTCCGAGTACGCCCCCGACCGCAGCTACACCCAGTGCCTGCGCAGCGGCCGCCCGCTGCTGCGCGCCCGCGTCGACGAGGACGTCCTGCGCGGCCTGGTCGCCACCGAGGAGCGGGTCGCGCCCGGCATGGAGGCCGGCATCCACTCGTACCTGATGGTGCCGCTGACCGCCCGGGGCATGGTGCTCGGCGGCTCCGAGTTCATCCGGATGCGCAACTCCGAACCGTTCACCGACGCCGATGTCGCGCTCGCCGAGGAACTGGTCGCCCGCACCGCCATCGCGATCGACAACGCCCGGCTCTACCGGCGCGAGCGCGAGACCGCGCTCACCCTGCAGCGCAGCCTGCTGCCGCAGGAGATCCACCGCACGCTCGGCCTGGAGATCGCCTACCGCTACCTGCCCAGCAGCATGACCAGCGAGGTCGGCGGGGACTGGTTCGACGTCGTCCCGCTGTCCTGCGGCCGGGTCGCGCTGGTCGTCGGCGACGTGATGGGCCACGGCATCCGCGCCGCCGCCACCATGGGCCAGCTGCGCACCGTCGCCCGGACGCTCGCCACCCTGGACATGCCGCCCGAGCAGGTGCTCACCCGGTTGGACGAGACCGCCTCGGGGATCGGCGAGGGCCAGTTCGCCACCTGCATCTGCGCCGTCTACGACCCGCTGGAGCGGACGGTGCAGGTCGCCTCGGCCGGCCACCTGCCACCGGTCTCGGTCGCCCCCGACGGCACCGCCCGCAGGATCGACGTCCCGCCCGGCGTCCCGCTCGGGGTGGGCGGCGTGGCCTTCGAGTCCATCGGCTTCACCCTCCCCGAGGGCGGCATGCTCGCCCTCTACACCGACGGCCTGGTCGAACGGCGCGGCCACGACCTCGACGACGGCATCGACCTGCTCGCCCGTACGCTCTCCGGCCCCGGCCGCACCCTGGAGGAGAACTGCGACGCCGTCCTCGGCGCCCTGGTCACCGACGGCACCGACGACGACATCGCGATGATCATGGCCCGGGTGCTGCCGCTGCCCGCCGACCGGATCGCCACCCTCCCGCTCACCGGCGGCGGCCGGCTGCCCGGCACGGCCCGCCGCTTCACCCGCGCGACCCTGGACGGCTGGGGTCTCTCGGCGCTCTCCGACTACGCCGAACTGCTGGTCAGCGAGCTGGTCACGAACGCCCTGCTGCACGCCGACGCCCCGCGCCGGCTGCGGCTCTTCCGCGACCGGGTGCTCACCGTGGAGGTCGCCGACACCGGCGGCCAGACGCCGCAGCTGCGCCCGTTCGCCGAGCAGGACGAGGGCGGGCGCGGGATGTTCCTGGTCAACGAGCTGGCCCAGCGCTGGGGCAGCCGGCTGACCAGGGACGGCAAGGTGGTCTGGGCGGAGCTGGAGCTGCCGTTCGGCATCGTCTGAGCGCACACGCGCGCGGGACCTCGCACCCCGGGAAGGGGCGCGAGGTCCCGCGCGCGTGTGCCGGGCCGGGTGGGCCGGGCCGTGTTTGCAAAGTCCCGACGCGACTTTGCAAACACGGCCTAGACGGCCGCCTTCTCGCGGTCCGGCTGCTCGGCGTGCGGCGACTGCTCCGCCTGCTCCCCGGCGGCCTTCGGCAGGCCCCGCAGCAGGCGCCAGGCGAGCGCGGACGCGGCCAGCAGCAGCGCGCCGGCCAGGATCGCGGCGACGTTCATGCCGTGCACGAAGGAGTCGCGGGCGCTCTCCAGCAGCGGCCCCGCCAGCGTCTGCGGCAGGCCGTGCGCGGCCTCGACCGCGCCGCCGAGCGACTCGCCCGCCTGGGCGGCGGTGGCCTGGTCCGCGCCGGCCGGCACGGCCAGCCCGCCCGCGTAGAGCGAGCCGACCACCGAGCCGACCAGGGCGATGCCGAGTGCCGTCCCCAGCTCGTAGGCGGTCTCGGAGACCGCCGAGGCGGCGCCGGCCTTGTCGGCGGGCGCGGCGCTCAGCACCAGGTCGGCGCCGAGCGTGTAGACCACGCCCTCGGCGGTGCCGACGATCAGGAAGGCGGCGGCGAGCACCAGGTAGGTGGAGTCCTGCTGCACCCAGCCGAGCAGCCCGATGCCGGTGCCCATGGCCAGCAGACCCAGCGTCAGGGTGGCCCGGGCGCCCGCCCGCCGCGCCAGCCGGGCGGTCAGCAGACCGCCGACCACGGCTCCGGCGAAGGCCGGCAGCTCGGCCAGGCCGGCCTTCAGCGGCTCGTAGCCGCGCACCAGCTGCAGGTACTGGGAGGTCACGAAGACCACGCCGGAGAGCCCGATCAGCGCGGTGAGCGAGGCCAGCACCGCCGCGGTGAAGCGCCGGTCGGAGAAGAGCCGGACGTCCAGCAGCGGGGTGGGCAGCCGCAGCTGGCGGCGGACGAAGACGGTCAGGGCGGCGGCGCCCAGCACGGCCGCGACCGGGACGTCCCAGCGCGCCACGCCGTGGGCGGCGGCCTCCTTGATCGCGTAGACCACGCCGATCACACCGGTCAGCGAGAGCACCACGCTCAGCACGTCCCAGCGCCCCGGCTTCGGGTCCCTGGACTCGGGCAGCAGCCAGGCGCCGAGGACCAGCAGCAGGATCAGGACCGGGATGTTCAGCAGGAACACCGAGCCCCACCAGAAGTGCTCCAGCAGCACCCCGCCGACCACCGGGCCGAGCGCGGCGCCGGCGGTGGCGGCCGCGCCCCAGATGCCGATCGCGGTGGCCCGCTCGCGGTCGTCCGGGAAGAGGCTGCGGATCAGCGACAGGGTGGACGGCATGATGGTCGCCCCGGCCACGCCGAGCAGCGCGCGGGCCAGGATCAGCCAGCCGGCGCTGGGCGCGTAGGCGGCCAGCAGCGAGGCGGCGCCGAACGCGGTGGAGCCGGCCAGCAGCAGCTTCTTGCGGCCGATCCGGTCGCTCAGCGAACCCATGCTGACCAGCAGGCCGGCCAGCACGAAGGAGTAGGCGTCGCCGATCCAGAGCAGCTGCGTGCCGCTGGGGCGCAGCGTCTCGCTGATCGACGGTATGGCGAGGGACAGGACGGTCGCGTCGACGGCGACCAGGGTGACGGCCAGGACGAGGACGGCGAGGCCGGTCCAGCGCTGGCGGGGGCGGACGAGGACGGTGCTGCTCATGGGTATCGGTTTCCGGCCGCTGTTCCGAGGGCCTGTGGTCCGAGGTGCTGTGGGTGGGGGGCTCAGTGCGGCTGCGGCGGTCGCAGCGCGCCGCCGAGGAAGAGCTCGGCGAGTGAGAAGGCGGCGTCCCGGGGAGCGAGCCGGCCGTCCTGGAGGGCCCAGCCGACGCCGGCCACCAGGTCGAAGAAGGCCTCGCTGAGCCAGCCGGCGGAGAGCTCGATGCGGAACACGCCCTGCTGCTGGCCACGCAGGAAGAGTGCCTGCAGCCGGGCGATCTGGGAGTCCCAGAGCTCGTTGATGTCCTCGTCGTCGTACAGCTGGTTCTCGCCGGCCAGGAAGGCGCAGAGCGCGGCGTCCGGGACGATCAGGTCGACCAGGCGGCGCAGCGCGGCGTGCGCGTCGCCGTCCTCGATGGCGGCGGCGTCCAGGGCGGTGCCGAAGGTGCGCAGTCCGAGCAGGCCGACCTCGCGGATCAGCGCCTCGCGGCCCGGGAAGAGCCGGTGCAGGGTGGCGCGGCTGATGCCCGCGGCGCGGGCGATCTCGTCCAGATGGGCGGTCGGGCGGCGGGAGAGCACGCCCACGGCGGCTTCGAGGACGGAGTCGCGGTCGGTGGCCATGCGGCAAGTGTACGTCAAATGAGACATGGATGTCTCAGAGTTTCCTCGGACGGTTCAGTTGAGCCACCGGCGCCCTGCTGTGGCCGGTGGGGCGGGCCCGCCGGTTCGGGGGTCCGCCCGCAGCGGCGGGGCAGCAAAAAACCGGGGACGGCGGTGCCGTCCCCGGTCGCGTGCTGCCGGTCAGCTCTGGTTGTAGAACCCGGTCTCGTCCAGCGGTCGGTCGATCACCATCACCTCGACGTCCGCCGGCGTGAGCAGGAACACCCGGCGGGCGATCCGCTCGATCCCGCCGCAGGTGCCGAAGATCAGCCCGGAGGCGAAGTCGACCATGCGCTTGGCCTCGGCCTCGTCCATCTCGGTGAGATCCATGACCACCGGGATGCTCGCCCGGATGTGCTCGCCGACCGTTCGCGCGGCCTCGAAGCCCGTCGGCCGCAGGGAGACGATCTTCGTGGGAGCGGGGGAGGACGGTACCGTCTCCTGCTCGATCCACTCGTCGTCGTACACCGCGGCCGGGTAGTTCCCGGAGGGCATCAGCCACCCGTTGTGGTGCTCGTCGCGAAGTGCTCCCATGCCGCGCCTCCCTGCCTCGTTCCGTACAGGTCCCCCGGTGCGCGTGTCCTTTTGACACGTCATCCACTCGTCGGAACTGTCCGAGTATCGCACTGATCACCGGTCCCGTGCCCGCTCGCGACCCCCGTCCGAGTCGTGCCGCGCCGGAAACCCGGGCGAACCCGGGCAACAGTTGCGACGCAGTGGAACGGCGGTTGGTTGCGCGCGTAGACCATATCGGTCGTGGTCACCGCCCAATTGACCTTCTGTCAACGATGTGGGAACGATTTCACTCGCCGGTGACGCCGTCGACCAGTTCGCGCAGAAGATCGGCGTGACCGTTGTGCCGGGCGTACTCCTCGATCATGTGGACCAGGATCCAGCGGAGCGTCACCTCCCGGCCCTCGCGCGGGCGCTTGCCGACCGTGTCGAGCGACAGGCCCTCGCAGGCCGCCCGGGCGGCCGCGATCTGCGTCTGCCAGGTGGCGAAGTCCGCCTCGGCGTCGGCGGCGTCGAGCAGGTCGAAGTCGCCGTCCGGGTGCTCCGCGGACCAGTAGAGGCCGGCGGGCCCCGGCTCCTCGCCGAGCAGGACGATCCGGAACCAGTAGCGCTCCACCTCCGCCAGGTGCCGGACCAGGCCGAGCAGCGAGAGCGAGGACGGCGGGACGGAGCGCAGCCGCAACTGGTCGGCGGTCAGCCCCTCGCACTTGCGGGCGAGGGTGGCGCGGTGGAAGTCCAGCCATGCGGTGAGCATCACCGTCTCGCTCGCGGCCATCGGGGGCTCGGGTCGGTCGACGGCGGGCGTCAGGTCGTTGGTCATGGCGGCCATCCTGGCGCAGACGGTGGGGCGAGGGCGACCGAATAGTCGGTTGGCGCGTCGCGGGCTCAGGCCCGCGCCGCGCGCTCAGGCCTGCGCCGTGCGTAGCGGTCCGCGCCGTGCGCTCAGGCCTGCGGGGCGCGGCGGCGGCGGGCGGCGGCCCGCCAGAGGGAGACCAGGCTGCCCGCGCCCAGGGCGGCGATCGCGCCGGCCGACACCAGGAACGCCGCCGAGCCCGGCTCCCCGGCGCTGGCCGCCGCCGTGACGTAGATCGCCGTGGTCGGTACCACCCCGATCGCGGTGGCGGTCAGGAACGGCAGGAACCGCACGCCGGAGAACGCGGCGCCGTAGTTGCCGGCCTGGAACGGCAGCCCGGGCAGCAGGCGCAGCAGCAGCACGCTGCGGAACCCCTGCTCGGTGAACCGCTTGTCGAGCGCGGTCAGCAGGCGCCCGCGCAGATAGGGGCGGAGCGCGTCGCGGCCGAGCAGCCGGCCCAGCGCGAAGGCGGCCGCCGCGCCCAGGGTGGTGCCGAGCACGGCCAGCAGGACGCCCTGCTGGATGCCGAGCAGCAGCCCCGCCGCCGCGTTCAGCGCCGGGCGGGGCACGAAGGCGAGCGTGCCCAGGGCGTAGACCGCGGTGAACGCGGGTGCCAGCCAGTACCCCGGCACCCCGGCCGGGAGCCCGCCGGTGAGCAGCGCCGACGGGCTCCAGAGCAGCAGCGAGCCGGCCGCCGCGGCGAGGATCACCACCAGCAGGGCGAACCGGGGCCACGGCGAGCGCGGCCAGGGCGTGCGCGGGCCGTCGGCGGCGGGCCCGGGTGTGGGCCCGGTCGCGGTCGGCCCGGGCTGCGGCGGGGCTGCGGGCGGTGCGGTCGGCTCGGTGGGTGCGGGTGCGGGCACCGCCCGAGCCTAACCGTGCGGCCCGGTGGCCGGGGCGGCGGGTTCACCTCGGGGCCCGGCGGCGGACGGACCGCCGGACCGCCGGACCGCCGGGGCGCTGCCGGGCCGGCGGTGGCGGTTCGGGCTCAGCCGTGCGGGCCGGGCGGCCAGGGGGAGTAGAGCCAGGCCTGGTTCAGGCCGCTGTTGCGCCCCCACTGGGTGACCGGGGTGCCGTCGGCGCTGCTGGAGCCGGTGAGGTCCAGGACGAGGTCGCTGTTGCGGTTGTTCACCGTGCGGATCCCGCTGTGGTGGACGACGGTCTCCGACCAGGCCTGGTTGAGGCCGCCGTTGCAGGTCCACTGGCCCGCCTGGGTGCCCCAGGTGGTGCTGTAGCCGGGGATCTCCAGGCACTTGCCGCTGTGGACGTTGACCAGCTGGTCGGGGTCGGTCCAGACCCATTTCTGGTTGTCGCCGCCGGTGCAGGTCCACTGGCGGACCGGGGCGCCGTTGTCGGTGCGCCAGTCGGCGACCTCCAGGCACTTGTTGGTGAGGGCGCTGCGGATCTCGAACGGGATGGTCGTCGCGGCCTGCGCCGAGGTCGGCGCCACCACGGCGAGCACGCCGGTGACGGCGAGCGCGGCGGCGACGGAGCCCAGGCGTCCGGCCGGCGAGGTGCGGTGTGCGGTCATGCGGGTCCCCTTGGAGTCGGGTGGCCGAGCGGGTGCGGAGGGGCGGTCAGTTGTGCGGTCCGGGCGGGAACGGCGAGTAGTACCAGACCTGGTTGTACCCCCCGTTGAGGTCCCACTGGATCACCGGCGCGCCGTCGGCGGTACTGGCGCCGGCCACGTCGAGGTAGCCGCCGCTGTGGAGGTTGACGAGGTGGCGGAGCCCGCTGTGCAGGCGGCTCGCGTCGCTCCACGCCTGGTTGAGGCCGCCGTTGCAGGTCCACTGGCCCGCCCGGGTGCCCGGGGTGGTGCTGTAGCCGGGGATCTCCAGGCACTTGCCGCTGTGGACGTTGACCAGCTGGTCGGCGTCGGTCCAGACCCACTTCTGGTTGTCGCCGCCGGTGCAGGTCCACTGGCGGACCGGGGCGCCGTCGTCGGTGCGCCAGTCGGCGACCTCCAGGCAGGTGTAGCCGGCGAGGTTCCCGATCGCGAACGGGGCGGAGGTCGCGGCCCGGGCCGGTGCGGCGGGCGCGGCGAGCGCCGTCCCGGTGGCGAGGGCGAGGACGGCGGCGGCGGAGGCGAGGCGTCGTGCCACGGCGGAGCGGTCGGTCATGAGGTCCCCCTCGGTTCGGGTGGGCCGGGGCCGCCGCGGCGGCCTGCCGGCGAGCCCCGGCGGGGGAGGCGGGCCTCCCCCGCCGGGGCGGGAGCGGTGGCCGGGCGGCGGTCCGGAGCCCGGCCGGGGAGTCGGCCCTACAGGACCACGTTCGGGCGGAAGGACCAGCGCTGGTTGTACACGCCGGTCGGGTACCACTGGATCGCCGGGGTGCCGTTGTCGAAGCCCCCGCCGCTGATGTCGAGCACGAGGTCGCTGTCGAAGTTGACGATGGCCAGGGTGCCCTGGCCGGCGTTGACCACCCCCCAGCGCTGGTTGGTGCCCTTGTTGCAGGTCCACTGGCCGACCGGGGTGCCCGGGGCGGTGCTGTAGCCGGGGATCTCCAGGCACTTGCCGCTGTGGACGTTGACGGCGTAGCCGTCGGTGAACCGCCACTTCTGGTTGTCGCCGCCGGTGCAGGTCCACTGGCGGACCGGGGCGCCGTCGTCGGTGCGCCAGTCGGCGACCTCCAGGCACTTGTCGCTGGACTGCACCCGGACCTCGACGTTCTGGGCGATGTCGATCGGCTTGTAGACGAAGGCCGCCGACGCGGGAGCGGCGGCCAGCAGGGCGCTGCCGAGGGCGAGGGCGGCGACGGCGGCGGTGGAGGCGACGCGTCGCCCGGCGGTGGTTCGGGTGGTCATTGGTCCCCCTGAGTGCGCTGAATGACGGTGGTCGCCGGGGTCAGGCCGGTCGGGGCAGGTCCGGGTCGGCCAGGAAGCCCAGCAGCCGCTGCCAGGACGCCCTGGCCGCGACGGAGTGTTCGACAGCGCTCTCTTCGAAAAAGTTGTGCGGAGCCTGAGGAAAAGTCGTGAACTCGTGTGGGCAGCCGGCTTCGGTCAGCGCCGCGTCGAAGGCCGCGACCGTCGCCGCCGGGATGTGCTCGTCGGCGCCGCCCCAGAAGGCGAGCACGGGGGCGGTCAGGCCGGGGGCGAGCTGGGTGGGGCCGGGGGCGCCGTTCAGGACGTCGGGGTAGCCGTAGTAGCCGACCGCGCCGGCCAGGCCGAACCGCGGCGCGGCGGCGCGGAACGCCTGCCGGCCGCCGAAGCAGAACCCGAGGGCGACGACCTCGGCGGCGCCGCTCGCGCGCAGCCGGCCGATGGCGGCGGTGAGGTCGGCGTCGAGGCCCTCCGGGGTGAGGGCGAGCAGGTGCGGCAGCAGATTCGGCAGCTCGCCGAATTCCGGCCCGCGCTCCCGCGGGGCGGCGCCGGCGGTACGCCCGAAATAGTCGAGGGCGAGCGCCGGGTGACCCTGCTCGGCGAGCCGGACGGCGGTCTCGCGGTAGAAAGCGGAAAGTCCCCGGTTGTCCGGCAGGACGAGCACGCCCCGTCCGGTCGGACGGGCGGGCCGGGCCAGGAAGGCGGTGAACTCCGTCCCGTCGCCCGAGGCGACGGTGAGGTCGGCGGACTCGGCCACGGTGCTGCCGGCGGGGGTGAAGGCGGGGGGTGCGGAGTCGGCGTCGTAGCACACGGGGGAATTCCTCCACTGGTCACGGAACTGCCGGGTGCTCGGCGCACCCGGCAGTCGGTGATATTAGCGGGGAATTCAATTCCAAGCTGGAATCATATCGCACGGGAATTTCTTTGGAAAGGCTATTTCGATGACGGTGCGATCACATTCCCGGTGCCGTGCTTGTCGATGCCCGGTTGGTGTGTGCCCGGTTTGTCGGCGTGCTGTTCCCCGCCGGCCGGCCGGCCGTTGTCCGCCGGGCGGTCGGCGTCCGGCTCGGCCCGGCGCAGGGCGCCCGCGCTCAGCAGCAGGGCGAAGGTGAGCGCGGCGACCACGCCGAACGAGACGGTGAGCGAGGTGGCCTGGGCGAGGGCCCCGATGATGGCCGGCGCCACCAGACCCGAGGTGTAGGTGACGGTCGCGACGCCCGCGATCGCCTGGCTCGGGTTGGTGCCGATCCGGCCGGCGGCCGCGAAGGCGAGCGGGACGACGACGGCGATCCCGATGCCGATCAGCGCGAACCCCGCGATGGCCAGGGCCGGGCGGTCGGCGAGGACGACCAGCAGGCCGCCCGCGGTGGCGATCGCACCGCTGGCCCTGGTCGCCCGCACGGCGCCGAGCCGGCGGATCGCGGCGTCGCCCGCCAGCCGGCTGACCGCCATGGTGAGGGCGAACGCGGTGTACGAGGCGGCCGCCACGGTGGCCGACGCGCCGGTGACGTCCTTGAGGTAGACGCCGCTCCAGTCCATCGAGGCGCCCTCGGCGAACACCGCGCAGAAGCCGACCAGTCCGATCACGAGCGAACTGCGCGGCGGCAGGGCGAAGCGCGGCGGGGCCTCGTCCTCCTCGGCCGCCCGCAGGTCGGGCAGGCCCCGGCAGACCGGCTGCGCCAGGCCGAGCAGCACCAGGGCGGTGACGGCGAGCTGGAGCCGGGCGTCCAGGTCCTGGTGGGCGGCGAGGATGCCGAAGGCGGAGGCCAGCAGGCCGCCCGCGCTCCACATCCCGTGCAGTCCGGACATGATCGAGCGGCCCATGCGCTGCTCGATCTCCACCCCCTGGGCGTTCATCGCCACGTCCGCCATGCCGGCCGTCGCGCCGTAGCCGAGCAGGACCAGGCAGAGCAGCGGCAGCGAGGGGGCGAGGGCGGGCAGGGTCAGGGCCAGGCACCAGAGCGAGAGCAGTCCGCGCACCGCGGCCCGCCCGCCGTAGCGGTGGACGAACCGGCCGGCGAGCGGCATCGCGAGGGACGAGCCGATCGCGGGCATCACCAGGGCCAGGCCGAGCTGGCCGGGGGAGAGGTCCAGGCGGTCCTGGATCCAGGGGATGCGGGTGACGAAGCTGCCGCTGACGGCGCCGTGCACGGCGAACACCAGGCTGATGCTCGCCCTGGCCCGGCGCGGCCGCTCCAGGGTGTCGGCGCCCCGCCGGTCGGGTGGTCCTGTGGTCAGGCTGTCGGTCATCCGGTGTTCCCTCCCGGCCGCGCCGCGGCGCGACGGTGCCCTGTGGGTGGTTCCTGTCGATACATGCCCGCACGGCCGTGGTTCGTGCGCTCTCGGCATCCTTCGATAAATTATCAGGAAGGGACCCTGATAGAAACACTCTGGAAAGATGACGCCCATGACCACCGTGCGTACGGCCACGCCGAGCACCGCCCGGGCGATCAACGACCGGCTGGCGCTCAACCTGCTGCTCGAACAGGGGCCACTGACCGCGACCGAGCTCCGCGACCTCACCGGACTCTCCCGGCCCACCGTCGCCGACCTGCTGGAACGCCTGCAGCGGAGCGGCCTGGTGGCCATGGTCGGCGAACGCGGCGAACAGCGCCGCGGCCCCAACGCCAGGCTGTACGCCCTGGTCGCCTCGCGCGCCCACCTCGCCGCCGTCGACGTCCGCTCGGGCGGCGTCAGCCTGGTCGTCGCCGACCTCGCCGGGCACACCCTGGCCACCGCGGAGCTGGCGGTCGAGGGCCGGGGCGACGCCGACACGGCGCACCGGATCGTCCGCACCCTGCGCGACACCGCGAACCGGGCCGGCGTCGAGCGGCTGCACACCGTCGCCGTCGGCGCCCCCGGACTGGTCGCCCCCGCCACCGGCCGCCTCTACAGCACCGGCGCACTGCCCGGCTGGCACGCCGAACTCCTCGCCGCCCTCGAAGCGATGCCCGGCACCGACGTGATCCTGGAGAACGAGGTCAACCTGGCCGGCCGCGCCGAGTACCGGATCGGCGCGGCCCGGGGCCGGCACACCTTCGTGCTGATCTGGCTCGGCCACAGCGTCGGCGCCGCCGTGATCCTCGACGGCCGGCTGCGCCGCGGCGCCTCCGGCGGCACCGGCGAGATCTGCTTCCTGCCCGTCCCCGGCACCGCCGGCCTGCCCAGCGCCACCGAGAGCGAGGGCGGCTTCCACGGACTGGTCGGCAGCGCCGCCGTCTGCGACCTCGCCCGCGCCCACGGCCTGCCCGCCGACCCGGCCGACGACGCCGCGGCCGCCGAGGCCGTCGTCCGGACCGCACTCGGCGCCTGCGCCGAGGGGCAGGCGGGCGGGCCGTTCCTGGACGAGCTGGCCGAGCGGATCGCGGTCGGCGCCTCGGCCGTCTGCGTGGTGCTCGACCCGGGCTGCGTCGTCCTCGGCGGCGAGATCGGCCGGGCCGGCGGCGCCGAACTGGCCGGCCGGGTCGAACGCCGCCTCGCCGGACTCTCCCCGCTGCGCACCGAAGTCCGGGCCGGCACGGCGGGTGGCGGCGCGGTGCTCGCCGGCGCCGTCCTCACCGCCGGCGACGCCGTCCGGCGGGACCTCTTCGGCGAACCGTAGGCGCACGGCAACGCCCCCGCGCCTTCCCGGGGCTCCGCTTCGCCCGGCGGGCGGCCGGTACGGCAGGATGGCGGGGACGGCCGGACCAGCGCCGCCGTCACCCTCCGGGAGACCGGACGTCATGCCGAACGTGATACCGAACGTGAACCGAACCACCGTCAGGAGTCGCACATGGGCCAGTCCGACGCGCCGGTCAACCCGTACCGGATCGGCGAGGCCGCGGCGATGCTCGGCGTGAGCGCCGACACCATGCGGCGCTGGGTGGACGCCGGCCGGGTCGCCGCCGAGCGGGACGAGCACGGCCACCGGATCATCCCCGGCGCCCAACTGGCCGCCTTCGCCCGGGAGCTCGCCCGCCCCGAGAACGCCGAGGCCGAGGGGCGGCCGTCCTCGGCCCGCAACCGGTTCCCCGGCATCGTCACCGATGTGGTGCTCGGTGACGTGGCGGCGCAGGTGGAGATCCAGGCCGGGCCGTTCCGGGTGGTCTCGCTGATCAGCCGGGAGTCGGCGGAGGAGCTCAAGCTGGTGGCCGGCGCGCCCGCGACGGCCGTCATCAAGTCGACCAATGTGATGGTCGAACTGCGTTGACCGGCTGAGCCGCGCTCCGGCGCCCTCCGGGGCCCGGGCCGCACCGCCACGCACAGACCTCCAGAACCCGCCGACGAGAGGACCGCCACCCGATGCCCCACCCGCCGCTGCCGTCCACCCAGAGCGCCGTGTTCGCCGTCGAGGCGATGGCCGCCCGGCACGGCCGCGAGGTGCGCGCCACCCACGACATCGGCCGCGACCAGACCTTCGCCGGGACGGTCGGCGGCCACGACACGGGCGACGGGCTCGACGCGATACCCCACGAGGCGCTGCTGGAGATCGGCAGCCGCCCCGAGATCACCGTCCGCCTCTTCGTCCACGACGAGGCGGTGGTCGCCGTCGACGGCATCGCCTTCGACGTGCCGCGCGACAGCGTGCCCGCCTTCCTCGACGCGGTCTGGAGCGGGCTCGTCCACGTGCGGCAGCGGACCTTCCCGCCGTCCTGCACGCTGATCGTCACCGTGCCCGGCGAGGCGAGCTACCGCGAGGCCGTCACCTACTACCAGCTGTCCCCGTGGCTCGCGGGGCTGATCCGATGAGTGCCCCGATGAATGCCACTGCCGGCTCGAACGCCGCCCGCCGTCCGGTGCTCGCCGTCGCCCACCGCGGCGACCCCTACCGGTACCGCGAGAACACCCTGCCCTCGGTCGAGTCCGCGCTGGCCGCCGGCGCCGACGCGGTGGAGGTCGACGTCCGGCTCACCCGCGACGGCGTGCCCGTCCTGCTGCACGACGAGACCCTCGAACGCCTCTGGGGCGACCCGCGCCCGCTGCGCCGGGTGACCCTCGACCAGCTCGACGAGGTGCGCGACGGAGCCCTCGCCGTGCCCACGCTCGCCGAGGCGGCCAAGGCCGCGGCCGCCACCCCCACCGCCCGGCTGCTGATCGACCTGGACGACCCGCACCCCGCCGCCGCCACCTGGGCGGCCGTCACCGGTCTCGGCGTCGAGCACCGCGTCGCCTTCTGCGGGCCCGCCACCGCGATGCTCGCCGTCCGCGCCCTCGCCCCGGACGCCGAGATCGCGCTGACCTGGAAGCAGCCGCGGCTGCCCGCCCGCGCCCTGCTGGACGACCTGCGCCCGCGCTTCCTCAACCCGCCGTTCGGCCTGGCCACCCCCGAGTTCACCGCCGCCGCCCACGACGCGGGCCTCGCCGTCTCCACCTGGACCGCCGACCTGCGCCGCACCATGCGCCGGCTGCGCGCCGCCGGGGTGGACTCGATCACCACCAACCGGATCGGCGTGCTGCGCTCGGTGCTGGACGGCCGTCGATGACCGAACCGCCCGTCCTGGGCACCCGCGCGCTCGGCCGCGCCCTGCTGGCCCGTCAGCACCTGCTCGCCCGCAGCGCCATGACCCCGGCCGCGATGGTCCGCCACCTCGGCGGGCTCCAGGCCCAGGCGGTGCCGCAGCCGCCCTACCTCGGGCTGCTCAGCCGGCTGGAGGGGTTCACCCCGGACCGGCTCAGCGCGCTGATCGAGCAGCGCGAGGCGGTGCGGATCGCCCTGCACCGCGGCACCATCCACCTGGTGACGGCGGACGACTGCCTGACGCTGCGCCCGCTCGTCCAGCCGGTGCTCGACCAGGGCCTGCGCGCCGCCTACGGCAAGCGACTGGCCGGGGTGGACCTCCCCGCGCTCGCCGACGAGGCCCGGGCCCTGCTGGAGGAGCGGCCGCTCACCTTCCAGCGACTCGGCGCGCTGCTCGCCGGGACCCGCCCCGACCGCGACCCGGCCGCCCTGGCCCAGGCCGCGCGCTGCCTGCTGCCGCTCGTCCAGGTGCCGCCGCGCGGTGTCTGGGGCCGGAGCGGGGCCGCGGCGCACACCACCGCCGAGTCCTGGCTGGGCCGCCCGCTGGACGGGGCGCCCTCGCTCGACGGGCTGGCCCTGCGCTACCTCGCCGCCTTCGGCCCGGCGACCGTCGCCGACCTGCAGAAGTGGTGCGGCCTCAGCCGGCTCGGCGCCGTGCTGGAGCGGCTCGCGCCGGAGCTGGTCACCTTCCGCGACGAGCACGGCCGGCTGCTGTACGACCTGCCGCAGGCGCCCCGGCCCGACCCGGCCGTCCCCGCGCCCGTCCGGCTGCTGGCCCCCTTCGACAACCTGCTGCTCTCGCACGCCGACCGCACCCGGGTGCTCCCCGAGGAGTACCGGCCGCGGGTGATGACGCAGAACGGGCTCGTGCTCGGCGCCCTGCTGGTCGACGGCCTGGTCGCCGGGAGCTGGCAGCTGACCGAGGAGCGGACCGGCGGGCGTGCGGTGCTGCTGCGCCCGTTCGCGGCGCTGGGCCGGGGCGACCGGCGGGCGGCGGAGTCGGAGGCCGAGCGGGTGCTGGCCTTCGCCGGCGGGGGCGGGGCGGTCCGCTTCGAGGAGGCCGGGTAGCTCCGGCGTTCGACCGGGGAACGGACGTGCGGGGTGCCGTTCCCGATGGGGTGAGGCTCCGCGATTCCTCCGTGTACGGCCGGGTGGTGACGGGTTGAATCGGCTCACCCAGAGACCGGCGGCGCCCGTGCGGCGCCGCGTTGCAGAGCGGAGTCGACCGTGGCACCCGTACCCGACGGCGTCTATGCCCTCACCAGGCCGTACGAGCAGCTGATCACGCTGCTGCAGCCGAAGGACCTCGCGGTCCTGCTCGCGCCGACCGGGCAGCCGGGTGAGCAGGAGTGGCAGGTGGAGGGGCTCGACGACGACACCGTCAAGATCCGCAACCTGCGGCACGAGACGTTCCTGACCTACGACGACGAGCCGGACCTCAACGAGCTGATCATGGGGAGCACCGAGCCCCGCGCATGGGCGCTCCGCCGGGCGGCCGAGCCGTTCGGCTTCCACGTGGTCGTCCCGGGCGGCCCGGTCAAGGGGGTCGAGCTGGCGCTGGACCTCAGCCCGCTGAGGATCTTCCCACCGCGGCTCGCGCTGCGCTCGCTGGACGTCAACGACCAGCGGCAGGCGTGGACGTTCGAGTTCCACGAGTAGCCGCGCGCGGCCGGGGGTGCCCGGGCCGGCGGCGGTCGGCCCGGGCGCGCCAGGGGTCCGGGCGCGCCAGGGTCCGGCAAAACGGGCAATCGATCAGATCATCTGCTGAGATGGGGCAATGGGGGCGATCGAGCCAGGCGGAGGTGGACATGCCGGGGGAGCTTCCGTCCGGCCGGGATCCCGGTGAGCGGCGGCCGGACCACCGCAGGCCGTACCTGATGCTGCCGCCCCCGGTCCGTGCGGCGGCCGCGTGGTCGGTCGCGGTCATCCTCCTCATCACCGTCGCCTCGCTGGTCGTCTTCGCCCTGGTCGAGCTGCGCGCGGCGACCGTTCCGGTCATCCTGGCGCTGCTCGGCACCTCACTGCTCTACCCCGTGATGCCGTGGATGGTCGGCCGCGGGCTCGGCCGAGGTCTGGCCGCCGGGCTGACCTGCGCCCTCCTGGTCGCCGCCGTCGGCGGGGTGATCGCCCTGCTGGTCAACTCGCTGGTGCACAGCGCCCCGCAGATCGCCGAGTCGCTCCAGCAGGCCGGTGACCGGCTCGCCGCCTGGCTCGGGCCGGTCGGCGAGAAGATCCGCCACGCGCTGGACAACGCCTCCGGCGAGACCAGCTCGCTGATCTCCACGGTGACCAACGGCGTGCTCTCCGGGCTCGGCCTGGCCACCCAGATCCTCACCGGCGCCGTGCTGGCGCTCGCCCTGGTCTTCTTCTTCCTCCGGGACGGTCACCGCACCCCGGAGGCCCTGCGGACGCACCTGCCGGACGGCAGCGCCGAGACGGTCATCGCCTGCGCCGACCGGGCGTTCGAGGCGATGGCCGGGTTCATGCGCGGCACCACCCTGATCGCCCTGATCGACGCCTTCTTCATCACCGTCGGCCTGCTCCTGCTCGACATCCCCGGTGCGCCCGGGCTCGGCGCGCTGGTCTTCATGGGGGCCTACATCCCGTTCGTCGGGGCCTTCCTCTCCGGGACGGTCGCCGTCCTGGTCGCGCTGGCGGACGGGGGCCTGGGGACGGCGCTCTGGGCGCTGGGCATCGTCCTCGCCGTCCAGGCGATCGAGGGGAACATCCTCCAGCCCGTGATCCAGAGCCGCACCGTCGAGCTGCACCCGGCCACCATCATGGTCGCCGTGGTGGCGGGCGCCGGGATCGCCGGGATCCTGGGCGCCCTGCTGGCTGTTCCGATCTGCGCGGCCGGTGTGGGGGTGATCTCGGTCCTGCGCGGCACCGCCGATCCGTCCCGCCGTGGCGGGCGGGACGGGGAGCGGGTGGACGGGGACGGGGACGGGGTGACCTCGGGTCAGGAGTAGGTGATCGGGCACCCGCGCCGGAGCGCGTGCTCGGCCGCGCGCAGGTAGACCGCCGTGTAGTAGGCGGCGTCCAGGTCCTCGCTCCAGGGCCCCGGGGCGGCGGCGGCCTCGGCGGCCGCCGGGCCGTCGAACCAGGTGCCCACCTCCAGGTTGTCGCAGTGCCGGGGTATCGAGGCGGGCAGGGCGAGCCGCTCGGCGAGGCGCCGGGCCGCGGCCAGGGTGCGGCGGGCGCCGCCGACCGTGGTGGGGTCGTTGTACGCCGACCCCACCGGCAGGACCACGGAGTCGTCGAGGGCGACCGGCAGCAGCACGTCCCAGCCGAGCAGCGCCTCGTGGGTGTCGTCGGGCAGGGCCCGGCAGAGCCGGTCGAAGCTCCGGATCGGGCGGTGGAGCTTCTCCTCGAACCGCGTGCCGGAGTGCGGCCGGAACTCCGCGGGCTCCGGGCAGACGAACGGCGGCAGGCCGCGCCGGCCCAGCTCCGGGCCGAGCGCCCCGGCCACCGGGCCGTGGACCTCCGCGTCGAGCCAGTCGTCGGCGGCCACGCTCACCAGATAGATCCCCATGGCAGGACGGTAGCCGGGGCCACCGACAGCGCTGGCGGTCGGGCGGGGGAGTGTGCGAGAGTACTAACGCGATTCCAGTCGCGATAGTGAAGGAGCGGGGATGCGCGGGACGATCGAGCGGTTCCAGGTGTCGGACGGCCGGAGCGGGCCGTACGGCCTCACGGTGGGGCCGGACGGCGGGGTCTGGTTCACGCTGGTGCACGCCGGGGAGGTCGGGCGGCTGGCGGCGGACGGGTCGGTGCGGCGCTTCGGTCCGGGGGCGGCCGAGTCGGGGCCGTCGGTGATCACGGTGGGGCCGGACGGCGCGCTCTGGTACACCCGGATGCGGGACCACCGGATCGGGCGGATCGACACCGACGGGCGGGAACGGTCGTTCGGGCTGCCGACGGAGGCCGCCGGGCCGTTCGGGATCACCGCCGGGCCGGACGGCGCGCTCTGGTTCACCGAGCTGAACGCGGACCGGATCGGGCGGATCACCGTCGACGGCCGGGTGACGGAGTATCCGCTGCCGACGGCCGGCGCCTTCCCGTCGATGATCACGGCAGGGGCGGACGGCGCCCTCTGGTTCACCCTCAATCAGGCCGGCGCCGTCGGCCGGATCACCGTCGACGGGGAGATCGCGCTCCACCCGCTGCCGACCGAGGGGGCCGCGCCCGTCGGCATCGCCGCCGGTGGCGACGGCGCGCTCTGGTTCGTCGAGATCGGTGCCGGCCAGGTCGGCCGGATCACGGTGGACGGCCGGGTGACGGAGTATCCGCTGCCCGACCGGGCCGCCCGCCCGCACGCCGTCGCGGCCGCCCCCGACGGCCGGCTCTGGTTCACCGAGTGGGGCGGCAACCGGATCGGCTCCCTCACGGCCGACGGTCGCTACGAGGGGTACGAGCTGCCCACCCCGTCCGCCGAACCGCACGGCATCGCCGTCGGTCCGGACGGCGCCGTGTACGCGGCCCTGGAGATCGGGGAGATCGTCCGGCTGACTCCGTGAGCCCATGGGTCGTCAGGCGCTCGCGCGCGGGTGGGGCGGATGACGGATAGATAGGTTAGCCTTGCCTTAGTAAAAGTGGGGCTGGCGACCGGGCTCCCGACCCGCCGGCGGCCGGCCCACCGAGAAGGAGAGACGGCCTTGACCGGTACCGCCGCCCCCGCGCGCTTCCAGCTCTTCCCGCTCCAGGTCGTCCGGGCCGCCCGGATCACCCCGCACATGGCCCGGATCACCCTCGGCGGGGGCGGCCTCACCGGCTTCGTCAACGGCGGGCTCGACCAGCGGATCAAACTGCTGCTCCCGCAGCCGGGCCAGAGCGAGCCGCTCACCCCGCCCGGGGACGGGGAGTTCGGCTGGTACCGGACCTGGCGCGGCATGGACCCGGCGGTCCGGCCCGTCCTGCGCACCTACACCGTCCGCGAACAGCGCCACGACCCCGACGAGATCGACCTCGACATCGTCGTCCACGGCGAGGCCGGCGGCCCCGGCTCGCGCTGGGCGCTCACCGCCGCCCCCGGGGACCGGGTGATCGTCTGCGGGCCGGCGGTCGAGGAGGCCGGCGGCGTCGAGTTCCGGCTGCCGGCGGGCGCGGACTGGGTGCTGCTGGCGGCGGACGAGGCCGCGCTGCCGGCCGTCGCGGCGATCCTGGCGGAACTGCCGGCGGGCTTGCCGGTGCGGGTCTTCGCGGAGGTCGAGGAGCCGGGGGAGGAGGCCTACCTGGCGGGCCCGGCCGACCGGCCCGGCCTCGGGGTGACCTGGCTCTACCGGAGCAAGGGCGCCCCGACCCTGCCGGAGGCCGTCCGGGCCGCCGAACTCCCGGCCGGCGAGCCGTACGCGTGGATCGCCGGCGAGGCGGCGAGCGTCCGAGAGCTGCGCCGCCACCTGGTGGGAGAGCGCGGGACCGACCGGCGGGCCGTCTGCTTCATGGGCTACTGGCGCGCCGGCCGGACGGAGGACCAGCGGGCCGACGACGGGCCCCAGGACGAGGAGGACTGACCCGCCGGCCCCGGAGCGCGGCCCGACCGGGTGCGGCGCGGGTGCGGCTCAGCCGACCGGCTTCGGGGACGGGCCCCGGCTCTCGCCGTGGGGTTCGGCGCAGAGCTCGGCGGCGAGGTCGCAGAGGGCCGCGCGGTCCGGGCGGCCGGTCTTGGCGAGCAGGTTGGCCACGTGCTTCTCCACCGTGCGCGGGGAGATGGAGAGCTGCCGGGCCAGCTGCTGATTGCCCGGGCGGTCGGTGAGCAGGGCGAAGACCTCGTACTCGCGCAGCGTCACGCCGCAGGTGCGCAGCCCGGCCGGGATGGCGTCGCGGCCGCCGCGGTGCTGGGCGACGCTGGCGCCCGCCCGGCGCAGCAGGCCCCGGCAGGCGGCGGCGACCGGCTGGATCCCGGCCTCGTGGAAGTACTCCTCGGCGGTGCGCAGCCAGCCCACCGGATCGCCCCAGCCGTCGGCCAGGGCGGCTTCGGCGGTGATCCGCAGGGCCAGGTGGTGGGCGAGCGGGAACGGCGCCGCCGCCGTGCGGGCCCGGTCGACGGCGCGGGCGGCGTCCTGCGGACGGCCTTCGCGGCCGAGCAGTACGGCCTCGGCGAAGCCCAGGAACTGGCGGTTCCAGGCGAGTTCGGTGGCCGGTGCGGCCATCGCCCGGGTGAGGTCGGGGCGCTGCCAGGTGCCCTGCGCCACCTCCAGCAGCGGGTGCAGCCCGTGCCGGCCGGCCAGGTAGAAGACGTTGGGGTGCTCCTGCTCCCAGGCGAGGCCGGCGGCCAGCTCGGCGCGGGCCCCCGCGCGGTCCTCGGCGAGCAGCGCGCCGATGGCGCGGCAGAGGCCGTGCCGCAGGGGCATCAGGAAGGACTCCTCGCCGCCGGCCTGGCGGAACCGGACCAGTTCGCGCTCCATCTCGCGGCCACGGCCGCGATGGGCGGCGAGGGTCGCGGAGCCGAGCAGCAGGTAGCGGTGGGCGGGGACGTTGTTCAGCCGGGCGGTGGCGTCCAGGCAGCGGTCGACGATCTCGCGGGCGGTCCGCCACTCGCCGCGCAGCACGGCGTTCATGGCGAGCAGGCCGTCCAGGGTCTGGGTGAGCACGATCGCGCCGAGGCCGGCGGCGGCCTCCCGGGCGCGTTCCAGGCGGGCGCCGTCGCCGGTGCGCATGAAGGCGTTGGCGCCCAGCCGGAGCAGCGCCTCCACCCGCCAGACGGGCAGCGCGTGGGCCTCGGCCACCGCGAGCATGCGTTCCAGGCAGGCGTCGGCGTCGTCGAAGCCGCGTTCGCGGGCCAGCAGGGCGAGCAACTGCCAGGCCTGGCAGGCGACCACCGGCAGCCCGGAGCGCTCGGCCACCTCGGCGGCCCGGCGGGCGAGGCTTTCGGTCCGGGCGAGGCGGGCCCGCCCGGGGTGCTCGTCGCCGGTACAGGGGGTGCCGGGCCCCTCGTCGCGTTCGTGGGCGTGGGCCTCGTCGGGATCGGGGGCGGTGGCGGGGGCCGGTACGTGGTCGGGCAGGAGTGTCAGATGGCCCTCGACGACGACCAGCGCGGCGTCCTGCTCGGGGCGCGGGTGCGCGCCGGAGAGGGTGCGGGCGGCGGCGACCTGGGCGGCGGCGTCGGTGGTGCGCTCGGCCATCACGGCCGCCCAGGCGAGCCGGGTGTGCAGGTCGACGCGGCGGTCGACGGCGGGGGTGCGGGCGGTCGGGCTGCGCGCGGTGGTCGGCTCCGGCCGGACCGGGGGCAGGGTGCGGACCAGCTCGAACGCCCGGTCCAGCTGGCCGGCCTCGGCCAGGGCCGGTAGCAACTGTTCGGTGACGGCGGCCCGTTCGGCGTCCCCGGCGAGCTCGTGGGCGCGCTCCAGCAGCACCACCGCCGACCCGGCGGCGCCGGCCTCCAGGACGCGTCGCCCGGCCTCGGCGAAGTGCACCGCGGCGCCCGTCCGGTCCCCGCCGGCCAGCAGCAGGGAGGCGACCAACTGGCGGCGCTCGTCCGCGAGTTCCGGATCGGCCCGGAGGATCGCCCGGGCCGCCCGGCGGGCCACCGCGGCACGCTCGGCGGGTGCCAGGGCGGCGGTGACGGCGTCGGCGGTGAGGGTGTGGCGAAAGGCGTAGCGGTCCGGGGCGGCGCCGTCGGGCACGATGACATTGGCCTCGGAGGCCGACCGCAGATGGCTGAAGAGCGTCCGGTCGTCGTACCCGGTGATCAGCTGGACGGTGGCGACCGAGAACCGGCTGCCCAGGGTGGCGGCGGTGAGCAGGAGGTCGCGCACGGGCGGGTCCAGCTCGTCGATCCGCCGGCCCCAGCTGCGGACGATGGTGCTGGGCACGCCGGTACGGAGGCCCCCGGCCACCTCCCAGCGGCCGGCGGCGCGCTGCAGCGCGCCGCCGGCCAGCATGTCCGCGAGCAGTTCCTCGATCAGGTAGGGGCAGCCGTCGCCGCGTTCGGCCAGCGTCTCCAGGACGGCCGTCGGCACGTCGGCGGCCTCGCTCTCCAGGACGGCGGCGGCCATCGCCCGGACGTCGGCCGGCGGCAGCGGGCGCAGTTCGGTGACGCCGGCGGCGCGCCGGCGCTCGGCGGCCCGGACCAGGTCCAGCGCCGGGCCCGGCTCCGCCCGCAGCGTGCCGACCAGCAGGACGGGCAGCCCGGCCAGGTTGTCGACCAGGTACTCCAGGACGGCGACCGTCTCCGCGTCGGTGTCGTGCAGGTCCTCCAGCAGCAGGACGCAGCCCTGGTCCCGGCCGAGGACGGCGAGCAGCCGCAGCAGCGCCTCGGCGAGCTCGACCACCGTCTCGGGGTAGGCGCCGGCCCCGGCCGCCGAGGCCGCCGCCCCGCGCCACTCGGGCACCAGCCGGGCGAGGGCGGGGCGGTACGGGTCGAGTTCGGCGTCGGTGGGCGGGCCGGCGGCCCGGAAGCGGGAGGAGAGCGCCTCGATCAGCGGGCGGAACGGGGTGACCGTGCCGGTGGAGCTGCCGCGTCCGCGCAGCACCGGGAGCCCCAGCCCGTACGCCTGGTAGGCGCAGTCGCCGGCCAGCCGGGACTTGCCGATCCCGGCCTCGCCGAGCAGGAAGACCGCCTGTCCGGACCGCTGCCGGGCGGCGGCGAGCGCGCTGCCGAGCAGGCCGAGCTCGGCTGCCCGGCCGACGGTGATCGACGAAGTGGTCCGCATGGCCGCAGGCTACTTGACGACCTGTCCGATCTGTAGAGTGGTGAATCGGCCACGAAGTGAACACGGCTCCGGCGCGGGGTGGTTACCGTACGACCACATCGGCGAGGCACCCGTCCGGTCCGCCACCGGGGCGCTGCCCGGTCCCCGGTGGCGGCCGCCGGGCCGGCCGCGGCCTCGCGGGCGCGTCGTCCGGCGTCGGTGGGGTGGTGCCCGACGCCCCGGCGCGGTCGGGCCGATGGTCGGGCGTGCTGATCGGGGTGCCCTGATCGGGAGCGTGCTGATCGGGGCGGGACGATCACGGTCGGGACGTGGGGGGCGCGGCGGCCGCCGTCGGAGCGGTCACGGCCGGCAGCCCGGACGGTGCCCGGTGCCCCGGCGCGGTCAGATCGGGACGGTCATGGTGGGGAACTCGAAGCCGGGCGCCGTGGTGCCGGCGGCGGAGAGCAACTGCGAGCGCAGGCCCAGCCCGCCGCCGGCCCGCAGCCGGATGTCCCCGGCGGGGTGGTCCACCGCCTCGTCGGGCCGCGCGTCCGGCTGCTTCCAGTTCGGAGTCGGATCGGTGTGGTTCATGAGGTGCGGTACTCCCGTTCGTCGGTGAGAGCGAGTCATGGCGTGGATGGAGTCCGGGCGAGCGGTGCTCGACCGCCGCGCCGCTGCGGTCGTCGTGGACGGTGGACTGCGGTGCGGTCAGGGGGCCGGCCGGGCGGCCGGGGTGCGGGGGCGGAGCAGCAGGGCGGGCGGCACCCGCTCGGGGAAGCCGAGCCGGAGCAGCCCGTGGCCGATCCCGGCCAGGCCGGTGAGCAGTCCCGGGTGCGGTACGGACCCGGGGGTGCCGCAGCGCGGGCCGTCCTGGTCGACGCCGGCCAGCAGCGCGCCCGCGCGGCGCACCCAGGGGGTCCGCCCGGCCGCCGGGCCGCTGCGGCCGAGCAGCTCCAGCACGCCCGACTCGCCGTGGCACAGGCTCTGGTCGGCCGGCGGGGCGGCGCGCGCGGTGTTGCGGACGGCGCGCTGGGCCCACTCGGTGAGCCGGCGGTCCGCGCGGGTGAGCGGGCTGTCGGCCACCGCGAGGGCGATGCCGGGCCGCCCCCGGCACCAGGAGGACTCCCGGGCGCGGCCGGCCGTGGCGGCGTGCAGGGCGGCGAGGCCGGCCCGGTGGTGCGGGCCGTCGGCGGGCTCCCCGACGGCCTGCGCGTACCGCAGCAGCGCCCAGCCGGTGCCCGCCGCGCCGTGGGCGAAGCCGGTGCCGGCGGGCACCGGTTCGGCGGCGAGCCGGTCGGCGCACTCCGCCGCGGCGGACAGCGCCTCGGGCCGGCCGGTGGCGGTGTGCACGGCGAGCAGCGCCGCCAGCCCGCCGGCGGTGCCGCTGTGCACACCGGTGTCGGCCTCGCGGGCGGCGGCCGCCGCGGTGAGCGCGACGGCCGGGCCGGTCCACTGCCGGATCAGCGGGTCGTCCAGGGTGCGGCCGATCTCGGTGAGCGCGTAGGCGATCCCGCCGAGGCCGGCGAAGGCGCCCGAGCCGACGGCGGCCGGCCGGTCGGGGTGCGCGCCGAGGGTGTCGAGCAGGCCGGGAACGGGCGCGAGGGCCCGGCGGGCCACCTCGGCGTAGCGGTCGGAGCCGGTGAGGGCGGCCAGTTGGGCGAGGAACAGCGCGGTGCCGGTGTACCCGCCGGCCAGGTCGGCGCCGAGCGGCCGGACCCGCCAGTAGCGGTCGGCGAGCAGTTCCAGGCCGAGCCAGTTGGTGTGCGCGCGCCCCTGGTAGGCGGCCGCGACCAGCTGGTCGCCCACCCCCCGGGCGGCGGCCAGGAGTTGCTCGGGCTCGGGCGCGGTGGCCCAGACGTTCTCCGGCGCCGGCTGGCCGGGGCGGTGCGCGGGAGCCGCGGCGGCGCCCGCCATCGCCGCCCGGACGATCCACTCCTGGTCCTTGCGGTCGACCTCGCCGAGGGCCCGCAGCTTGGCCTCGACGCGGGCCAGGCCGGTCTCGGCGAGCTCGCCGGGGAGCCGGCGGCCGGCGGAGGTCCACAGGTCGCGGCTGCCGGGGCGGGTGGTGAAGAGCGGGACGTCGCCGCCGTGCAGGTCGGCGAGCTCGTGGTCGGCGAGCTCCGGGCGCCCCGGGTCGGCGACGGCGTCGGTGCGCAGCAGCTCCAGGACGGCGCCCCGGGCGGCGGCGTCGCGCAGCACGTCCGGGTGGGTCGACTCGTCCAGCAGCCGCGCGTACACCCGGGTGGCGCGCGGCACCACCCGGACCTCGGCCTCGGCGAAGGACCGCAACAGGCCCCGGGGGCCGATGAGCCGGTCGCGCCCGGCGGCGATGGCGGTGTAGCCGGCGCGGAAGCCGGCCACCAGCGCCTCGGTGTGGTCGGCCGGGTCGGCGGGCGCGCCGTTCAGCCAGGGCCGGTTGCGGGCCTCGGCGAGCGGGCGGGCGCGCCGCACCAGGCGCATCTCGTCGGTGCCGGCACCTCCCCAGTCCACGCCCTCGACCGGGGAGGTGGTGCGCCGGCCGCCGCCGATGCCGGAGACGTCCACGGCGCCGTCGTCGCCGATCAGCAACTGCGGCAGCAGGCCGACCCGGTGGACCGACTCCTCCAGCGCCCGGGCCGCCGGGTCCTGCGCCGGGCAGGCCCGGGCCGGCGGGTGGAACAGCGTCTCGACGTCCACCAGCACGGGCTGGTCCCCGGCGGCGACGAGGTTCTCGTAGTGCAGGTCGGTGCCGTCCAGGGCGTGCAGCAGTGCCAGCAGCGCGCCCTGGCGCCGGTAGAACCGCTCGACCTCGTAGCCGGTGAGACAGGGGCGGGCCTCGGCGAACTCCGTCCAGCCGTAGCCGCCCCGGTCCAGCACGCCGAGCGCGCGCAGCCGGGGCACGCCGGGTTGCGCGTCGAACCAGCCGAGCAGGGTGTTGAAGTGCTGGTGGGCGGCGGGCGGCCGGGGGCGGTGGACGACGGCGGCGCCGTTCGCGAAGTGCAGCACCGCGACGGCACGGCCGCGCCGGTGCCGGTCGCCGGCCTCGGACTCGACGGCCACCAGCGTACCCGGGTCGGCGCCGCGCAGCAGGCCGGTGACCAGCAGCGGCCGGTCGGCGGCGAAGCGGGTGAGGAGTTCGGTGTGCGCGGCGGCGGCGTCCAGACAGGCCTGGGCGAGCAGCCGGGCCAGCACGGGGTACTCGCGCAGCAGCGCCGCGAGGCCCTCGCGGCGGGCGGTGAGGGCGAGGAAGGAGCGGAACCGCTCCTTCGGGGTGCCGCCGGCGAGCCGCCCGGCGGCCCGCGCGGTGTGCAGCTCCAGCACCAGGGTGCGGGCGGCGATCCGGGCGAGGCGCTCGGCGAGGCGGGCGGTGAAGCCGGCCCGCAGGGCGGGCACGTCCAGGTGCCCGGGCCGGCCGGGCCGATGGCCGGTCGGGTCGAGCGCGGTCGGGTCGAGAGCGGCCGGGTCGAGCGCGGTCGGCAGCCGCAGCAGGGCGCGCTCGGCGAACGGCGCGAGGACCAGGGCGAAACCGGTCAGACCCGGGTAGGCGGCGCGCGGCACGATCGGCCGGACGGGTGCGGCGGCGACGGCGGCCTCGGTGAAGGCGGCCCAGTCGGGGCGGCCGGCCGGCCGGGGCAGGCCGGGGGTCAGCGCCCGCTCCCACCAGGCGGGCCGGTCCGCCCGGGCACGCCGGACCAGGGGCGGCCGGGTACCGGGAGCCGGTGCCGGCATGGTCGCGCGGAGCCGGACCGGGGCCTCGCCGGGCATCGGAGGGTGCGGCGTCGTGGCGGCCTTGGCGGACGCCGGTGCGACCGGGCCCTGAACCGGTGCGCCGCCCCCGTCGGGGTGCGCTCTGCGCACGGCGTCCACCTCTGCCACCACCGCACCTCCGATGCCGCGAGAGGGCCGCGTCGCCGTCGAAGCCGCCGCCCTCGGTCCTGATCCTTGCCCTGCCGTGGCCACCGGGGCATGGGGGGCGGGCCCCCATCTTTGTGGCGCTCCACCCGCATGATCCGGCGGCCGGGCGGGCGCGCCCGCCGGGTGGGGCGGGACGGGTGCGGGGCCGTTCCGCGCGCCGGGCGGGCCCGGGGCAGCTTCCGCGCGCCGGGCGGCTGCGGGGCCGTTCCGTGCGCCGGGCCGGTGGCGGTCGCGGTCCGGGCCGGCCGGCGGGCGCCGATGGGTCGTTCGGCCCTTGCCGGTGCCGCGCGGCAACGGGATCGTGAGCGCCGCACGGGTGTGCGGGGCGCACCGGTGGGCAGACGTGACGGGACGGCGAACGGCGTGACGGGACAGGAGAGGCCTGAGGTGGGCGAGTTGGTCGCGATACAGGTGGACGAGGGGCTGTCGCGGGGCGTCGCGATCGACGCCAGGGCCCGGATCGCCGCGGTGGTGAGCGGGGCGGACGCCCTGGTCGAGGCCGTCCGGGTGCGGATCCGGCCGGTCGGCGCGGTGACCGTGCTGGCGCAGGTCAACGCCGAGGTGGACGGCCGGCGGATCCGCGTCCAGGAGGCCGCCACCGATCGTGCCACGGCCCTGGACCGGCTGGCCGACGGGCTGCGCGCCCGGATCGCGGCCGCCACCACCGGCTGGACGCCGCTGCCGTGGCCGCGCCGGGCGGGCGGGCGGGGCCTGCTCTCCGCCGTCCCGGTGCAGGGCGGGGCGTCGCGCGCCCTGCGGCCGCCGGTGTCCGCCGGGGCGGCTCCGTTCGGGGCGCACCCGTGCACCGGCCTCCCGCGCGCCGGAGTCCTGCGCGCCGGGCTCCCTTCCCCGGCCGGTCCGCGCCAGATCGTCCGGCGCAAGGAGGCCCACCTGGTCTGGTGCTCGCCCGACGCGGCGGCCCGGACCATGGACGCGATGGACTTCGACATCCACCTGTTCACCGACCCGGCCACCGAGACCGACGCCGTCGTCTACCGGATCGGCCCCACCGGCTACCGGCTCGCGCGCACCGCGGCGGCCGGACCGCCCACCCGCCCGGTCGTCCCGTTCACCCTCAGCCCCCTCGGCGCGCCCGAACTGACGGAGGCCCGGGCCGTCGACCGGCTCTGCGCCGCCGACCTGCCGTTCCTGTTCTTCGTCCAGCCCGGGACGCGGCGCGGCCGGGTGCTCTACCGCCGCTTCGACGGCCTGCTCGGCCTGATCGTGCCCACCCCGTGAGCGACCAGGCCGTCCGCCACCGGCTGCGGACGCTGCGCCGCCTCGCCGGGCAGCCGCCCGGCCGCCGCCGGCCGCCTGCCGCCGGGGCGCCGCCGCGCCGGCTGGTGCCGATCGAACGGGCCGAGGCGCTGCGGCTGTTGGGCAGCGCGCCGTTCGGGCGGATCGTGTTCACCGTGCGGGCGCTGCCGGCCGTCCGCCCGGTCAACCACCTGCTCGTCGACGACACCGTGGTGATCCGCACCCACGACGCGGCAGCGCTGGGAGCGGCCACCCTCGGGGCCGACGGGGCGGGCGTCGTGGTCGCGTACGAGGCCGACGCCATCGACCCGCGGACCCGGCTCGGCTGGAGCGTGGTCGTCACCGGCTACGCCCGGCCGGTCACCGACCCGGCCCGACTGGCCCGCTACCGGGCGCTGTTGACGCCCTGGGTGGACGCCGCCACGGACCACACCGTGGCCATCCAGCCGGACCTGGTGACGGGCTACCGGCTGACCGCGGGCCGGGCCGCCGGCGCGTAGCGCCGCTCTGCCGCCGGTGCGGCTGTCGTGGCGGGCCTCCGGGCCCCCGGGCCCCCGGGCCCCGGCCCCTGGGACCCGACCCCCGACCCGCACCGGCGCTCCGTCGTGTCCGGACACCCCCGCAGCCGTCTGCGGACGCCGTGCCCGCAGCCGTGCCCGGACACCCCCGCAGCCGCGCCGGAGACCGTCGGGGCGGGCCGGGACGCCGGCGGAGGTCCCGGGCCGCGACCCGGAACGCGGGCCCACCGGCCCCGGGCCGTGGGGCCCAACGGCCCTGGGGCGCAAGGCCGTCGAGTTCTGATCATGGATCGCCACCCATCCGCAGAACTTCGAAGGAGTGCGTCCTTGAGCGCCATCGAGGCACAGGGCGACAGCGCGCCGCCGCCGTCGGCCGCCCGACCGGCAGGAGTGCGGGCCGCCCGGCCCGGCTCGGCCCTGGTCAGGCTGCTGACGACCACCGACCACAAGACGATCGGCTCCATGTACCTGGTGTCGGCCTTCGGGTTCTTCCTGATCGGTGGCGTCCTGGCGCTGGTCATGCGCGCCGAACTCGCCCGGCCGGGGACGCAGATCCTCTCCAACGAACAGTTCAACCAGGCCTTCACCATGCACGGTTCGGTGATGCTGCTGCTGTTCGCGATGCCGCTGTTCACCGGTTTCGCCAACTGGATCATGCCGCTGCAGATCGGTGCGCCGGACGTCGCCTTCCCCCGGCTGAACATGCTGTCCTACTGGCTGTTCATGTTCGGCTCGCTGATCGCCGCCGCCGGCTTCGCGACCCCGCAGGGCGCGGCCGACTTCGGCTGGTTCCTCTACGCGCCGCTCTCGGACGCGATCCACTCGCCGGGCGTCGGCGCCGACATGTGGATCATGGGCGTCACGCTCTCCGGCTTCGGCAGCATCCTCGGCGCGGTCAATTTCATCACCACCATCATCTGCATGCGCGCCCCGGGTCTGACCATGTTCCGGATGTCCATCTTCTGCTGGAACGTGCTGCTGACCTCCGTCCTGGTGCTGATGGTCTTCCCGGTGCTGGCCGCCGCGCTGCTGGCGCTGGAGTGCGACCGCAAGTTCGGCTCGCACGTCTTCGACCCGGCCAACGGCGGGGCGATGCTCTGGCAGCACCTGTTCTGGTTCTTCGGCCATCCGGAGGTCTACATCCTGGCGCTGCCGTTCTTCGGGATCGTCTCCGAGGTCATCCCGGTGTTCTCCCGCAAGCCGATGTTCGGCTACGCGGGCCTGATCGCGGCCACGGTGGCGATCGCGGGCCTCTCGCTGACGGTCTGGGCGCACCACATGTACGTCACCGGGCAGGTGCTGCTCCCGTTCTTCTCCTTCATGACCTTCCTGATCGCCGTCCCGACGGGGGTGAAGTTCTTCAACTGGGTCGGGACGATGTGGAAGGGCTCGCTGAGCTTCGAGACCCCGATGCTCTGGACGGTCGGCTTCCTGGTCACCTTCCTCTTCGGCGGTCTGACGGGCGTGCTGCTGGCGGCGCCGCCGCTCGACTTCCACGTCTCGGACTCGTACTTCGTCGTCGCCCACTTCCACTACACGCTGTTCGGCACGGTGGTCTACGCGATGATGGCCGGCTTCCACTTCTGGTGGCCGAAGATGACCGGCAGGATGCTGGACGAGCGGCTCGGGCGGATCAGCTTCTGGACCCTCACCATCGGCTTCCACAGCACCTTCCTGGTCCAGCACTGGCTGGGCGCCGAGGGCATGCCGCGCCGGTACGCCGACTACCTCGCCTCGGACGGCTTCACCACGCTGAACACCGTCTCGACCCTCGGCTCGTTCCTGCTGGGCCTGTCGATCCTGCCGTTCCTCTACAACGTCTGGAAGACCGCCAAGTACGGCGAGCGGGTCACCACGGACGACCCCTGGGGCTACGGGCGCTCGCTGGAGTGGGCGACCTCCTGCCCGCCGCCGCGCCACAACTTCGTCACCCTGCCCCGGATCCGCTCCGAATCCCCCGCCTTCGACCTGCACCACCCCGAGATCGCGGCGCTGGACTTCCTGGAGAACAACGGCGAACCGGCCAAGCACCTGGCCGGTGTCACCCCGGCCCGGTACGACACCCCGGCCCCGCCGGCCCGCCGGGCGGTACGGCACGGCGGCCGGTCGCCGGACCACTGACGGACCGCGGCCCGCGGCGCCCGCCGCCGGCCGCCCCGCCCCGAACGCCGGCCCCGCCCGTTCCGCTGCCCCCGGGCGGGCGGGGCCGGTCCCACGCCCCCGGCCGGTCCGGGGGACCCACCCGGTTGAGGAGCACCCGGCATGTCCCACACCGTCCTGGCCATCGGTACCGCCGCGCTGACCGCGTCCGGCTGCGTCTGGTACCTGCCCGCCGTCGCCGACCTCCAGGCGGGGGAGGACCGCCCCCGGTCGGCCCGCACCGCCGCCGCGGCCTGCGTGGTCTGGTGGGCGGGGCTCGCGCTCGCCGGCGGGCTGCTGCTGGTCGTCCCCGACTGGCAGCCCGCCGCGCAGGTCGCCCTGGCGGGCCTGGTCGCCGGCGTGGTCCTGCGGGTCCGGGCGTACCGCGACCGCCGCAGCGAGGAGCGCGAGGCCGGCCTGCGCTGGGCGGTGCTCGACGCCGGTCCCGTGCCGTCGGCGCCGCGCCCGGTCGCCCGGATCCTGGCGGGCTGGCTGCTCGTCGGACTGGCCGTCGCCTCGCTCGGCGCGCTCTCCCTGCTGTTCACCGGCGGCGGCCCGCTCGCCCCCCGGCTCGTCGCCGCGGCCGGCGGCGCGCTGGCGGTCTCGACGGCCTTCCTGCTGATCGGGCTCCGCAACGCCCGCCAGCACCGGCCCTGACCGGCCCGTCACCGGCCCTGATCGGCGGGTCCGACGCCCTAGGCGGGCCGGTCGGACCCCCGTCGCCCGGCGCAATGGGGTCGTTGGGCCCTGGGCCGGCGCCCGCCGGTCGGCGATGATGCGGGAGGCCCGCAGCAGTGTGCCGGGCGCGAGGAAGGTGGAGCCGCGAGATGGCGAGCGAGAGGGCCGGTACCGACACCCCGGCACCGGTCAGGGTGTTCCTGCTGGACGACCACGAGGTGGTGCGCCGGGGCGTCCACGACCTGCTGGACGGCGAGCCCGACCTGGAGGTGGTCGGCGAGGCCGCCACCGCCGAGCAGGCGCTCGTCCGCGTCCCCGCCCTGCGCCCCGACGTCGCCGTCCTGGACGTCCGCCTCGGTGACGGCGACGGGGTGTCCGTCTGCCGCGAACTGCGCTCCCGGATGCCCGACCTGGCCTGTCTGATGCTCACCTCCTTCGACGACGAGGAGGCGCTGCTCGACGCCGTGATGGCGGGCGCGGCCGGCTACGTCCTGAAGCAGATCAGCGGCACCGACCTGGTCGCCGCCGTCCGTACGGTCGCCACCGGCCGCTCGATGCTCGACCCGGGCGCCGCCACCCGCCTGCTCAACCGGCTGCGCAGCGACGCGGCCCCGCCGCAGCCCACCGCGACGGGGCCGGAGCTGACCGTGCGGGAGCAGGAGGTGCTGGCGCTGATCGGCGAGGGACTGACCAACCGGCAGATCGGCGAGCGCCTCTACCTCGCCGAGAAGACCGTGAAGAACCACGTCTCCCGCCTGCTGGCCAAGCTCGGCGTGGAGCGGCGCGTCCAGGCCGCGCTGCTCGCGACCGAGCTGCGCCAGTCCGCCGCCGCCCAGCCGGCGTACCCGCGCACCCTCGGCGGCGGCCCGCGGGGCTGAACCCCCGGGAGCCGGACGGGCGGACGAACAGGACCCTGGACGGGACCATCGGCCCTCGCCCCGCCCCCGCCCGGCGAGTGACCATCGCCGGTATGAACCCCGATCGTGAAGCGCCGTCCGTGCAGCCGGAACCGGACGGGCGGCGGCCGCCCGGCGTGCCGGACCTCGACCGGGCCCGGGCGCTGGAGCTGCTGGCCGGGACGGAGGTCGGCCGGGTGGTCTACACCGTCGGCGCGCTGCCCGCCGTGCTGCCGGTGCGCTTCCGGCTGGACGCGGCCGGGGGTGTGCTGCTGTCGGCCAGGGCCGGCTCCGAGCTGGCCAGGGCGGTGGACGGCGCGGTGATCGCGTTCGAGGCCGACGAACTCGACGGCGCCGACGGCAGCGGCTGGTGCGTCACCGTCCTGGGCCGCGCGGAGCTGCGGCCGGTGGACGCGGCCGCGGGGGACGGAGTCCCGGGGGCGGCCACGGCGGTGCCGCGGACGGATCCGGGGCGGGTCCTGATCCGGATCGGACCGGAACTGGTGGTCGGCCGGTGCCTGACCTCCGACGGCTGACCGGGCACACCCCGCGCCGGGGGTGCCCGCGCCGTCACACCCCCAGCGGGGCCTCCCACTCCACCCGGGTGCCGCCGCCCTCCACCTGCTGCACCGCGAAGGTCCCGCCCGCCCGCTCCGCCCGCTCCGCGAGGTTGCGCAGGCCGCTGCGCCGCCCGCCGGCCGGCACGCCGATCCCGTCGTCCGTGACGGTGAGCGCCACCCGGCCGCCGAGCGCCCGCAGCGCGACCTCCACCCGGCTCGCCCGTGCGTGCCGCGCGGCATTGCTGAGCGCCTCGCCGAGGACGGCCATCACGTGCTCGGCGAGTTCCTGCGGCACGTCGGTGTCCAGCAGCCCCTCCATGCTGAGCCGCGGTGCGAAGCCGAGCGTCGACTGCGCATCGGCGACGGCCCGGGTGGCGCGGGCCCGCAGGCCGCGGTCGGGCTCGTTGTGGGCGCGCAGTCCGAAGATCGTCGAGCGGATGATCTTGATCGTCTCGTCCAGGTCCGCGACCGCCCGGCCGACCCGGTCGGCCGCACCCGGGCTCTCGATCAGCCGGCCCGCGCTCTGCAGGGTCATCCCGGTGGCGAAGAGCCGCTGGATGGCGAGGTCGTGCAAGTCCCGGGCGATCCGGTCGCGGTCCTCCAGCAGCGTCAACTGCTCGGCGTCCCGGCGGCGTTCGGCCAGCTCCAGGGCGAGCGCCGCCTGGTCGGCGAAGCCCAGCAGCGGGCCGGTCTCCTCGGCGGTGAACGGCGGCCGCCCGCACTCCCGGGCCAGCAGCAGCACGCCCCGGCCGTAGCCGGCCCCGGTGCCCAGCGGCACCGCCACCGCCGGGCCGAGGCCGTCGAACCGCCCGGGCGGCCCGGCCGCGAACCGGGCGTCGACCGCCAGCCCTTCGCTGGTCACCGGCGACCCGGAGGCGTACGCGGCGCCGGAGAGCGTGCCGTCGACCGGCACCGTCACCCCGAGCCGGGCGCCCTGCTCGCCGCCCAGCGCGACCTCGACCGTCAGCTCGGCGGCCCGCTCGCCGGGCCCGGCCAGCGCCACCGAGACGTCCGCCAGCGCCGCGCCCGCGATCTCCCGGGCCCGGCGCGCGATCAGCTCCACCACCTCCAGCCTCGGCGCGCCCGACAGCAGGCTGCGGGTGATCTCGGCGCTCGCCCGCAGCCAGCGCTGCTGGCGCTGCGCCTCCTCGTACAGGCGGGCGTTGTCGATCGCCACCCCGGCCGCCACCGCCAGGGTGGAGATGACCGCCTCGTCGTCGGCGTCGAAGTCCACGCCACCGCGCTTGTCGGTGAGGTACAGGTTGCCGAACACCTCGCCCCGCACCCGCACCGGCACCCCGAGGAAGGTGTGCATCGGCGGGTGGTGGGCGGGGAAGCCGACCGAGGCCGGGTGCTCGGAGAGCACCGGGCAGCGCAGCGGCGCCGGGTGGCGGATCAGCTCGCCGAGGATCCCGTGACCGGCCGGCAGCGGACCGATCGCGTCGATCTCCTCCGCCGTCAGACCGACCGTCAGGAACTGCGAGAGCGTGTGCCCGTCGGCGCCGATCACACCGAGGGCCGCGTACCGGGCGTCGACCAGGTCGGCGGCGGCCTCGACGATCCGGTGCAGCGCCTGGGAGAGGTCGAGTTCGCGGCCGACCGCCAGCACCGCCTCCAGCAGGCTGTGCACCCGGTCCCGGGTGCCGCGCGCCGCGTCGATCCGCCACTGGAGCTCCTCCAGCAGCTCGTCCAGGCGCAGTTGCGGCATCCGCGTGCCGGCCCCGTCGCCGGGCGCTCCGCCCGCCGGACCGCCGGTGCCCGCCCGCGTACCGTCCGCGCCGCCCACCGGCGTCCTCCTCAAGGTCCCGTCCCGTTCCGTTCCCTCCCCGCCGCCCGGCCGGGAGGATTGTCGGATTCACGGTAGTGCCCGTGCACACCGGCCCCGGACGCCGGGGTCCGTCGTGTACGCACCCGGCGGGACTTCCGACCCTGACGGCAGGGCCCGGCGGCCCTGGCGCCGCGTCCGCCGCGGTACCAGGGTCGGTGGTGCGGACGGTGCGTCAGGACGCACCGTCCGGCCGTGGTCCGTGATCCGCAGCGGAAGGAAGACCGATGACACCACCCGTTCTGGCCGGAGTCGACGGCTCGCCCGCGAGCACCGCCGCCGCCCAGTGGGCGGCCGAGGAGGCGCTGCGCCGGGACGCCCCGCTGCGCCTGGTGCACGCCTGGCCCTGGCTGACCGACGGCCGGGCCGCGTTCGCGGACGCCGAGGCGCTGCCCGCCGCCGCCCAGCAGGTGGTGCTCGACGCCGCCGACGCGCTCCGCCGCCGTCACCCCGGCCTGGCCGTGCACGCCGACGTGGTGCTCGACGCGGCCGTGGACGGCCTGGTCGCCGCCGCGGCGGACGCCGGTCTGCTGGTGCTCGGCTCGCGCGGCCTGGGCGGCTTCGCCGGGCTGCTGCTCGGCTCGGTGAGCCTGGCGACCGTCGCCCGCAGCGCCGTGCCCGTGGTCGTGGTCCGGCCGACCGGCGTCCGCGGCGGGAAGGCCGCGGACCGGGCGGTACCGCCCGAGGTGGTGGTCGGCGTCGACCCCCGGACGGTGAACGAGGCCGTGCTCGCCTTCGCCTTCCACGCGGCCGGGCTGCGCGGCGCCCGGCTCCGGGCCGTCCACGGCTGGGAGCTGCCACCGGCGTTCGCGACCGTGGGCTTCCTCCCTTCGCAGCCCGAAGTGGCGGAGCTCGAAGGGCTGGAGACCGAGGCGCTCTCCCGCGCGCTCGCCGGCTGGCGCGAGCGGTACCCGGGGACGGAGCTCGTCGAACAGGTCGGGCTCGGCGCCGCCCGCACGCTGGTGGCGGCCTCCGGGGCGGCGGACCTGGTGGTCGTCGGCCGGCGCCACCGCCCGCACGACCTCGGCCGCCGGCTCGGCCGGGTCGCCCACGCCGTCCTCCACCACGCGGACGCCCCGGTCGCCGTGGTGCCGCACGGCTGAGGGGCGGGGTCGTCCCCGGCCGCCCGGGGGCCGCACCCGCGAGGGGCGGGGTCGTCCCCGGCCGCCGGGCGTCCGGTCTCAGCCGGTGCGCCGTCCGCCGGGCGGCACGACCTCGGCCCTCACCCGCAGGTCCGGGCTGTTGCGGAAGCTCAGGGTGAACTCCACCCACTGCCCGGCCCGCAGGCCCGGCGGGTCGACGATCATCAGATCGGCGTCCTCCGGTGACATCACCAGCTCGCCGCGCTCCGGCACGGGCAGCGTCGCCGCCGGCTCCCACCGGCCCGCCGCGCCCTGGTGCCGGTGCCGCTTCAGCGTGACCCGGCCACCGAACTCCCAGCTCGCACCGGTGAGTTCGTCCGGGATGTCGCCCGGGTTGCGGACGGTGAAGAACGCGGCCGTGGCCGTCGCCCCGCCGGTCGTCGGCAGCAGCACCCAGCCCGGCCCGGCCTCCACCGGGCGCTGCCGCCCGGCCCCGCCGACCGCCGTCCACCCGGAGAGCAGGGCCAGCGCCACCGCGGCCGCCGCCACCGGCGGTCCGACCACCCGCAGCCGTTCGGCCGCGCGGCCGCCGAACAGGGCGCTCACCCGGTCACCCCCGGGGCGGTCCGCCGCCCGCGCGCCGCCGGACCGCCGCCCGGACGGGTCGTCCCACCGAGCGGGCGGGCGCTCCCGCCGCCGCGCCCCGGCCGCCACGTCCGCAGCCGCAGGCTGTTGCCCACCACCAGCAGCGAACTCAGCGACATCGCCACCGCCGCCAGCATCGGGTTCAGCAGCCCGACCGCGGCCAGCGGAATCAGCACCACGTTGTAGCCGAACGCCCAGAGCAGATTGACCCGGATGGTCGCCAGCGTCCGCCGGGCCAGCCGGACGGCGTCCACCACCGCCTCGATGTCGCCCCGCACCAGGGTGAGCCCGGCCGCCCCGATCGCGGCGTCACTGCCCGAGGCGAGGGCCACCCCGAGGTCCGCCGAGGCCAGCGCGACGGCGTCGTTGACGCCGTCGCCGACCACCGCCGTGGTCCGCCCGGCCGCCCGCAGTTCGGCGACCACCTCCGCCTTGCGCGCCGGCGAGGCCGAGTGGTGGACCTGCTCGATGCCCAGCTCGCCGGCCACCGCACGGGCCGCGCCGGGGCCGTCCCCGGTCAGCAGGACGGTCTCCAACCCCAGGGCGCGCAGCCGGTGCAGCGCCCGCCAGCTGCCGGAACGCAGGGTGTCCCCGACCGCGAGCAGGGCCACCGCCCGCCCGTCCAGCTCCACCAGCACCGGCGTGCGGCCGGCCGCCCCGGCCCGGGTCAGCGCCCCGGCCAGCGCGGCGGGCAGCGGACCGGCCGCGTCCTGCGGCCGGACGACCCGGACCGGCCGACCCTCGACGGTGCCCGCGACGCCGACCCCGGTGGTGGCCGAGAAGCCGGCCACGGCCGGGAGCGGCCCGCACCGGGCCCGGGCCGCCGCCACCACGGCCCGCCCGACGGGGTGCTCGGAGTGGTGCTCGACCGCCCCCGCGAGCCGCAGCACCTCGTCCGCGTCCGCACCGGGCGCGACGGTGAGGTCGGTGAGCTCCGTCCGCCCGGTCGTCAGCGTCCCGGTCTTGTCCAGCACGACGGTGTCGATCCGGCGCAGGCTCTCCAGCACCTCCGGCCCGCGCACCAGGACACCCAGCTCCGCGCCCCGGCCGGTCGCGGCCAGCAGCGCGGTCGGCGTGGCCAGGCCCAGCGCGCACGGGCAGGCCACCACCAGCACCGCGACCGCGGCCGTCACCGCCGCCTGCGGGTCGGCGCCCGCGCCCAGCCAGAAGCCGAGCACGGCGACCGCCACCGCCAGCACGCAGGGCACGAACACCCCGGCCACCGCGTCCGCGAGCCGTTGCGCCCGCGCCTTGCCGGCCTGCGCGTCCGCCACCAGCGCGGTGATCCGGGCCAGTTGGGTGTCCGCGCCGACGGCGGTGGCCCGGACCACCAGCGCGCCGCCGACGTTCACCGTGGCGCCCGCCACGGCGTCCCCGGGGCCGACCTCCACCGGCGCGCTCTCCCCGGTCAGCAGGCTGAGGTCCAGCGCCGAGCCGCCCTCCACCACCACCCCGTCGGTGGCCACCCGCTCGCCCGGCCGGACCACGAACTCCCCTCCGGGCAGCAGCTGTTCGATCGGGATCAGCCGCTCCTGCCCGGACTGCGGATCGCGGACGCACACCTCCTTGGCGCCCAGCTCGGCCAGCGCCCGCAGCGCCGAACCGCTGCGCCGCCGCACCCGCCCCTCCAGCAGCCGCCCGGCCAGCACGAACAGCGGCACCCCGACGGCCGCCTCCAGGTAGACGTGCGCGCCGCCCCCGCCGTCGGCGGTGAGCGAGAACGGCATCCGCATGCCGATCGCGCCCGCCCCGCCGAACAGCAGCGCGTACGCGGACCAGCCGAAGGAGGCCAGCACGCCGAGGCTGACCAGGGTGTCCATGGTCGCCGTGCCGTGCCGCAGGCCCTGCCGGGCCCGCCGGTGGAACCCGGCCGAACCCCACGTCACCACCGGGACGGCCAGCCCGAAGCAGACCCACTGCCAGGCCGGGAACTGCAGCGACGGCACCATCGACAGCACCACCACCGGCACGGCCGCCAGCGCCGTCACCAGCAGCCGCCACCGCTGCGCCGGCTCCTCCTCGGCTTCCACCGGCGGTTGCCCGGCCTCGACCGGCGCCGCCGTGTACCCGGCCCGCTCGACCGCGGCGACCAGCTCCTCGACGCCGACCCCGGCCGGGTGCAGCACCCGGGCCCGCCCGGTGGCGAGATTGACCCCGGCCGTGACCCCGTCGATCCGCGCCAGCCGCTTCTCGACCCGGCCGACGCAGGCCGCACAGGTCATCCCGCCCACCGCCAGGTCGGTACTGACCGGCGCCCCGGCCGGGGCGTCCGCCACGGCGCTCACCGGCCCGCCCCCATGTCGTGCCCGCTCATCCCCGGCGCGCCCCCGCCGCCGCTGCCGGGCGTCAGGCCGGGCGACACCGGCCCGGCCCCGCGCCCCAGCGCGAACGCCGCCACGAACACCACCACCAACAGCAGGGCGAACCCCGCCACCACACTCCACGGCCGGCCACCCGGCGACATCGCACTCACGCCCCACCAGTCGGCCCGCCACCCCCGCTGGTTCCCGTACGGTGCGAATCGTCCGGACGGAACCCGACCCGGGCCCCGCGCCTGTCAGCGGCTCCCGGTGGTGGACTTCACTGCTCGCCGGGGAGTCGTGAACCGTCGGCCGTCTGCTGCGTGCACATCACGTACAGGAACCCCAGATTCCAGTCGGACTCGCTACTCGTCCAGGCGGAGAGGGTGTGGCTGTCATTCGTGTAGGCCGAGTACTGCTGCGTGCAGAGTTTGAAGGCGTCCGTGTCGTTCGCCGCCTTGTAGGTCACGCCCGAGGGTGCCGCGACGAAGCCCAGGACCTTCTCCTGGTGCGGCACGGTGCAGTCCGCGAGGAGGGGCTGAGGGCCGTTGTCCTGTTGCGGCAGCGTGTCCAGGCAGTCGCCGGCCGACGTGTTGGGCAGATTGAGGATCTGGCCGGTCCGGCGGAACGTGCCCAACGGCCCCCCGATGCCGACGGACTTGCCGAAGACCAGGCAGGGCACGGAGTGCACGCCGCGGTCCCAGCCCTGTTTGCTCGGCGCGACGGCGTACGACCGGGCGTCCGCCAGCGACTGGACGGTGGTCCGCAGTCGCGCTTCGCAGAGCGAGTCGCCGCTTCGCGTCGCATCGTCAAGGGAGCTCACGGGGGCCAGGTCGACCACCTGGCCGTCCGGATTGTCCCCGATGCAGTCCACGAGACCGAGCCTGGGCAGCCCTTGGAACTTCGCCCCGTTCCACACACTGGAGACGCAGTCACCCCGCTTCAGTTCCTGTTGCAGGGCCACGGCGGCCCCGTAGGGCGGTACCGGGCCGACGGGAGTCGGGGGCGAGGACGTGGTCGCGGCGGACGTCGAGGACGAGGACGTGTCCGAGCCGCCGAGCAGGGCCACCCCGGCCCACACGGCACCGCCCAGGATCAGGACGGCGGCCGCGACGACGGCCGCGGTACGGCCGGCCGGGTGTTTGCGACGGGGCTCGGGCGGGCCGGGTGTGCCCGGTGTGCCCGGTGTGCCCGGCGTGCTTGGCGTGCTCGGCGTTCCCGGCGTGTTCGGCGGGCCGGGTGTACCGGGTGTGCTCGGTGTACCCGGCGTGTTCGGCGGGACCGGTGTGCCCGGCGTGCCCGGCGGGGGAGGCACCTGCTGGACCGTCGGGGAGGGAGTGATGGCCGTGGGGGTCGCGGGCGTGCCCGGAGGGGGCGCGACCGTCGGGCCGGGCTCGGGCGCGGCGGAGATCCCGGCGAGCCGCTCGGCCGCCTCCTCGCCGGTCATCCGCTCCGCCGGGTCCTTGGCCAACAGGCCCGTGAGGACGGGCACCAGCGGTCCCGTGACGTGGGCCGGCAGCGGGGGCTCCTCGAACAGCAGCGCGGTCAGGGCCGCCGCGTCGCTCTCCCCGTCGAACGGGCCCCTGCCCACGACCGCGAAGTACAGCGTGGCGCCGAGGGAGAACAGGTCGGACTCCGGGCTCGGCTCCCGGCCGCGCGCGCGTTCCGGGGCCAGGTAGCCGGGGGTCCCCACGATCCCGGAGGCCGAGGTGAGCCGCGGCTCGCCCGAGGCCGGGTCGAGGGCGATGCCGTAGTCGGCCAGCAGCACGCCCCCCTCCGTGGGGTGCGACGTCCGCGGTGCGGGGCCCGTCAGCAGGATGTTGGCCGGCTTGACGTCCCGGTGCAGGATGCCGAGCCGGTGACCTTCCATCAGGGCGTCGAGGACGGCCAGGCCGATGCGCGCCACCTCCGCGGGCGGCAGGGGTCCGCGCTCGCGGACGAGGGCCTCCAGGTCCGTCGCACCGGGCAGGTACTCCATGACGATCCACGGCAGACCGTTCTCCTCCAGGATGTCGTGCACCGTGGCGACGTGCGGGTGGTTCCGCATCCTGGCGGCGTGCCGCGCCTCGCTGCGCGCCCTGGCGATGCGCGCGCTCATCTCCTGCTCCGGCAGGCCCGGCGGGACGTTGATCTCCTTGAGCGCGACGTCGCACGCCAGCACCTCGTCGTGGGCGAGCCAGACCCGCCCCATTCCCCCGGCTCCGAGCCGCCGCACCAGGGTGTAGCGCCCCGCGATCACCCGTCCGGCACCGTCCTCGGCCCCTGTCATGGTCAACAACGTAGGGCGCACACGGAACCGGGGCAAACGGTGCACATCGATCAGGTGGTGGCCCCGGCGTGGCTCGGGGCGACGGCGCCGTGGACGTCTCCGGAATCGCCACCGGCCGTGCCGGCGGGGGTGGGGCACCCGAACGGGGCAGCAGGTTTCGCGGCGGGGGCGGTCGTTGCGAAGCATGGGGGCGTAGGGGCCGTCGGCCGCTGGACACCGAATCAGAAGAGGGAACCCCGGTGCGTGAACTCCATAGCTTCCCGAATCGTCCCGCCGAGGGTGCTCGCCGGAGGTGGACGGGGCCCCGTGCCGTGGCGTTGGTGGCCGCGTTGACCGGGGCCGCCGTGCTCGCCGCGTGCAGCAGTTCGTCGACCAATCCGTCGGTCAGCCGCGCGGAGCCGTCGACGCTGAGTACGGCGCCCAACCCGTCGTCGTTCTCGGGGGAGCCGCCGTCCGGGCTGGCCTCGGCGGCGGAGTCGGCGCAGGCCTCGGTGTCGGCGGCGGCGGAGTCGGCCTCGGCCGCCGCCGCCTCGTTCGCGGCGTCGGTCTCGGCGCAGGGCGATCAGCTGAGGCAGAACGCGGCGGCCGCGCTCGGCACCCTGGAGAACGGGGGCAACGCGTTGGGCGACATCACCCTGACGGGGGTGCCGCGGGCGCAGACCGGGGGGCTGCACGCCGTGGTGGTCACCATCTTCAACTCCGGCCTGGACACCGCCTCGTATGCGGTGCAGGTCGACTTCACCGACACCAGCGGGAAGGCCGTGGACAGTGCGGTCGTCGGCGCCGAGCACCTGGCGGCCGGGGAGAAGGCCTCGCCGGTCGCGTTCAGCCGCCGGCCGGCGGACGAGACGCTGCTGCCGGTCGTGGTCAGGGCCCTGCGGTACTGAGCCCGGCCCGGTGCCGCGGCGGTCCGCGGTGGGCGCGGTGCGGCCTCTTGCCGAGTGGGCTACCCGTCGGTAATTCTTGCTGACATCGCGTCCAACAGAGGAGCCGTATGCCCGCCGACGTCACCTTCGCGCTGCCCGCCCCGCACGGACCGGGGGAGGTGACCGTGCGTTACCAGCGGCTGGGCTCCGGCAGCCCGCTCCTGCTGCTGCACGGCGTGGGCCACCACTGGCAGGCCTGGGAGCCGGTCCTGCCCGCGCTGGCCGAGCGGCACGAGGTGATCGCCGTCGACCTGCCGGGGTTCGGTGCGTCGCCCGCCCTGCCGCCGGGCGTGCCGTACGGGCTGGAGGCGGTGGTCCCGGTGCTCGGCGCGCTCTGCGCGGAGCTCGGCATCGAGCGGCCGCACGTCGCGGGGAACTCGCTCGGCGGGCTGCTGGCCCTCGGGCTCGGCCGCGCCGGGCTGGCCCGCTCGGTGACGGCGCTGGCGCCGGCCGGGTTCTGGACGGAGTCCGAGCGCCGTTACGCCTACGCGATGCTGGGCGGGATGCGGCTCGGTGCGCGGCTGCTGCCGCCGCCCGCCGTCGGGCGGCTCGCCCGCTCCACGGCCGGGCGCGCGCTGCTGGTCAGCACCATCTACGCCCGCCCGGGCCGGCGGCTGCCCGCCGCCGCGGTCGCCGAGACCGGCGCGCTGCGCGGGGCGACCGGCTTCGGCCCCACCCTCGCGGCCGGCCGCGGCCTGCGGTTCACGGGGGACGTCGGCGCCGTGCCGGTCACCGTCGCCTGGGGCAGCCGGGACCGCATCCTGCTGCGTCGTCAGGGCGTGCGCGCGCTGCGTGAACTCCCGGCGGCCCGGCTGGTCCGGCTGCCGGGTTGCGGGCACGTGCCGATGAACGACGACCCGGAGCTGGTGGCCCGGGTCGTCCTGGACACCTGCGCCCGGACGCAGGAGCGGACGGCCGAGGCGGAGCGGCTCAGTCCGTCAGCGTGATCCGGATGCCGACGGTGCCGCGCTCGCCGCGCCGCAGCCGGCTGCCGAGCAGGGTGACCACGCCCAGCAGGCCGTACTTCTGCCGCAGCAGCGTCCGGTAGGCGGCGGTCCGCTCGGGGCCGAGGATCTCGGCGGTGGCCGGGTACTGCTTGCCGGTCGGTCGGCCCTTGACGTCGCAGGGGCCGACCAGGACGTCGCCGCGGTTGCGGATCCGCTTGACCTTCCAGGAGTCGGTGACGGTCCAGACGCCCAGCGCGTCGCCGTCGCGGACCACCCAGACCGGGGTCGGCACGGCGGAGCCGTCCTTCTTGTAGGTGGTGACCAGGAGGTAGCTCCCGCTGGAGAGACGGACCAGGCGTTCGAGGCGGTCCTGCGGGGCGGGGTCGGGGGTCGGGGCGTTCATGGCCGCATTCTAGGGCGCAGCGTCGTCGCCGCCGCCCGCCCCGCTGGACCGCGCTCCGTCCGCCGGGCCGCCGTCCGCCGGGCCGCCGTCTGACGGGCTGTCGTCCGCCGTGCCGCCGGCCGCCCGGCGGTGGGCGATCCAGTGCAGGCCGTCGTCCCACGCCCGGTCGAGCGGCGCCAGCAGCGGGCCCTCGGCGGGGGTGACGGCGTCCGCGCCCAGGTGTTCACGCAGGCCGGTGCGGCGCAGCAGGTCGGCGAGCGCGGGCTGGACGCCGGCCAGGACCAGCCGGCCGCCCTCCCGGTGCAGGGTGTCGGTGTAGCGGCGCAGCGCCTTGAGGATCGCCGAGGACGGGATGTCCGGCGCGGTGCGCACGACCAGCACCAGGACGGCGTCGCGGGCGCCCGCCGGGTCGGGCAGCCGGCTGCGCAGGGTGGGCAGTTCGGCGAAGAGGCTGCTGCCCTCGTACTCCAGCACGGTGACCGCGCCGGCCGGGAGCCGCTCGGGGACGGCGGCGGCCGTCCAGCGGCCCTCGTCGTCGCGGACCAGTGCGGTGAAGTGGGCGCGGCGGGCCGCCTGGACGCAGTAGAGCAGCAGCGAGAGCACGGCGCCGATGACGATCGCCTGCTGGAGCGGGAGCTGGGTGGTGGCGAGGAAGGTCGCGGCCATCGCGGCGGCGGAGAGCTTCGAGGTGCGCAGGACGAGCAGGACGTCGGCCCGCTTGCCCCAGATGAGTTCGCCGCCGACGACCAGGATGAGCCCGCCGATGACCGGCATCGGGATGCGCTCGGCCAGCGAGCCGAACAGCAGCACCACCAGGGCGAGGAAGACGCCGGAGACGACGCCGGCCCAGCGGGTGCGGGCCCCGGCCGAGGCGGCGACGCCGGTGCGCGAGAGCGAGCCGCCGGAGGGCAGGGCCTGGAAGAGGCCGCCGCCGAGGTTGGCCACGCCCTGGGAGAGGAAGTCGCCGTTGACGTCGGAGCGGCTGCCGTCCGGGTTGGGCATCGAGGGCGCGATGCCGGCGGCCTGGGCGAGCGCCACCAGGGCGACGGAGACGGCGCCGCCCACCAGGTGCGGCACGGCGTCCAGCGAGGGTGCGGTGAACCCGGGCAGCGCGGCGGGGATGTCGGCGATGTCCCGGACCAGTTCGACGCCGGTGCCGAGCACCGCCACCGCCAGGCTGACCGTCACCATGGCCACCAGCAGTGCCACCGGCTCCAGCCGCCTGACCGCCCGGGCCAGCGCCCAGACCGCCACGGTGGCCGCGGCCACCAGCGCGGCGGACAGCTGCCAGTCGGGCAGGTGGACGATCCAGTCGACGAGTTGGGTGAGCTTGTTGTGGCCGTGCGGCCGGTAGCCGGTGGCGTCCTTCAGCACGCCGGTGATGATCTGCAGGGCGATGCCGGTGGAGAAGCCCACCATGACGGCGTTGGAGACGAAGCTGAGCACGACACCGAGCCGCAGCAGGCCCATGAGCAGCATGACCACGCCGACCAGTACGGTCAGCGCCGCGACGTTGCCCGCGTCGTGCGGGTCGAGCCCGGCGTCCGCGAGCACGCTCTGCCCGGTGAGCGCGATGGCGCTGGTGAGCGTGGTCACCATGAGGACGGTGGGCGCGGTGAGCGAGCCGAGGATCGGCGGGACGACGCCCGCGTAGAGGCCGGCGACCGGGTTGAATCCGGCGATGCTCGCGTACGCCATGCCTTCGGGGATCGAGAACAGGCCGGTGACCATGCCCGAGGTCAGATCGGCGGACGTGGGCCGGCCCGGCGTGCGGCCCGCTCCGCGGCGGTTCGGTCGGGTGCGCTTGCCGGCGCGGGCGGGGGCGGATGTCACGCCGTCACCTCCGGGGGAGTTCGGCCTGGGACCGGAACGGGCGCCGCCGCCCGGGCGCGGTCCGGGCGGCGGCGGGAGCCCAGCAACGTGGGCCTACCGACGAGGGCGTGCCGGCGAGGGCGTGCCGGCGAGGGCGTGCCGGCGAGGCTGTACGGATGTGGGCGCGCGCTCCGGGTCAGGGCGTGACGACGGGGAAGGACCGGTCCGGCGTGGTGACCAGCGCGAGGAGCCGCGCGAGCTGCCCCTGGTCGCCCTGGTGCCGGACGCCGTCGAGCCCCCGGCCGGCCAGCAGCCCGAGCAGCTGCGGCCTGGTGAGCGTCAGCGTCAGACCGGCCGCCGACCTGGGCTCGTCCCCGGCCGGGAAGGACCGGTGGGTCAGGGCGCCGTGCCGCAGCGTCAGCCGGTACCGGAGCTGCTCGTCGGTGAGCACCAGGTCGATGGTCAGCGCCTCGTCCCAGGCGCGCGGCCCGTCGATCCGGATCGCCAGCGAGTCGAGCAGCATGTCGGTGGTCAGTGCCACCGTCATCTCGGGGTTGGCGGCGTCGAGCAGGACCGTCCCGGGGCCTTCGAGCAGTTCGACGGCGGCCATCAGGTAGAAGTTGCGCCAGGTGCCGTTCTCCGCGCCGTGGCCGAGTCGCCGGTAGACGTCGGCCAGCGCCTCCTTGGCGGCGGTGTTCGACGGGTCGGCGAAGACCACGTGGTTGAGCAGGGTGGCCGCGAAGCGCAGGTCCCCCGCGTCGGCGTAGGCGCGGGCCTTGGCCAGCGCGGCCTCGCCGCCGCCGGCCACCTCGACGTACCGCTGCGCCTGGGCCACCGGCGGGTGTTCCCACAGGTGGGCGACGTTGCCGTCGAACCAGCCGAGGTAGCGCTGGTACACCGCCTTGACGTTGTGGCTCAGCGAACCGTAGTAGCCGTGGGTGTGCCAGCGCCGCTCCAGCGCGGGCGGCAGCTTCAGCTCCTCGGCGATCTCCGGGCCGGTGAGGCCGTCGTTGAGCCGGCGCAGGGTCTGGTCGTGCAGGTACGCGTAGAGGTCCCGCTGCTCGGAGAGGAAGGCGACCACGTTGTCGTGGCCCCAGGTCGGCCAGTGGTGCGAGGCGAAGGCCACGTCGTACCGGCCGTCGAAGTACTCGATCGCCTCGTCCAGGTAGCGGGCCCAGATCCGGGCGTCGCGGACGACCGCGCCGCGCAGGGTCAGGATGTTGTGCATGTTGTGGGTGGCGTTCTCGGCCAGGCAGAGCGCCCGCAGCTCAGGGAAGAGGAAGTTCATCTCGGCCGGCGCCTCGGTGCCGGGGGTGAGCTGGAAGACGATCCGCACGCCGTCGACGGTCTCCTCCTGACCGGTGCGGGTGATGTCCACCGTCGGCGGGATGAGCGTGATGGTGCCGGTGGAGGTGGTCATGCCGAGACCGGCGCCGATCTGCCCGTCGGGGGCCTTCGGCAGCCGGTCGCCGTACATGAAGATGGCCCGCCTGGTCATCGCGTTGCCCGCGTAGACGTTCTCGCTGACGGCGTGTTCCAGGAAGCCCGCCGGGGCGATGATCGGGATGCCCTCCTCGGTGCCGTGCGGCAGGACGCCGCGCGCGCCGCCGAAGTGGTCGCCGTGGGAGTGGGTGTAGATCAGACCGGTGACGGGCCGGTCGCCGCGGTGCTCCCGGTAGAGCGCGAGGGCGGCGGCGGCCGTCTCGGCGGAGATCAGCGGGTCGATCACGATCACCCCGCGCTCGCCCTCGATCAGCGTCATGTTGGAGAGGTCGAGCCCGCGCACCTGGTAGACCCGCTCGGCCACCTCGTAGAGCCCCTGCCGGGCGCAGAGCCGGGCCTGGCGCCAGAGGCTCGGATGGGCGGTGTCGGGGCACTCGGCCTTGAGGAAGCCGTACGCGTCGTTGTCCCAGACCACGCGCCCGTCGGCGGCCTTGACCACCGCGGGCACCAGCGTTCCCAGCAGGCCCCGGTCGGCGTTCTCGAAGTCCGTGGTGTCGTCGAAGGGCAGGTCGGTCATCCGTCGCTCCGTTCCATGGGTGATCGGGCGGGCGGCGCCGGGGCCGCACATTGCGCCATCAGAACATCACCCGACGGACACCGCATGTCGGACACCTGTGCCGATGGACTAGCGACTGCGCAGCCGCCGGCGCGCCGACACCACGGTGGCGCGGACGGCCCGGGCCGCCCTCCTGCGCCCGCGACCGCCCACCGCCGTCGAACCGCCCAGCGCGGTGGCACCCGTCCGGGTGAACGCGAGCGGCACGGGGTAGGCCTCGACGGCCGCCGGGCGCTGCCGCGGTCGCAGCCGCCTGGTCCGGGCCCGGCCCGCGGTCCACAGCGCCAGCGCCCCGCAGAGCGCGAGCGTCGTCCACCCGGCCGGGCCGAGCGCGTGGTCGGCCTGCCGGATCGCGTGCGGCACCACGCCCGTCGCCCCGGCCCCGGCCTCGGCGGAGGCCGAAGCGACCGGCTCCTCCACCAGGTGGCCGACCGGCTCCACCTTGCCCGCCGCGGCGAAGCCCCAGTCGAGCAGGCTCGCCGCCTCGTCGTACACCTTGCTCTGCGACTCCGGGTGCATCACCGTCACCAGCAGCGTGCGGCCGCCGCGTTCGGCGGCCCCGGTGAAGGTGGCCCCGGCGCCGGTGGTGTAGCCGTTCTTCACACCGATCAGGCCCGGGTACTTGCCGAGCAGCCGGTCGGTGTTGGCGATGTCGAACGCGGTGCGCTGCCCCGTCGTCTTGTCCACCCCGCCCGGGAAGCGCGCGGTCCGGGTGGAGCAGTACGCGCGGAAGTCCTTGTTGCGCAGCCCGGCCCGGGCGAACAGCGTCAGGTCGTACGCCGAGGAGACCTGCCCCTCCTGGTCGTAGCCCTCGGGGGAGACCACGTGGGTGTCCCGGGCCTGCAGGGCCACTGCGCGGTCCTGCATCTGGGCCACGGTCTGCGCGAGGCCGCCGTTCATATGGGCCAGGACGTGCACCGCGTCGTTGCCGGAGCTGAGGAAGACGCCCCGCCAGAGGTCCTCCACCCGGTACGGCAGGTTCTCCTTGATGCCGACCAGGCTGCTGCCCGCGCCCAGGTTCGCCAGCTCGGCCGGGGCGACCTTGTGCTCCAGGGAGCGGTCCAGCTTGGGCAGCACGGTGTCCGCGAACAGCATCTTCAGGGTGCTCGCGGGCGGCAGCGGCACATGCGCGTTGCGTGCGGCCAGCACGTCGCCGGTGGTCGCGTCGGCGACCAGCCAGGACCGCCCGGTGAGCTCGGCCGGCAGGGCGGGCGCCCCGGCCTGCGGCGCCACCTGGACGGCGGGCCGGCCCAGCCGCTCCCCGCCGACCACGGCGGCCGCGTCCTGCGCGACGGCGGCGGGCGTTGCGGCGGCGACGACCAGCGCGGCGACGGCACCGGCCGCGGCCGCTCCTCTGACGTGGTGTGACCTCTGCTGCACACCGCGAACGTACCCGCGCCGTGGCCGGGGCGCCGTGTGCGCTGCTCCGTCCGGGCCCCGCCCCGACCGCCGGGCCGGCCGGGGCCGGGCTGCGCCCGACCCACGACGTCGGTCGGGGCGGGTCGCACCGAAAGTCGGACTCCGGCGCCGGGTCGCGTCCCTATGGTCGGGGCATGAAGAACCTGCTCGGCTTCGTCAGCCTCGTCCTCGTCGTCGGCGGCATCAGCGGTCTGCTCTCCGAGCACCTCTGGGGCATCCGGCTCTTCGGCTTCGTGCGTCACCTCGTTCCGGACGGCCACGAGACGGCCGGGTACATCGTGATGATCGCGGTCGGTGTGGCCCTGGCGATCGGGACGGACCGGATCGGCCGCAGGGGCCGGTAGCCGGGGCGGGGCCTCCGGACCGCGGCGGATCGGCCGAACGCGCCGGACCGGCCGAACGCGCCGGACCCGCCGGAGCAGGGTGCTCCGGCGGGTCCGGCGTTCCGCGCGGCTGGTCCCGGCGGTCGTCTAACAGTCGTCGTAGTCCCGCTTGTTGGTCAGGGCCACGGTGACGCAGTCATCGGCGTCCAGCGTGTACGGGCCGGTCACCGGGTCGTGCGGGAGGTGGTAGCCCGCGGGAGCGACGGTCTCCCGCAGGTAGTACTGGCCGCCCGCCAGGTGGGTGAACGCACAACCGCCGTCGGCCGTGGTGGTGCAGTCCGCACCCGTGCGGGTGTCGGGGTCGGCGCCGCCGGTCTGCAGGCCGGGCACGCCGTTGGTCTCCCGCCAGAGCTGGAACGTCGCGCCGCCCAGCGGCTTGCCGCTCTTGGCGTCCCGCTTGGTCAGGTGGATCGAGCCCTCCGCCGGCGGCTGCGGCGACGGGCAGTCACCAGCCGTGGTCTGGATGCCGGTGGTGGCGTTTTGGGGGGTGAGGGTGAGGGGGCCGAAGACGGGGTTGGCGGGGAGGTCGTAGCCGGTGGGTGGGGTGGTTTCGCGCCAGTAGTAGGTGCCGGTTTCGACGGTGCGTCGGCAGATGCCGTCGGCGGGGGTGGTGCAGGTGGTGCCTACTTGGGTGTCGGGGTTGATGCCGGTGGTCTGGAGGCCGGGGACGTTGTTGGTTTCCTGCCAGAGTTGGAAGACGGCGCCGGCGAGTGGTGTGCCGGTGGTGGCGTCGGTTTTGAGG
>NZ_JBSFNM010000004.1:170196-292965 GCF_053587085.1 Kitasatospora sp. NPDC003701
GTAGCCGGTGGGTGGGGTGGTTTCGCGCCAGTAGTAGGTGCCGGTTTCGACGGTGCGTCGGCAGATGCCGTCGGCGGGGGTGGTGCAGGTGGTGCCGACCTGGGTGTCGGGGTTGGCGCCGCTGGTCTGGAGGCCGGCGACGTTGTTGGTCTCCTGCCAGAGTTCGAAGACGGCGCCCGCCAGTGCCGTGCCGGTGGTGGCGTCGGTCTTCAGCACCCGGACCTCGCCCGTGACCGGCGGGGTGGTGCAGGCGGGGAGGTCGCCGTTGAACGGGTAGGAGTGGAACTCCTGGCCGCCGCCCCCGACCGGGAGGCTGGTGTGGGTGAGCGAGCCGGTGGTGAAGAACCGGCCGTTGATCCCCGCGAGGGTGACGGTGGTCAGCGAGGCCTGCCGGCCGATCAGGAAGCTGCCCTGGAACTGGCCGGTGCCGGCCAGGGTGACGGTGGTGGCGTCGGGGAAGTTCCACAGCAGGTGGTCGCGGTAGCCGTTGAGCGGGTCGTCGGTGTCGTTGATGCCGCCGCTGAAGGTGTTCAGGGTCCGGGTGGTGCCGAGGACGTTGACCAGGATCGTGGCGCCCGAGGGGATGTTGGCGAAGACGATGCCCTGCTGGCCGCCGGTCGGCCCGGTGAGGTCGAAGTCGGCGTTGAACACCTGGAGGGCCGAGCTGCCGTCACCGGTGAACAGGGTCTGTCCGCCCTGGTTCACCGCGGTGCCGGTCGGGGTGCGGAGGGCGCCGCCGACGCGGGCGTAGCAGTCGGACGCGGCGGTGAGCTGGTCGCGCAGACCGCTGTACGGCTGCACGGCGTTGGGGTCGGTGACCGACGTCCCGGTCACGGTGCCGGTGACCGCACCGGCGTGCCGGACCACGCCGCCCTCGGCGACCAGGCTCTGGCCGGTGGCGATGGTGACGCCGCCGCCGGTGGTGAGGAAGTCCGCGCCGTCCGGCGGGGGGACCCGGGAGCCGACGCCGGCGATGCCGACGTTGTAGATGGAGCTGACCCCGGCCTCCTTGGCCTGGGTGAAGCTGTCGAGGACGACCACGCGGCCCTCGGCCTCGGCCGCGCGACCGGTGACCAGGAACTCGTTGCCGACGAAGACGTTGATGCCGTTGTCCCGGCCGGCGAACGGACCGTTGTTGATCGAGCTCGGGTACGGGTTCGGGCAGCTGCCGGGGACGCACGGCCCGAGGCCGCCGGGCAGCGGCGCGGCCACGGCCGAGACCGCCCCGGGGCCGAGGGCGAGGACCGGGACGAGGGCCGAGATGACGGTACAGGGGAGGGCCAGGGCGCCGGCCCGTCGGCGGACGCGGGTGAGCAGTCGGTTGAAGGAAGCCATAGTCGAAGCGTCCGGCAGCTTGTGCGAATCGGGTCACCGGTGAACTGCTCGCCTACGCTGATCGGTGACCGGGCGTACCCGCTCAGACCAACCGTCACCTGGGCAGCGGACAGTGGCGACCGCGCCCGCCGCCCCGGGCGCCGCGGACCCTACGGCCGCCCCGGCCGGGCGACCGCCGCCTCGACGCCGTCCAGCAGGACGGCGAGGCCGGTGCGGAAGGCCTCCCGGGTCTGCGCCTCCAGGTAGCCGTCCCCGGCCTCGGGGGCGGCGCCGCCGCTCTCCAGGGCGGTCAGCAGCGGGAAGCGCTCGGCGAAGTCGGGTGCGAGTTCGGCGAGTTGGGCGGACCGGGCATACCACCAGTCCTCGTCGGCGACGCCGGTGTCGGCCGCCGCGGCGCGGGCCTCGGCGGCAGTCCGGGCCATCCCGCGGACCAGCTGCCAGAGGGCCGCGACCACGCCGCGGAGCAGCCGTGGCTCCAGCCCCGCGCCGTCCAGGATCCGCAGCACCGCCTCCATCGCGCCCAGCTCGGCCGGGCCCAGGACCGGCCGGGCCTGGGAGATCTGCAGCACCCACGGGTGGCGCAGGTAGCAGGTGAAGGCCTCCTCGGCCCATGCGGTGACGGCGGTCCGCCAGCCCTCGGCGGGGTCGTGGCCGGTGGGCAGCTCGGCGAGCACCCGATCGTGCATCAGGTCGAGCAGCTCGGCCTTGCCCGGCACGTACGTGTACAGCGCCATCGCGGTGCGGCCCAGCCGCTCGCCGACCGCGCGCATCGACAGCGCGGCCATCCCCTCGGCGTCGGCGACCGCGATCCCGGCCGTGACGATTGCGTCCACGCTCAGGGCGGGCTTGGGGCCGCTGCGCCCGGTGCGCGGCTCCTCCGGCCCGCGCCAGAGCAGGGACATCGAGCGGCGGGCATCGCCCTGGCCGGCGAAGACGGTCACGGGAGCAACTCCTTATGGCGTAAAGTATCCTCGAAGAGGTAATTCCTTATGGCGTAAGGTTATCAGTGGAGCCGAAACCGGAGGGTCCGACGGTGGCATTGCCCGTCACATACATCCAGGTCATCGCGGTCGAGCGGGTCACACCGCGGACGGCCCGCATCACCTTCGAGGCCGAGCGGCTCGACGAGAGCGTCGGCCGCACCCCCGACCAGCAGGTCAAACTCTGCTTCCCCCGGCCCGGTCAGGCGGAGCCCGTCCTGCCCGGTGGCGGCGACGACCCGATGGGCTGGTACCAGGCCTACCTGGCCGTCCCGGAGGACGAGCGGCCGTGGATGCGCAGCTTCACCGTCCGCCGCCGGCGGCCCGGCGGCCGGGTGCTGGAGATCGACTTCGTGCTGCACGGCGACCGCGGCCCGGCGAGCACCTGGGCGGACCGCGCCCGGCCGGGGGACCGGCTCGGCATGGTCGGCCCCTCCGAGCTCTACGCCCGGCCGGTCCCGCTCGCCGCCGCCGTCGCCGGGGCCGACTGGGTCCTGCTGGCCGGGGACGAGACGGCGCTGCCCGCGATCGCCACGCTGCTGGAGGCGCTGCCCGCCGGCACCCGGGCGGTCGCCTTCCTGGAGGTGGCCGACGCGGCGGAGCGGCAGTCGCTGGCCACCCGGGCCGACCTCGCCGTGCACTGGCTGTACCGCGACGGCGCCGCCCCCGGCGGTCCGCTGACCGAGGCCGTCCGCGCCGCCGAGCTGCCCGGCGGTACGCCCTTCGCCTGGCTGGCCGGTGAGGCCTCGGCCGTCCGGGCGCTCCGGCGTCACCTGGTGGGGGAGCGCGGGCTGGCCAAGGCGTCGGTCGAGTTCGGCGGGTACTGGCGCCACCGGCTCACCCAGGACGACGCGCCCACCGCCGAGGACCTCGCCGACGCACGGGAGAAGCTCGCCGGGGCGGGGTGAGCGCGGCGGGGCGACGGGGGCCGGGATGCGCCGGAGCAGGGCCGTGTCGGAGCGGCCGGGAATCCCGTGGGCTGCGATCCGTTCGAGTGGCACCGGGGGCTGCCGCGCCGGTGAGCGGGGTGATTCCGCTACGAACAGCGGGAACGCCGTCGCGCCGCCGACCAGCTCGGAAGAATGCGCGTACTTCCTCGACGCACCACTTTGGTCAGCCTTGCTCGATCTGCCCAACAACCCACCTTTACAAGACTCTTGAGTGATCTCATGCCGACTTGGCACGGCCTGCGACTGCGGGTACGGGTATTCGGCCAGCCTGGCGAGAAGAGATCTCTTCCGTGATTTCCGGATTTCTTACTACGATGCGCCGAGTCGGGCCCCACCACCCCGGTGGTCCCACGTACGAGGTATCGAGGCGCCATGGCGGACGACCACGTACCAACGGCTACACCGCGCTATCTCGCGATTCTCGACGAAGCCGGCCGGATCGCATCCGAACTCGGGCACGGATACGTCGGAGTCGAGCACCTCTTCCTGGCGACCCTGAGAGACCCGCAGGCGGTTCCCACTCAGGTCCTGACGGAGTTCGTCCCGCCGGAGCAGGTGACGGCCGCCCTCCATGACCTCCTGTCCTCGCCCGGCTACAACACGCCGACCCGGAACGTGGTGTTCCCGGCCGAGTAGTCGGCGGCGAACTGGCGGGCACGACCACCGGGCCTGCGTGCGGCAACGCCTCACGCACGTCAACCGCTCATCGGGAAAGGACAATCGTGTCAGCATCTCGATCCATCCGCTCCGCTCTGACGGCCGTCGCGCTGGCCGTGGTGGCCCTGTTCGCCGTCCAGGGGGTCGCCGCCGCGGCGACCCCCGGAGCCCCGTCGGCGAAAGCCGCCGCCGCGCAGGCGCCAGTGTCCGGTCCGCAGGCCCAGGAAGGCATCGCGACCCCGCTCGGGACATCCTGGTGCCGGCTGGGCTGGGCGATCTACGAGTGCTCCTCCATGCCGGAGTGCACCCCGGCCAAGGACGGCAAGACCTACCGGGACCGCTACGGCAACCTCTGGCGCTGCGGCCTCTTCGACGGTTACTGGGCCTGGGACGCCCAGCAGGGCTGCATCGCACCCGCCGAGATCGCGTCGGGCTGGGCCCAGCCGGGCCTGACGCCTGCCCGTTCGGCGGCGCCCGCGCGCGAGTTGCTGCTCTGCTGAGCCGGGCGGCACCGTAGCGGACCGCGCCGGTACCGAGCGGGGCGGTCCGCGGTGCAACCGGGTTCCGGTACACACCGCAGTCCGGGGCGCGTCGGCACGGCAGGCCGACGCGCCCCGGACGGACCCGACCACACACCCCGGCCACGCGATCACGTGCAGGAGACATGAAACCGCTCATCGACCGCCGACGGCTCGTCCTCTCCGGGCTCGTGGGCGGAGCCCTGGCCCCGCTCGCCGAGGTCCGCGCGTCCGCCGCGAGTCCGGTACCGCCCGAGGCCTCCGGCCCACCCCGCGGCTTCGTGCCGGGCGACTGGAACTCCGTCCGTGACCAGTTCCGGCTCTCCCGCACCTACGCACAGTTCGCGGCCTTCACGTTCGCCGCCCACCCGGCCGGCGTGCGCGACGCCGTCGCGACGCATCGGACCAAACTGGACGAGGATCCGAGCCGCTACCACCGGGAGAACGCGGACCGCGAGCGGGCCGCGCGCACGGCCGCCGCAGCCTACCTGGGCGTCCGCCCCCTGGAGGTGGCGCTGACCGACAGCACCACCATGGGGCTCGCGATCCTCTATCAGGGGCTGCGACTCGGGCCCGGGGACGAGATCCTCACCACTCGGCACGACTTCCACTCCACCTACGAGGCACTACGCCAGCGCGCCCTGCTGACCGGCACCGCAGTGCGCCGGGTGAGCCTCTACGACGACCCGGCCGGCGTCTCGGCCGACCAGTTGACGGGACGCCTGCTGGCGGCCGTGACCCCGCGCACCAGGGTCCTCGCGCTGACCTGGGTCCACTCCGGCACCGGCGTCATGCTCCCGATCCGGATGATCACCGACGCGGTGGCCGGGATCAACGCCCGTCGGGACGCGGCCGATCGCATCGTCGTATGCGTCGACGGGGTCCACGGCCTCGGCGCGGCCGGCACCGTTGTGGCGGACCTGGGCTGCGACTTCTTCGCCGCCGGCACCCACAAGTGGCTGTACGGGCCGCGCGGCACGGGCGTCCTCTGGGGGCGCGAGGACGCCTGGCCCCTCGTCCAGCCGATCATCCCGAGCTTCGGCTGGATGCGCGAGGACCCGCCGCCGGTCGTCGACCCCGGTTTGATGGCCACCCCGGGCGGCTTCCACGCCTTCGAGCACCGCTGGGCCCTCCCGGAGGCGTTCGCCTTCCACACCGCCATCGGCCGGGACCGGATCGCGGACCGAATCCGCACCCAGGCCCGGCAGCTCAAGGACGGACTGGCCGCGATCCCCGGCGTCCACGTCGCCACACCCCGCGACGACGCACTCTCCTGCGGCATCGTCTGCTTCTCCGTCACGGACCGGGAGCCCTGGCACGTGGTCGCGCGTCTGGAGTCTGACCACCGCATACTCGCCGACGTCACCCCGTACGGCGGCGCCCTGGTTCGCCTCGGCCCCAGCCTGGTGACCAACCCGCAGGAAGTGGACAGGGCTGTCCACGCGGTGGCGGCGATCGCCCGCCACTGAGCCGACCACCCCGCCGTAGCCCCGAGGAGCCGCCCACGCCAACCGCACTGGGTGCTCTGTCGTCATGGCCGGGCGTCCTGAAGGCCGGGCTCCGGCCCGTTGGCCGGGTGGGAATCCCGTGGTTCCCGGGTTGTTCCGCTGGGCAGGGTGGACAGCGACCGGTCGGACGTCATCCGTCCGGTGGTGGACCGGGAACGGCATGAGGAGCAGGGGTGGGCGACGTGACCAGGCAGACCGGCGAGGCGTTCGGCGACATCGGGCACCGCGACATCGAGGTGAACGGGGTCCGGCTCCACCTGGCCGAGCAGGGGGAGGGCCCGCTGGTCCTGCTGCTGCACGGCTTCCCGGAGAGCTGGTACTCCTGGCGGCACCAGTTCGCGCCGCTGGCCGCGGCCGGCTACCGGGTGGTCGCCCCCGACCAGCGCGGCTACGCCCGCAGTGAGCAGCCGTCGGCCGTCGACGCCTACACCCTGCTCCACCTGGTCGGTGACGTCACGGCCCTGATCGGCGCGCTCGGCGGCGGGCCGGCGGTGGTGGTCGGTCACGACTGGGGTGCGCCGGTCGCCTGGTCGACCGCGGCCCTGCGGCCCGACCTGGTGCGCGGTGTCGCCGGGCTGAGCGTCCCGCCGCTGCCGGTCTCCGGGCTGCCGCCGCTGGCGCAGTCCCGGGAGCGGTTCGGCGAGGGCTTCTACCAGAACTACTTCCAGCAGCCCGGGGTCGCCGACGCCGAACTCGCCCGGGATCCGCACTCCACCTTCCGCCGCGTCCTGTTCAGCGGCTCCGGCGACCGCCCCGGCGCGGACTCGCCGAGGGCCTGGGTGGTGCCGGAGGGGCAGACGCTGCTGGACACCGTCCCCGACCCGGAGAAGCTGCCCGACTGGCTCACCGAGGACGACATCGCGGCCTTCGCGGCCGACTACGCCGGGCACGGCGAGCGCGCCTTCACCGGTCCGCTCAACTGGTACCGCAACATCGACCGCAACAACGAGCTGCTCACCGCCTTCGCCGGGCGCGGCATCGAGGTGCCCGCGCTCTATGTGGCGGGGGACCGGGACATGGTGACGGCGCTGGTGGGGCCGGACGCGCTGCGCCTGCTGCTGGAGCAGCTCACGCCCAGGCTGCACCGGCACGTCACCCTCCCCGGCGCGGGCCACTGGACGCAGCAGGAGCGGCCGGCCGAGGTCAACGCCGCCCTGCTGGACTTCCTGCGCCGGCTGGACGACTGATCCCCGCAGGTCATTTGACGGTGCGTCAGATCGGCAGCAGCCGGGTGATCAGCTCGCCCAGCCGGCGGGCGTTGCGGCAGGAGTGCATCTCCACCACCTCCGCGTACGCGGGCGCGGCCGAGTCGCCCTCGCCCCACAGCGAGGGCTGCTCCGGATTGAGCCAGTACACCCGCCGTGCCCGCCCCGCGATCCGGTGCAGGGCGGGCAGGTTGGGGTCGCGGTGGTTGTTCCGGGCGTCCCCGAGGATCAGCACGCTGGTGCGCGGGCCGACCGCGTCCAGATGGTGTTCGGCGAACTCTCCGAGTGCGGAGCCGTAGTCGCTGTTGCCGTGATGGCCCATCACCCTGGCCTCGGTGAGGATGCGCCGGGCCAGCGTGGCCGGGTCGGCGCCGCGGCCGGCCAGTAGCTCGGTGACCTCCGCGGTGCGGTTGACGAAGGCGAACACCCGGACCTTGCTGAACTGCTCGTTCATCGCCCGGACCAGCAGCATGGTGAAGTCGGCGAAGCCGGCCACCGAGCCGGAGATGTCGCAGAGCAGCACGATCTCCGGCCGGACGGGCCGGCGCAGCCGGTGGGCTGGGCGCAGCGGGACGCCCCCGGTGGACAGCGAGCGGCGCAGGGTGCGGCGCAGGTCGATCTGCCCCCGGGCCGCCCGCCGCCGCCGGGCGGCCAGCCGGGTGGCCAGCTTCCGGGCCAACGGGTGGACGGTGCGGCGCAGTTCGGCGAGCTGGTCGCGGCCGGCGGCGAGGAAGTCGATCCGGTCCGCGCTGGGGGCGACGGCACGCTCGGCGATCCGCTCGGTGCCGCGCACCTCGGCCACCCGGCGGCGGGCCTCGGTGCCGACCATGGCGCGGAAGTCCTGGATGCGGCGGCGGATCTCGTCGGCGAGGAGGCGGTCGGAGACGTCGGACGGGGCGTCCGGGGCCGGGCCGGCGCGCAGCGCCGCCAGCACGCGGGCCAGCAGGGTCTCCGGCGCGAGCCGGCCGAGCGTCTGGTGGGCGGACCAGCCGTCCGAGCCGGGCGTCGAGCCGGCGCCGTACCGGCCGAACGCGGCCACCGCCTCGCCGGCCAGCCGGGCCTGGGCGGCCCGGTCGTCGGCGGCCAGGGCGGCGGCGAGGCGTTCGCGCAGGCTCTCGCGGACGGGGTCGGTGAGGTCGCGGAGGGCGTTCCCGGCCGCGGCCCGGGCGTCGTCGGCCTGCTCCGGGCGGTCCGGCGAGGAGCCGCCCCGCGCCGCCTCCGGAGTGCCGACGCCGAGCGGGAAGTACAGGTCGAAGGTGGCGTCGTAGACGGCGCGTTGCCCTTCGGAGCGGAGCAGCGCGGCGGCCAGGCCGGCCCGCAGCTGCTCCCGGTCGGTGAGGCCCAGGAGGTCGAGCACGGCCGCCGCGTCGACGGTCTCGGCCGGCCCGGCCCGCAGTCCGTGGCCGCGCAGCGCCCGGACCAGCCCGGTCAGCCGGGCCGCGAGGTCGGCGGGCGGGGCAGGCGTGGCGGGCGTGGCGGGCAGGGCGGGCATGGCGGGCGGGGCAGGGGCGGCGGATCCACCGGTTCCGGCCGGGCCGGCCGCTGCGGGGGAGCGGCGGTCCGTCATGCCGCGGTGAGCTTCTGAGCGGCCTTCAGGATGTCGTCCTGGTGCTTGAGGATCACGCCGAGGGTGTCGCGGACCACCGCCTCGTCCAGGGTGTCCGCGCCGAGTGCCAGCAGCGTGCGGGCCCAGTCGATGGTCTCGGCCACCGACGGCGCCTTGCGCAGGCCCATCGTCCGCAGCGCGCCGACCACCCGGACCAGCGAATCGGCCAGCGTCGCGTCCAGACCGGGGACCTTGAGCCGGACGATCCGGCGTTCCAGCTCGGCGTCCGGGTAGTCGAGGTGGAGGAAGAGGCAGCGCCGGCGCAGCGCTTCGGAGAGCTCGCGGGTGGCGTTGGAGGTGAGCAGGACGAAGGGCCGCCGGGTCGCGGTGATGGTGCCCAGCTCCGGCACCGTGACCTGGAAGTCGCTGAGCACCTCCAGCAGCAGCGCCTCGACCTCGACGTCGGCCTTGTCCATCTCGTCGATCAGCAGCACGGTCGGCTCGTCCCCGCGGATGGCGGTCAGCAGCGGCCGGGTGAGCAGGAACTCCTCGCCGAAGATGTCGGTGCGGGCCTGGTCCCAGCCTTCGTCCCGGCCGGCGGTGATCCGCAGTAGCTGCTTGGCGTGGTTCCACTCGTAGAGCGCGCGGGCCTCGTCGATGCCCTCGTAGCACTGCAGCCGGACCAGCCGGGCCCGGTTGATCTCGGCCACGGCCTTGGCGAGTTCGGTCTTGCCCACCCCGGCCGGGCCCTCGACGAGCAGCGGTTTGCCCAGCCGGTCGGCCAGGAAGACGGTGGTGGCCACCGCGGTGGAGGCCAGGTAGCCGGTTTCGGCCAGCTGGGCGGCGGCGTCCGCCGCCGACTCGAAGAACCCCGTGCCGTCGCCGCCCATGTGCCCCACTCCCGTCGGTCCGTCCGTGCCGAGCAGCACCCTACCGGCCGGTCACTTCGCTGTCCCGGCCCTGCGGGGGGCGCCCGGCCGGACCCCGGGGAGTGCGGGGCGCGACCCCGGAGTCGACGGCGCGTCATGGAAGGTTTCAACGGTGCTTCGTACGCTCCGTGAATGGTCCGTGACCGAATCAGACGACGGAATCCAGCCAGCCGGTAGGTATTCGGACGAACTGAAGTGGGAGATCAAATTCCGCTTTATTCGAACTAGGATCCTCGCGGTGCCATGACAACTGTTGCGGCACGAAGGGGCCTTGACGGCCCGGGGGAACGTGAGGGGATATGACCTACACGACATCAGGGGCGGGGGCGTCACAGCGACGGCGCCTTCGTGCCAGGGTTTCAGCGCTCACCGCGCTGGCGCTGGCAGCAACCATGGCCGGTACGACGATCGCCCAGGCGCTGCCGGCCGAGGCCGGCCCGGCGCCACTGCCCGCCGACGCGAGGGGCCGGGTCGTCGAGGCCTGGGAGCTCGGCGGCACGGCGACCAAGGACGCGGCCGAGAAGGCCCTGCTCGGTTCCGATGCCGACATCACCAACTTCCTGGCCAGGACGCTGGACCGCGCCTCGGCCGAGGACGAGCGCTTCACCATCCTGAAGATGCTCAGTTCGACCGGCCAGGGCGTGCGCGACGCCGCCTCCAAGGCCCTGAGCGGCACGGACGCGGACGTGCACGCGTTCATGCTGTCCGGCTGGCAGAACCCGATGAACGACGACCGCCGGGTCGCGGTCCTGGGCATCATCAACAACGGCGACGCCGGTGTCCGGTCGGCCGGGACCAAGGCGCTCAACGACGGCTCCGCCAAGGCGCTCGACGACTTCCTGACCACCGGTCGGGCCCGGGCCCAGGCGGAGGACGACCGCGTCACCGTCCTCACCATGCTCGGTCAGAACCCCGGCCCCGAGTTCGTCAAGCAGGCCAACCGCGCACTCAGCGGGACGCCCGACGACCTCAGCGCCTTCCTGGAGACCGGCCAGTACCTGGCCCGCACCCGGGACCAGGAGACGCTGTCGATCTCCCAGCTCGCCCAGGCCGCCGCCGAGGCGGGCAAGCGGGCCAAGGTCGAGACCGACGCCGCCAAGGAGGCGGGCGCCCGCGCCGAGAAGGCCGCCGCGGAGGCCAAGAAGGCCGCCCAGACCGCCGCCTCGGAGGCCGCCGCCGCCAAGGACGACGTCGAGAAGGCGGGCGCCGCGGCCAACCGCGCCGCCCAGGCCGCCGAGGGCGCGGCCGCTGCCGCGCGCACCGCGATCGACGCCTCGAACGCGGCGGTGTCCGCCGCCCGTACGGCCGCCAACGCCGCCCGCTCGGCGGCCTCGGCCGCCGCCGCGGCCGGTCAGGCCGCCGCCCGCGCCTACAACGCCGCGGCCTCCGCCGCCGGCAACGCCGCCGAGGCCGGTGCCGCTCGCGCGGCCGCCCAGACGGCGCGTGACGCCGCCCGCGGCGCCCGGGACGCGGCCTCCGCCGCCTCGCAGGCCGCCGAGGCCAGTGCCCAGGCGGGCCGGTCCGGTTCGGCCGCCGCCCGCGCGGCCCGTGACGCGGCCTCCGCCGCCGAGGCCAGCGCGGCGGCCAGCAGTTCGGCCGGCGCGGCGAGCACCCAGGCCGCCCGGGCCCGGGCCTCCGCGGACGCCGCCCGCAGCGCGGCCAACTCGGCCACCGCCGCCGCCGGCCGGGCGGAGAGCCTGGCCGCCTCGGCGGCCTCGGCCGCCAACGAGGCGAACGTGCGGGCCAACAGCGCCGCCGACCACGCCGAGAAGGCCGCGAAGGCGGCCGAGGACGCGGCCAACGCCGCGGGCCAGGCCCAGGACTGGGCCAACCTGGCGACCGCCCACGCCAACGCCGCGATCGCGGCGGCCAAGACCGCCACCGACGCGGTGACGCAGGCCCAGAGCATCGAGAAGCTGGCCCGCGAGGCCGAGGCGGCGAAGCTGGAGGCCGACAAGCAGCAGGGCATCGAGGAGGCCGCCGCCCTCACCAGGGCGGAGCAGTCCGACCAGGCCCGCGCCTCCAAGGCGCAGACCGAGGCCGGCACGGTGGACGCCGAGACCAAGGACCTGGTCCAGAAGGCCGCCACGGTGACGGACGTCGCGGCCGCGGCCGGCTTCGGCCGCAAGGCCGCGGTCAACCTGCTGAAGGCCTCCGGCTCCTGGACCCGGGACGCCGCGCAGAGCGCGCTGTCGGGCACCGACCAGGCCGTGGTGGCCTGGGCGAAGTCCGACTACCCGCGCAGCCTGCGGCTGGACGACCGTGACAAGATCGTCTACGTGGCCTCGATCGCCGACTCCAAGGTGTCGGCCGCCGCGCAGAAGACCCTGGAGAGCACCGACCCGACGGCGGTGGAGAAGTTCCTCACCGGCGGCGCGCTGGACGTGCAGGCCGAGGACTTCCGGGTCCAGATCCTCACCCTGATGAACGCCGGCGGCACCGCCGTCAAGCGCGAGGGCACGGCCGCGTTGAACGACGGCAGCGTGAAGGCGCTGGCGGGCTTCCTCACCCAGCGCTACGAGAACGCCGTGGCCGAGGACGACCGGGTGGCCGTCCTGACGGCGGTCAACAACGGTGGCCCGAACGTGAAGGCCGCCGGTACGGTCGCGCTGGCCGGCCCGGCCTGGATGCAGCACGACTTCGTGACCACCGTCCAGTACAAGGCGGCCCAGCTGGACCAGGACACCGACACCCACGTGTCCTCCATCCTGACCATGATCGCCAACGCGGCGAAGGAGGCGGCCACCGCGAACCAGAACGCCCAGCTGGCGTTCGAGGTCGCGGCCAACGCCCGCAGCGCCGCGCAGGAGGCACGGGACTGGGCGGACAAGGCCGCGGCCTCGGCCAAGGAGGCCGACGGGTACAAGGCCGACGCCCGGGCCAAGGCCGACGCGGCCAACGCCTCGGCCGCGGCCGCCGCCACCTCGGCGCAGAAGGCCAAGGACGCCGCGGCGACCGCCCAGACGGCCAACCGCCAGGCCAACTACTCGGCCAACCAGGCGAGCGCGTCCGCGAAGCAGGCCCTCGGCTCGGCGGCGAGCGCGCAGTCCTCGGCCGCCCAGGCGGCCGCGAGCGCGAGTGCGGCGGGCAAGGACGCCGCCGCCGCCTCCCAGGCGGCCAGCGAGGCGCACTCCATCGCCGCCCAGAAGCGGGAGCAGGAGCAGGCCGCCGCGGCTGCCGCTGCCGCCGCCCGGGCGAAGGCGAACGAGACCAACCACGTGAACCCGGCCAACACCACGGCCAACGACGCGGTGCCCAACCCGGCGACCCCGGCCGCGAACGGCGCGCCGGGCACCGACCCCAAGCAGGGCGCGCACGACTTCGCCCTGCTGGCCGGGCACGTGAGCACCGTGACGGGCTTCCTCGCGGTCGGGTTCTCGCTCTTCCCGCCCACCGCACCGCTCGGGGCGTTCTTCGGCGGGGTCTCCCTGGTGACCGGTGTGGTCAGCGCGGCCGTCTACGGTTGGGCCGACAACTGGAGCGGCCAGAACTTCAAGAACGCCTGCGCGGGTGTCGCGCTCTCGCTCATCGGCGCGGGCGCCGGCAAGGCGATCAAGGAGCTCGACAAGATCGGTGCCGTGGCCGAGACCGGTGTGAAGGCGGCGCGGTCCGTCGCGTCCAAGGCGGCCGAGGCGGGGCACAACATCGTCTCGCCGATCGTCGGACTCTTCACCTGGTGAGCTGATCCGGTCCGCGGCACCGGCCGCGGACCGGATCGTCCGTGATTTCGAGCAAGGACCGCGGGGCCCGGGTCCGTCCGGGCCCCGCGGTCGGGGCAGGGGATGGGCATGCAACCTTTCGGGCTCGGTGTGGTGGCGTGGTGGCTGATCGCGGTGCTGGTGACGGCGACCTTCCTGGTGTTGCTGGTGCCGTGGATGCCCACCCGGTCGTTGAAGATCCAGGCGTCCGTGACGCCCGTCGCCATGGCGCTCTTCGGCTGGCTGGCCCACCTGGCGAAGCACTACTCGCCCGCGGCCGTACTGGCGATGTACTCGCTCACGGTCCTGGTGTTCCCGGTCGGCATGATGGGGCACCGCAAGGAGACGGCGCGGCGGTTGCTGGACCGGGAGCAGAACGGCGCGACGGCGGAGAACGAGCCGCCGCGCGCGATGACCGTCCAGATGTGCATCGCCGCGACGGTGCTCGGGGGTCTGGCGGTGTGGATCACCTTGTAGTCCCGGCCCCGGGCGGTGGCGTCCGGTCCTGGCGTCCCTTTCCACGCATTAACAAGTCGTATGCGAAGTGTGAATACGGTGTGGCGGTCGAGGGGAATCGGATCTTCCGAAGATCCATCCGCTCGTGATAGCAATGGTGCCGGTCGGAGTGCGCGGGGGGTCGAAAGCATCGCCCGACCTGGGTTCATGCGCACGCCGTGCCCGCATTCCAGAGTGAATTGCAGTAATTGACGGCACATAGGGGGCCACCATCATGAGTTCCATCACCAGGCTGTTCACCGTCGGCGCGGTTGCGGGCGCGGTCGCGCTCTCCGGCGTCGTCGTCGCCGGCGCCGCCACGGCCGCCCCGGCCGGTTCGGCCGTCACGGCTGTCACGGCCGCCGACGACACCCCGCCGCCGCCGGCCGTCGAGGACTTCGCCTACCCGGGCGCCGACCAGATCTTCAAGGACCGCGGCATCAAGCTCACCCGCGGCGACGGCCACATCGTCCTGGTGGCCTGTGGCACCCCCGGTCTGATGGAGGTGAACGCCCGCGGCATGCAGGACATCGACAAGGTCGGCGGCGGCCGCTTCTGCTTCAAGACCACCGGCACCACCGGTTACCTCAGCCTGGAACTGCCCTCGGTCTACGGCGTCAGCACCAACGACTACGCGGCCCACCTGACCATGGCGGCCGGCACCGACAGCAAGACCTACGACCTGCCGAAGAACGCCTGGACCGGTGTCGGTGAGATCGGCGACCCGCAGCACCGCCCGTTCACCCTGCTGGAGATCACCACCACCAAGTGACGGTTCCGCCGCCACCCCAGCTCTGCTGACAGGGAGTCACATCGTGTTTCGCACACGTCCACGAGCCGCGTGGATGACCGGCCTGCTGGCCTCCGCCGCGGTCGTCGGTGGCCTGCTGACCGGAGGAACGGCCAACGCCGTCGTCGGCGACACCGTGCCGAACGGGACCTACGGCTTCACCACCAAGCTCGACATCGGCGACGGCAAGCGCGCCTGCACCGGCGCACTCGTGGACCCGTACTGGGTGCTCACCGCGAGCAGCTGCTTCGCCGACGACCCGGCGCAGCCGCTGGCCCTGGCGGCCGGCGCGCCGAAGCTGAAGACCGTCGCCACGGTCGGGCGCACCGACCTCACCGGCACGGCCGGGCACGTCACCGAGGTCACCGAGCTGGTGCCGCGGGCCGACCGCAACCTGGTGCTGGCCCGGCTGGCCAAGCCCGCCCAGGGCATCGCGACCGTCGGCCTCGGCGGCGCTCCGGTGGTCGGCGAGACCCTGACCGCCACCGGCTACGGCCGGACCAAGGACGAGTGGGTGCCGCTCGCGCTGCACAGCGCCTCGTTCACCGTGCAGTCCGCGACCGCCACCACGGTCGCACTGGCCGGCCGGACGGCGGGCAAGGACGCGATCTGCATGGGCGACAGCGGTGGTCCGGCGCTGCGTCAGGTGGGCGGGTCGGTCGAGCTGGCCGCCGTCCACAGCACCTCCTGGCAGGGCGGCTGCTTCGGCAGCACCGAGACCCGCACCGGCGCGGTGGAGACCCGGGTCGACGACCTGGCCGGCTGGCTGCTGGACACCCGGCTGCACACCGCCTCGGTGAAGAACACCTTCAGCGGCCTCTGCGCCTTCGTGTCGTGGCGGACCCCGGAGTGGGGCGCGCCGGTCACCCAGATCGACTGCGACCGCCAGTTCGTCGACCAGGTCTGGGACTTCCAGCAGGTCGCGGGCGGCGGCTACCAGATCCGCAACGTCAACTCCGGCAAGTGCATGCTGGCCTCCTGGCGGACCGCGGAGAACGGCGGCCCGGTCGTCCAGGCGGACTGCGACCCGCAGTACACCGACCAGGTGTGGAAGCTGGAGAAGGTCGCCACGGGCTACCAGATCCGCAACACCTACAGCAACCGCTGCCTGGTCGCCTGGTCGGGCGACACCTCGCCGGGCTCCAAGCTGACCCAGTTCGACTGCGTCCCGCAGTACGCGGACCAGGTCTGGGCGCTCTGACGGCACCGGTGTGCCGGTGATCCGGTGCGTCGGTGATCCGGGTGCGCCGGGCGCACGGGCCGGCCGGCGGCCCGGGTGCGGAGGCGCCCCGGAGGCGTGACCGTCCGAGGGTGTGACGGTCCGGCACGGTGGAGCGGCGGGTGGCAACCTCGGTTGCCACCCGCCGCTCCTCTTCGTTTCCCGTCTACCGCCCTGCGGTGGGCGTCAGTTGATGTAGACGTGCGGGCTGCCGGCGACGGAGCTGTCGAGCACCGGCCCGTAGGTGGCGGTGAAGTAGCCCGTGGCGAAGCAGGTGCTCGGGCCAGAGACCTTGGCGAACGCCTGGGAGGCGAACCCGATGGTCTGGCCGGTGTTGTCGGTGGTGCCGGAGATGCTGCCGGGCGCGCGGTACACGCAGGTGGTGGTGCCGAGGATGGTGTTCAGCACCACCGTGGTCTGCAGCGGACCGGCCGCCGTCGGGCTGAGCGTCACGGGGTTGCCGGCCGCGTCGCTGACCGAGTTGGTGTACGGCAGGTTGTTGACCGTGATGCTCTTGACGCCGGTGACGCCGATGACGTTGGCGGTGCACGAGCCGAAGGTGTGGCTGTTGAGGCTCTCGGTGGCCACGCCCGGGGCCGCCGGGTTGCTGGTCACGGTGGCGGAGAAGGCGGAGACGGCACACTTGATGCCGGTCGTGCCGGTGGCACTGGAGTAGAAGGTGGCGTAGCTGCCCGAGACCAGGTTGGCGGTCAGGACGTCGCCGACCGCGACGGCGGGGCCGCCGACGGAGGTGTGGGTCAGCACGGTGGAGCCGGCGGCCTGGGCCGGGGTGGTGGCTGCGGTGGCCAGGGCGACGGCGGCCAGGGCCGCGGCGCCGAGGGTGCGGCGGATGCGCATGAGGGTGCCTCTCTCCGTGAGGAGCCGGGTGGGGGAGCCCGCGGGATCGCGCGGAGGTACGCGCGGCGGGGAGCGCCGCGGTTGCACGCGGCGGGGTGGTGCGGGTGGGGTGCTGAGGGGTGCGGACACGCGTCCGCTGCCGTCGGCGGGCCCGGCGCCACGGGCCCGCCGGTACGGCGGGGCGGTGCGAAGGTGCAGGAAGTGCGGGCAGTGCGGTGAGGTGCGGTGGGGGTGCACGTCGACGGCTGCCACCGCCGGGCATGCGTTCGCCATACTGAACAGTCGGAACGCGTGAAGGTTTCCGGAGGCTCAGCGCCGTCCGATTGGAAACCTGCGAGTGTTGTAAACCAGCCCTTGCGTCAATGTCAAGACAGAGCACAGGAGTTGGCGATGGACCTGGATGCCGTTCACGGTGCCGAGGCGCTGCTGCTGCCGGGGGCGCGAACCGGCCGCGACCCGGCGCGATCGATCAAACGCGGCCCGAGCCGGCTGCCGCCCGGCGTGGTCGCCGCCACCCAGCGCGAGCGCCTGCTCGACGGGCTGGTCCACACCGTGGCGGAGCACGGCTACCAGCGCGCCACGGTGAGCGACATCTGCCGGGCGGCCGGGGTGACCAGACCGGTCTTCTACGAGCTGTTCAGCGGCAAGGAGGACGCCTTCCTGGCCACCCACCGGCACGGCACCGGGGTGGTGATCCGGCGGATGGCGGCCGCCTTCGCGGCCGCGCCGGACTGGTACGCCGGCATTCACGACGCCCTGCGCGCGATGCTCGACCTGCTCGCCCGCGTCCCGGCCTTCGCCACCATGGCGGTGATCGAGATCGAGTCGGTCGGCCCGGCCGGCCGCCGTGAGCGCGAGCAACTCCTCACCCGGTTCCGGACGTTCTTCGCCGAGGTGCCCCAACCGCCGTGCGGAGTAGGGGTGGAGCCGCTGGTGGACGCCGTGGTCGGCGGTGTCTACAGCACCCTCTACCGCTGTGTCGATGCCGGTCGGACCAGCGAACTTCCCGATCAGCTGCCGATGTTGAGCCTCTTCTGCCTGGCGCCCTTCCTCGGCCCGGAGGAGGCCGCCCGGCGGCTGGCGCCGGTGACGGCGCTCGTTCCGGGCCCGCTGCGGGGGTCCGCGAACACGGACGATGATCCTTCGTGCACCCGTATTGACCCGCCGTCTACTGGGCAGTAGCTTCCCAGTAATCCACCTGCGGTCCGACCGGAGCCGCCCCGCTGCCGAGGGGCGGTCCACCCGGCCGGGCCGCAGGACGCTGTCCGCGCCAGGGCAACGTGCCAGTGCCTGCACATCCCACCACCCGAGGGAGCACACATGGCCACGTCCGAGGACGCCGCCCCCACGCCCGAAAGCACCGCCGCACCCGTCGAATCGAGAGGGCGGGTCCGACTGAGGCGCAGCGCCCTGATGGCCGTACCGGCCGTCGCCGTCGGCGCCGTTCTGATGACCCTCACCGCCCAGGGCGTCCTCGCCGCCCAGTTCGCCATCTCCGGAATGCCGTTCACCGTCACGGCCGACAGCCTGGAGGGCGTCGGCTTCGAGCAGTTCGGCAGCCTGGACCACATGATCGAGGGCAGCCCGAACGAGGGGGACACCGGCGGGCAGGTCCTGGTCATCGTCTCGGCGATCAAGCAGGCGGAGCTCACCAAGCTCTGCCAGAGCGTCGACCTCGGCGGCATCAACCTGCTGATCAAGGCCGGTGACGACGGCACACCCGTCACCGCCACCGACCTCACCACCGACTCGGACCTGGTCTCCGGCGACGCGTCGTTCAAGAACATCGAGATCGGCGGGGACGCCAGCACCTACACCAAGGCGGGCGTCCAGGGCCTGCCGGGCGTGTTCGGGCAGCAGGCGGACACCGTCACCATCCGCAATCTCCGGCAGCACAACTACGCCACCACCGCTGCGGCGTTCAAGCTGCCGCACCTGCGGCTGAGCTTCAGCTCGGAGGGCTGCTGACGGTGGCCGATCCCGTACCCGACGGCGCCGGCCCGGCCGAGGGGGGCGGCGCCGCCGTCGACCCCTCGGCGGCCGACCGCGCCGTCACCGCAGAGTCCGTCGGGGGCGGCGTTCCCGGTGGGACCGATTCCGCCGCCGATTCCGCCGACGCCGCCGCCTCGCCCGCCTCGCCCGCCGGTGCGGTGCGCGGTGGGGGAGGCTGGCGGGGCTGGCGGGGCCGGCGGCCGTTCTGGGGCGGCCTGCTGGTGCTGCTGGGGGGCGCCGAGATCCTCTTCACCCTGAAGGCGCCGCTGCCGGTCATCCTGCACATCGGCATGCAGGGGCTGGCCGGCTACCTGGTGCCGGTCGTGATGGTGATCTGCGGCCTGCTGATCCTCTTCAACCCGGCCCAGCGGCTGTTCTACTCGGTGCTCGGAGTGCTCGCGTCACTGGCCAGTTGGCTCACCTCCAACCTCGGGGGCTTCCTGATCGGCATGATCATCGGAATGGTCGGCGCCTGCCTGACCTTCGGGTGGCTTCCGGACCAGCCCCCGCGCCGGCGCCGGCTGCGCCGGGTGGCCCGGGGCACGGCGTCCGGGGGCAAGGCGGCCGGTCCGGCCGGAGCCTGAACCCGGCCCGAGCGGGGCCTGAACCCGGGCCGAGCCCGAGCGGGCCCGGCCCGACCGGCCGACGCCCCGGGCCGTGGCGCGGCCCCGCCTGCGGTGAAGGGAGAGCACCGCAGGCGGGGCGCCGTGACCGCGCGCGGTTCCGGGCCGGGACCGGCCCGGGTCGTCGCTCAGATCGTCGAGGCGTCGATCACGAAGCGGTACCGCACGTCGCTGGCCAGCACCCGCGCGTACGCCTCGTTGATCTGGTCGGCGCGGATCAGCTCGATCTCGGCGGTGACCTGGTGCTCGGCGCAGAAGTCCAGCATCTCCTGGGTCTCCGGAAGCCCGCCGATCATCGAGCCCGACAGCGACTTGCCGCCGGTCAGCAGCGCCTGCGCGAGGACCTCGACCGGCTTCTCCGGCGCGCCGACCTGGACCAGCGTGCCCTCGGACTTCAGCAGGCCGAGGTAGGCGCTCAGGTCGAGATCGGCGGACACGGTGTTGACGATCAGGTCGAAGGTGCCGGCCAGTTCGGTGAAGACGGCCGGGTCGGAGGTGGCCCGGTAGTCGTCCGCGCCGAGCCGCAGACCGTCCTCGCGCTTGCGCAGCGACTGGCTGAGCACCGTGACCTCGGCACCCTTGGCGTGCGCGATCTTCACTCCCAGGTGGCCGAGCCCGCCGAGACCGACGATCGCGACCTTCTTGCCCGGGCCCGCGCCCCAGCGGCTGAGCGGTGAGTAGAGCGTGATGCCGGCGCAGAGCAGCGGTGCGGCGGCGTCCAGCGGGAGGGTGTCCGGGATGCGCAGGGCGTACCCCTCGTCCACCACCAGCTGCGCGGAGTACCCGCCGTAGGTGGGCTCGCCGTCGTGGCCGACGCCGTTGTAGGTGAACACCGGGCCCCCGGCGCCGGTGCAGAACTGCTGCAGCCCGGCCAGGCAGTTGTCGCACTCCCGGCAGGAGTCGACGAAGCAGCCGACCCCGACCCGGTCGCCGACCGACCAGCGGGTCACCCCCGGGCCGGCCTCGGCGACCACGCCGGCGATCTCGTGGCCCGGGACCATCGGGAAGATGCCGTCGCCCCAGTCCTCGCACACCTGGTGGATGTCCGAGTGGCAGATGCCCGAGAAGCGGACGTCGATCAGGATGTCGTGCTCGCCCAGCGCCCGGCGGGGGACGGCGGTCTTCTCCAGCGGGGCCTTCGGGGCGGGGGCCGCGTAGGCGGCGACGGTCCGCTGCCCCGTGTTCGTGCTTTCGGTGCCGGTGGCGCTCGTGGTGCCCGTGGTGCTCGTGCTGCTCGTCGTGCTCGTGGTGCCCGCCGTGTTCGTTCCGGCGTTCGTCGTGTTCGTCATGTGCTTCAGCCTGCGGCGACGCGGCCCGGGCAACCAGACCAGAGGTCGTCGTACGCACGCCCAACGTACGACCGGCAGACTCACCCTCATCGGGGACCTCCGTGGATGCCCCCGGCTTTGGCCGGGGGTGGGGGCGCCCCCGCTTGCGGGGGAGAGGCGGACCGTCTGCGGAGCAGGTCGGGGTGCGGTGTTTGGCCGTCGAGGCGGACCGCCGTACGGGTGACGGCATCCGGTTGTCAGTGCCTGCCCGTAGGTTGATCTCGTGCATCTCAGGTACTCCTATCGTGTCTGTCCGACGGTGGGTCAGCGACAGGCGCTGGCCCGTACGTTCGGGTGCGCGCGGGTGGTGTACAACGATGCGCTTGCCCCGCGGAAGGCGGCGTGGAAGGCGGATCGGTCGAGGATCCCGACCGGGGCGCCGGCCAAGTCGGTGATCACCGATGCGAAGAAGACGGACGCCCGGTCGTGGCTGGGGTCCGTGTCGGTCGACGCGTTGCAGTCGTCCATCCGTGACCTGGACACGGCCTACCGGAACTTCTTCGACAGCCTGTCCGGCAAGCGGGCCGGTCGCCCGGTGGGCCTGCCGCGGTTCAAGTCGCGCAAGGACAACAGGCAGTCGCTGCGGTTCTCCCGCAACGGCTTCCGCATCCGGGGCAACGGCAAGCTGAACCTTGCCAAGATCGGTGGCGTGCGGGTCAAGTGGTCCAGGGCGCTGCCCGCCGACCCGTCGTCCGTGACGATCGTGCTGGACCCGTCCGGCCGGTACTTCGCTTCGTTCGTGGTGGACATCGAATCCGACCATCTCGCCGAGCTGGACACCGAGATCGGGATCGACCTCGGGCTGACCACCTACGCGGTGATGAAAGCCGCCCGCTACGGCAGGCACGTCGGCATCATCGGGCGGTACGAGCCCACATCGCAGGTGTGTTCCACCTGCGGAGTCCTGGACGGACCCAAGCCGTTGAACATCCGCACGTGGACCTGCGGCGCGTGCGGCACCTGCCATGACCGTGACCTCAATGCTGCTCGAAACATCCTGGCCGCCGGGCGGGCGGACAGGCTGAACGCCTGCGGAGGGCCGGTAGGACCCAGCGTGGCGATCCCACGCCGGGCACGGCCCGTTGAAACAGGAACCCACCGGAACGCCGGCGGCACCGGGCGCAAACCCCGTGCCGCAGGCGCGGCCGGAACCCCCGTGCCTTAGCGCGGGGAGGATGTCAAACTCGGGGGCATGGACCAGCGCACCGAACTCAGCGAATTCCTCCGGTCACGGCGTGCCCGGCTGCAGCCCGCGGACGTCGGCCTGCCGGATCACGGCACCCGCCGACGCGTTCCCGGGCTGCGCCGGGAGGAGCTGGCGCAGCTGGCGGGCGTGAGCACGGCCTACTACGTCCGGCTCGAACAGGGGCACGGCGAGAGCGTCTCCGCCGCCGTCCTGGACTCCATCGCCCGCGCCCTGCGCCTCACTCCGGCCGAGCGCGAGCACCTCCAGCGGATCACCAAGCCCGCCCGCCGCCGGACCGGGCGCGCCGCCGCTCGGCCGCAGCAGGTCCGCCCCGAACTGCAGCAGCTGCTCGACGCGATGGAGGGCGTCCCGGCCTACGTGCTCGGGCGGCGACTGGACATCATCGCGTGGAACCGGCTCGGCAACGCGCTGCTCGGGGACTTCTCCGCGATGGCACCCGAGCACCGCAACATGGCCTGGCACGCCTTCCTCGACCCGGCGGCGCGCGAGCTCTACGACGACTGGGAGGGCAAGGCCACCGATGTGGTCGGCATCCTGCGGTTGGACGCCGGGCGCGACCCCGACGACCCCCGGCTGGCCTCCCTGATCGGCGAACTCTCGCTCAAGAGCGCCGACTTCCGGCGCCTGTGGGCCGCGCACGACATCCGCGAGAAGGGCCACGGGACGAAGGGGCTGCACCACCCGGTGGTCGGCCGGCTCTCCCTGCGCTTCGAGACGCTGCGCCCGGCCGGGGACCCTGACCTGGTGCTGGTCACCTACCACGCCGACCCCGGGACGCCGTCGGCCGAGTCGCTGCGGCTGCTGGCCAGTTGGGCCGCGCCCGACCCGGTCGGCGCTCCCGGCCCGGCGGGTCTCGCGCCGGACGCGCGCCCGGCGGGCCGGGAGTCCTGATCGCGGGCGCCCGAGAGGGCCGATCGTCCCGGTCCCACCGGGGCGATCGGCCCTTCCGCGCCCTCCTCGCCGGGCCGTCTACTGGACCTGCCGCCGTCCGGGCCCCGGCCTGCCCGGAATCGGCCGCAGGAGGTGAACGGCCGCTTTCTGTCAGGTATCTGACGCATGGTTAGGCTGCCGTGCATGGAGCTCAGCAGCACTACCACCGAGTACGACCGGTTGATCGCGCGCCACCACGCCATGCGCCTGCGCCGGCAGTTGCTGGTGCCGGCGTCGTCCTCCCGGGCCGCGGACCGGGCGTCCGCGACCGCCGCGGCCGAGGACTACGACGGCGCGGCCGACCAGCGGCTGATCCTGGACACCCTCGCGGCCGTCGCCCCGCTGGCCGGGCTGATCGACCGGCTCTACGCGGTGATGTTCCGGCGCCGGCCGTACCTGCGCTCGCTCTTCCCCGCCTCGATGGAGTTCCAGCAGGCCCACCTTGAGCGGATGTTCGAGTACCTGATCGAGCACCTGCACCGGCCCGACCGGCTCGCCGCCACGCTCACCCAGCTCGGCCGCGACCACCGCAAGCTCGGGGTCCGCCCGGTCCACTACGAGGCCTTCGAGGAGGCGCTCCGCGAGGCGATGCGGCAGCGCGCGGGCTCCCGGTGGAACGAGGACGTCGAGGCCGCCTGGGTGCGGATGCTGCGCTTCGCGGTCGGGGCGATGTGCGCGGGCGCCGAGTCCGCGCTCGCCGAACCCCCGTACTGGCACGCCGTGGTGGTCGGTCACGAGCGACGCCGCCCCGACCTCGCCGTGCTGCGGGTGCGCACCGGCGAGCCCTACCCCTACCGGGCCGGCCAGTACGGCACCGTCGAGCACCCGCGGCTGCCGCACACCTGGCGGCAGTACTCGATGGGCTGCGCGCCGCGGGCGGACAACGAGCTGGAGTTCCACGTCCGCCGCACCGGCCCGGGCGGCGTCAGCGAGGCGCTGGTCGAGCACACCGCCGTCGGCGACCCGCTGCGGCTCGGCCCGCCACGCGGCACGCTGCTGCCCGAGGACGGTTCGCGGGACCTGCTGCTGGTGGCCGGTGGCACCGGGCTCGCCCCGATGAAGGCGATCGTCGAGGAGCTGGCCGCGCACCGCCCGCGCGGCCGCACTGTCCACCTGTTCGTCGGCGCCCGGGCCGCGGCCGACCTCTACGACTGGCCGGCCCTGGCCGAACTGGGCAGCCGCAAGCCCTGGTTGGAGCTGGTCCCGGTCGCCGACGGCACCCCCGGAGCGGGCGCGGGCCGCCGGCTCGCCGATGCCGTCCACCGCCATCGCGACTGGTCCGACCACCTCGCCTGCGTCAGCGGCCCGCCCGGCATGGTCGACGACGTCCGGGCCCGGCTGGTCGCCGCCGGCCTGCCACTCGCCCGGGTCCACCACGACCCGCTGCTGGGGCGGGTCTGAGCGCCCGGTCCGCTCAGCGGAAGCAGTACGAGTCCGAGGAGGCGTCGCCGCCCGCCAGGTGCGTCTGGTGCACCCGCAGGCCGCCGAACTCCGCACCGTGCGGGTAGAAGTGCGGGTCGACGGTGAGCCCGCCCGCCTCGGTGTCGGCGTCCAGCTTGATCAGCCAGGGCTCGATGCCGTCCGGGTAGAACTGGTCGTCCCAGGCGCCGTACAGCGAGTTGGTGAGGTAGAGCCGCCGGCCGTCCCGGCTGATCTCGACCATCTGCGGCGCGCCGCTGAGCGGCCGGTCGGGCTCGGCCGGGTGCGGCGTCCGCGCGGCCACCCCGCCGAGCCGCACCGAACCGGCCAGGCGCGGGTGGAACGGGTCCGACACGTCGAACTGGAACAACTCGCCGGTGCCCCACGCGGAGACGTACAGCCAGCGGTCGTCCACCGACAGGTTGATGTCCGTCACCAGCGGCGGGACCGCGCCGAACGGCTGCAGCGCCGGCGGCAGGTCCTCGGGCTTCGCCGGCTCGGCCGGTATCTCGATCACCTTGCGCGCGGTGAAGGCCGCCCCCTCGCGGTACCAGAGCCAGACCGAGGAGGAGAGGTCCTCGACGTTGGCCACCACGCCGACGAAGCCCCACTCGGCCTGGGGATCGTGCGCCGGCCGCAGCTCCAGCACCATCTGGTACTGGTCGCCGAGGTCGATCCGCTGCAGGTGCCGACCCGAGTCCAGCTCCCAGAAGTGCAGCGCGTGCCCGTACTTGCGGCCCAGCAGCAGCTCCGGCACCACGCCGTCCTCGACCATCCACGGCGTGCCCCACTCGCTGGTGACGCCCACGTTGGTCCCCAGGTGCCACCAGACGTCGTAGGCGAAGTGCTGCGGTCCGCGCTCCGTCTCCCAGGCCCGCAGGACGTCGAAGGTGGTGTGGTCGAGCAGTGCCACCCCGCCCGGCCCGTCCGCGCCGTCCCCGCTGCCGAGGCAGGACAGGAAGACGCCGTCCGGCCCGCAGTGCAGCGTGTGCGGGCGCGAGTACCCCGCTCTGGCCGCCAGCTCCTCGGCCCGGACGGTCTTCACCAGCCGCGGCCGCACCGGGTCCGGCCGGGTGTCCATCACGTGCAGCCGGGAGGAGCGCAGCCCGGGCAGCAGCAGGTAGCGCCGCTCCGGGTTCTCGTGGCAGGCGTGCGCGAGCGCGCTGGAGCAGGCGTTCCAGCCGAAGTGGTGCAGCTCGTCACCGAGCCCCGGCAGCTCGGCGAAGTTCAGCACCCGGCCGTAGCTCGGCGAGTCCGGATCGGTGTCGACGGTGAGCAGCGCGTCCGGCCGCCGCGCCGACCGGTCGAACCCGGCGACGTAGGCCAGTTTCTCCGGCGGCGCCGCGATCGCCTCCGCGGGGGTGCGGTAGAGGGAAGGATCGCCGTGCGCGACCTGCGGATCGTCTCCGTGCGGCATGCTTGCTCCTCAACTCGCCTCATTGGCAAGGAAAGTGACAGTGGTCCGGGTAGCGTTCCACAGAACCGCGGGCGCACAGCAGGCGCACGGGGAGCGGAGCGGGCCGCCCCGCCCGCCGCGGCGACCGGCCACCGCCGCGCACCGGCGCGCCCCGCCGCCGACCCGGGTCCGCCGAGCACGGCGGAGCTACCGGCCGGTATCGTCGGTGCTCCGGATCGGCGGCCCTGCCACCACGGCAGGCGGAGCAGAGAATGGGTACGGCGGACATGGAGTTCCGAGAAGACATCCTGGGTGCCCCCTACGAGGCGGTCGAGCTGCCGCTCACCCCCGACGAGGAGGGCGCCGTCAGCGCCACCCTGGTGCGCCGGCTCGTCCCGGGCAGCGAACGCGCGGTGCTCTACGTCCACGGGTACGTGGACTACTTCTTCCAGACCCACCTCGCCGACCACTTCGTCGAGCGCGGCTTCTCCTTCTACGCCCTCGACCTGCGCAAGTACGGCCGCTCGCTGCGCCCGCACCAGTCGCCGAACTTCGTCCGCGACCTCGCCGCCTACGACGAGGAGCTGGACGCCGCGGTGCGGATCATCCGGGAGACCGACGGGCACCGGGAGCTGCTGGTCAACGGCCACTCCACCGGCGGTCTGGTCACCGCGCTCTGGGCCGGGCGCCGGGCCGGGCGGGGCGTGGTCGACGGGCTCTTCCTCAACAGCCCGTTCCTCTCGATGCCCGCCGCCCCGGCCGTCCGCACCCTCGGCGGGCCCGCGGTGGAGGCGCTCGGCCGCTTCGCCGCCACCCGCAAGCTGCCCTCCACGCTCAACCCGCACTACGTGCACAGCCTGCACCGCGACCACCGCGGCGAGTGGGACTTCGACCTGGGCCTCAAGCCGGCCGAGGGCTTCCCGCTCTACGCCGGCTGGCTGGCCGCCATCCACCGCGGCCAGCGCCGCGTCCGGCGCGGGCTCGGCATCGACGTCCCCGTGCTGCTGATGGCCTCCACTGCCTCGATCGCCACCACCACCTGGCACGCTGGGCTGCACCACGCCGACGCCGTGCTGCGCGCCGACGACATCGCCGCCGAGGGCCCGAAGCTGGGCCGGCACGTCACGATCGTCCGGATCGAGGGCGGGATGCACGACCTCGTCCTCTCCGGGAAGGCCGCCCGCGGCGAGCTCTTCACCGAACTCGACCGCTGGCTCGGCGCCTACCTGCCGGCGTCCGCGTGAACCCGCCGGACCCGCACGGCGAGGAACCGCTCCCGGTCGGGCGCCGGACCGACCTCGGGTACGCCAAGCTCATGCCCGACATCGACCACGACGGCGGCTGGCTGCTCACCCTCGACGACACCCCGCAGTCCTACGTCGACCTGGGGGACCCGACCCATCTGGAGTTCGAGTACACCCGGCGGATCGGCCACCTCGTCGACGCCCTCGCCCCCGCCGGGCGGCCGCTCGACGCGCTCCACCTCGGCGGCGGCGCCCTCACCCTGCCCCGCTACCTCGCCGCCACCCGCCCCGGCTCGCGCCAGCGGGTGGCCGAGGTCGACGGCCCGCTGCTCGCACTGGTCGAGGAGCACCTGCCCTGGCAGGGCCCGGGAGCGGACATCACGGCGACGGTCGGCGACGCGCGGGCCGAACTGGCGGCGGTCGCGGCCGGCTCGCTGGACCTCGTCGTCGCCGACGTCTTCCACGGGTCGCGCACCCCGGCGCACCTCACCTCGGTGGAGTTCCTGCGGCTGGCGGCCGCCGCGCTGCGCCCCGGCGGGTGCTACGCCGCCAACCTCGCGGACGGCCCGCCGCTCGCCTTCGCCCGCGCCCAGGCGGCGACGGTGCGCGCCGTCTTCCCGGAGGTCTGCCTGATCGCCGAGGCTCCGGTGCTGCGCGGCCGCCGCTACGGCAACATCCTGCTGGTCGGTTCCGCCGCGCCGCTCCCGGTGGCCGACCTCTCGCGCCGCCTCGCCGGGGACATCTTCCCCGCCCGGCTCACCGAGGGCGCCGACCTGGCCGCGTTCACCGGCCGCACACCGGCGGTCACGGACGCCGGGGCGACGGACTCCCCGCCGCCACCGGACGGCGCGTTCAGCGTCGGCTGAGCGGGCCGGCGGCCTCCCCCGGCGCCGCCCTCGGGCGCGGGCCGGCCGCCGACGGCGCGCCGGGGCGCCGCGCGCCGGGGTTCGCGCCCCGCAGTGTCAGAATCGGCGGGCCGAGCCAGGAGCAGGTCCGAGAGTCCGAGGGAGCGCGTGATGAGCAGCGGGGAGCGGCCGGAGCTGGGGGAGGTGCCGGAGACGGCGCTGTGGACGCTGTGGCACCGGGCGGTGGAGGCGCGGCGGCCGGACACCGTGCTGCGCGATCCCAAGGCCGTCGAGCTGGTCGAGCGGATCGACTTCCCCTTCGCGGAGCGGTTCGGGCAGGCGGCCCTCTCCGCCCAGCTCCAGGCGCTCCGGACGGCCTGCTTCGACCGCGAGGTCGCCGACTTCCTGGCCCGGGAGCCGCGCGGCACCGTGGTCTGTCTGGGCGAGGGGCTGGAGACCCAGTACTGGCGGGTCGACAACGGGCGGGCCCGGTGGCTCACCGTGGACCTGCCCGAGTCGGTGGCGCTGCGCGAGCAGCTGCTGCCGCCCGGGCCGCGGCAGCGCTATCTGGCCGCCGACGCCACCGAGCTGGGCTGGGCCGAGGAGGTGGACCGCAGCCACGGCGTACTGGTCACCGCACAGGGCCTGCTCATGTACCTTCCACCGATGCGGGTGCGGGCCCTGATCGCGGGCTGCGCCGAGCTGTTCCCGGGCGGTTCGCTGGTACTGGACGCCATGCCGCGCTGGTTCGGCCGGCTCACGCTGAGCGGCAGGATGCGCTCCCGCGACTACCAGGCGCCCCCGATGCCGTGGGCGATGGACGCGGACGAGCGGAACAAGCTCCGCACCGCGAGCCCGGCGGTGGCCTCGGTGCGGGACGTCCGGCCGACCGGCGGACGCGGGCCGGTCGGCGCCCTGCTGCCGCTCGCGTTGACCGTCCCGCCGCTGGCGACCCGTCGGCCCTCGGTCACCGTCCTGGACTTCGCGGAGCGGCCCGAGCGGTCGTAGCCGGTGGGGATGGCGGCCCGCCGCGCGCTGCACGATCGACCCGAAGGCGTAGGCGGTGTCGAAGGTGCCGGGCGACGTACGTGCAGCCGGTCCCCGCGGTCGAGCGGAGCTTGATGATCGGGCGCAGTTCGTTGCGGGCCACGGGACCCGCTGATCGAGCGGGTGGTGTGCGGGCAAGGAGCGGGGCCTCCCGGTCGGTTCGGACGGTGTGTCCGTGCCGGCCGGGAGGCCTTGCCCTACCGAGCGGTGGCGGTGGTCAGTTGATGGTCCAGCGCTGGAGCGCGGTGCCGGCGTCGGGCTCCTGGGTGACGGGGGCGCCGTTGGTGGTGGAGGCGGTGGTGAGGAGGAGTCCGCTGTTCTTCGAGGCGATCCTGTAGCCGCCGCCGGCGGCGGGGGTGACGGTCCAGCGCTGGTTGGCGCCGGTGGTGCAGGTCCATTGGATGACGGCGGTGCCGGCGGCGGTGGATCCGCCGTTGACGTCCATGCAGAGGCCGGATTCGACGTTGGCGATGCGGTAGTCGCCGTCGGTCTGCTGGGTGAGGACCCACCGCTGGTTGGCGCCGGTGCCCGGTGTGTAGGTGATGAGCTGAGTGCCGGGAGTGGTGGAGTGCTTGGGGTCGTCGAGGGCCTGGCCGGACGCGGTGAGGGTGTGGGTCCCGTCGAGTGCGGCGGTGACGGTCCAGGTGAAGGTGGTGCTGCCGGTGGTGGTTCCGGCGGTGGCGGTGACGGTGACGGTGGAGGCTCCGGCGGTGGTGGGGGTGCCGGTGATCAGGCCGGTGGCGGTGTTGATCGACAGGCCGGTCGGCAGGCCGCTCGCGCTGTAGGACAGGGTGCCGGCGCCGCCGGCGTTCGCCTGGATCTGCAGGCCGGCGGCAGTGTTGACCTTGGTGGACTGGGCACCGGGGTCGTTGACCGTGACGACGGTCGGCGCCGGACCGGTCTGGGTGAGGGTCAGGGTCTGTTCGGCGGCACCGCGGGTCCCGCCGACCGAGCTGGTCGTCGCATTGGTCCAGGTGCGGGTCGGGGTGGTCTCGGCCGGCCGGGTGGTGTCCGTGGACAGCCCGATCACCAGGCCGCTGTAGCGGTTCACCAGGTGGTAGGTGCCGGAGGCGGACCCGCTGGTCGCGGACGTCCCGGGGATGACGAACCACTGCTGCCCGACGGCGGGGCCGCTCGTGCCGGCGGCGGTGACGATCGGCTTGGCACCCCAGGCCCGGCCCGCCTTCGAGGACGCGTCGACGCCGAGCAGCTTGCCGGTCGAGGCGTTGGTGATCCGGTAGGAGCCGTCGCCGTTGCCGGTGAACACCCAGGACTGCAGGGCGGAGGTGGAGGCCGTGGCGACCGAGGTGGTGGCCGAACTGCCCGGGACCTGGGCGAGGACCTGGCCGTTGCCGCCGGAGATCCGGTAGGCCTTGGTCGGGTCGACCAGGGCCGGGGCGGGGGAGGACGACCCGATGGTCACGTCGACGTACTCACCGGACGCGCCGCCCGAGCAGCCGAAGGCGCAGTAGGTGCGGAAGTTCTTGCCGACGACGGCCGAGCTCGTGCGGTTCGCGCTGTCGAGGAACCAGCGGTACCAGGAGGCGGTGCGGTAGCTGCCGCTGTTCCCGATCGGGTACCACTTCTGGGTGGCGAGGTTGTCGGTGGCGTAGTACTGCTGGGGCGCGTTCCCGCTCTGGTCGACGCCCTGGGGCTCGCCGATGTACAGCCCGAGATAGGCGTTGTAGGTGATGTCCATGACGAACAGCGGTGAGGTGGCCGCCATCTTGCCCGCCGCGATCTGCTGGGCCGACGTGCCGGTGTTCGCGGGGTCGTACTCACCGGAGGTCGGCGTGTAGCCGGTGGTGCTGGAGGTGTCGACCGGCACCATGTTGCTTTCCCTGCCACCCACGCCGGGTTGGGACCACGAGCCGTCGTACCACTTCTGCCAGCTGGCGGGCGCCATCTTGCCGGAGATCGGCGCGCGGGCCACGTGCTCGTTGAAGGCCTTCCAGCCGCCGCTCTTGTCCAGGACCCGCGAGCCGTAGAAGACGTAGAAGTAGCCCGAGGCGGTGTCGACGAACAGGCGCTGGTCGCCGTCCCCGTAGTAGTAGGTCTGGTTGGGGAACTGCGTGGTGTCGCCCCGGACGGTGGTGTAGGGCGAGGTGATCACGTGGTTCCTGATGGTCCACGTGCGGCCCTGGTCGGTCGAGACGGTGTAGTCGATCGCGTCGAAGTGGAGGCCGTCGTCGAAGGGTTGCGGGGTGAACTCGTTGTGCACCAGGCCGTACCAGTCGCCGGTGTCGGGGTCGACCCAGACTCCCGACAGGTCGCAGTAGTTCTTCTGCGCGTAGCTGGTGCTGCCGGTGGCGAAGCTCGCCGCGACGCCGGTCGGGCTGTTGTTGCACCGCCAGGTCGTGTCGTTGTTCCTGTCGTTGGCGTTCGCCGGGTTCACCGCGTCGCTGACGGCGCTCGACCGGGAGGCGGTGTCGAAGTCCGCCCCGGTGAAGAAGTCCCAGTACCTGGGTTCGTCGGTGCCGTACAGGGCGGCCGACTGCTGGAAGTAGAACGTGCCGTCCTTGTCGACGTACGGGACGGCGGGGGTGTCCGTCGGATGTGCGTACGACGTGGGCGACCCGACGGTGATCGTGTAGCCGGCGCTGCCGGGGGCCGCCGCGGCTGCGGGCTGGGTCGGGGCGCCGCCCAGGGCGAGGAGGGCAGTGGTGAGGGCGGTGGCGAGTGCGGCGGCGAGGGTTCTGCGGGGCGGGGACGACACGAGATCTCCTTGGGGGACGACGACGCACGGGTGGGGGAGGGCTGATCCGGGTTGCTGCTGACGGTCCCGGGCCGGCCGGCGGGGGAGGCGGTTCCACCCGGGACTGCCGTTACGCGGGCCGCCGGGGTGGTGGGTCCGCCCGGACCGGCCGGGGGCGGGTCCGGCCCGGCTGTGAGCAGACGGGTGAAGTGGGCCGGGTCGGAGAAGCCCGCGTCGCGGGCGCTCCGGGTGCGACGGCGGGCGGGTGGGGGTCCCGGTCGTGCACGGTGGCGGCCGGGTCATCGGCGTTGGTGTCGGACTGGCCGGGAAAGGGGTCCGATGATCGCTAATGATTGAAGTCAGTCAGCTTTGCGCAAATTCAATCACCCGGTTCTGGAAGGATGATGGGCGACCCGCGCCGCGCTGTCAACCCGCGTCCGCGGCGGGCGAGTCGAACGCCGATGCCGCGGGCCGGTGCGAGCGTCCCGGGCGATTCACCGGGAGCTCGAACGGTCCTTCCTCCGGGCCGTCGCCGACGGCGACCTCGTGCCGCCGCCCGCGGGGTCCGGCGGTGGTGCGCGGGGCGGGGCGTCAGGGCGACCAGGGGTCGTCGTCCTCCGGGGTGGACCGGACCGGAACGGTGGAGGGGTCCTGGAAGATGCCCGCGAGTGCCAGCAGTGCGCCACCCCGCGCGGCGTTGGAGAGTCCGAGCGTCGAGGCGGTCACGATCACCCGTGCCGCGGTGGGGGCGATCCTGCGGTCGTCGAGGACCTGTTGCGCGGCCTCCACGAGGTAGCGGCCGAACACCGCGAAGTACCCGCCGAGGACGATCCTGGGCGGATTGAGGACGTCCACCAGGACGCCGAGTCCGAGTGCGAGGTGCTCGGCGATGCGGGCGAGTGCGGTGAGCGTCTTCGGGTCCCCCGCGTCGGCCCGGTCGAGCAGGTCGCCGAGGCGTTCGGCCAGGTCGACGGAGAGGTCGTGCACCCGGTCCGTCGGGTCCGCGGCCGCGTCCAGGAAGGCCTGGAGTCCGACGGCCACCTCCCAGCAGCCGGTCCGCCCGCACGGGCAGGGCCGGTCGAGCGGGTCGAGCTTCATGTGTCCGATCTCGGAGCCGCGCAGCAGCTTGCCGCCGGAGATGCTCGCGCCACCCACGCCGATCCCGCCGGTGACGTAGACGAGTTCGCGCACGTCGTCGCCGGTGGCGGCGAGGTATTCGGCGAGGGCGCCGGACTCGGCGTCGTTCTCGACCAGGAGGGGCGGGGCGTCCCGGCCGAGCCGCGTACGCAGCTCCTGGGTGGCCCTGACGCCCCGCCAGCCGAAGTTGGTGGCGACGACGACGCTTCCGGAGGCGGCGTCGACCGATCCCTGGGTGACGAGGGTGACCCCGATCGCGCGCATGTCCCGCTCGGCCACCGTGCTCAGGCAGTCCGCGACGAGGTCGGCGACCTCGGCGAGGGCGGCCTGGGCGGTCAGTGCGGGAACGTCGATCGCGCGACGGTCCTCGCGGATGATCGTGCCGCGCAGATCGAGGGCGAGCACGGTGATGTGATCGGCGCCGATCTCGGCGCCGATGCCGCAGATCCGGCGGCCGTCGAGTTCGACCATGCGGTGCGGGCGGCCGATCGAGCCGGCGCGGTCGAGTTCGCCTTCGCGGGCCAGGCCGCGCTCTATCAGGTCGGCGACCAGGACCGAGACCGTCGCCTTGGGCAGGCCGATCGCGGTGGACAGGTGCGTGCGGGACTGCGGGCCGTTGTCGCGCAGGTGCCGTAGCACCACGCCGAGGTTGGTGCGCCGCAGCGAGGCCTTGTCGGCCGCCTCGGGGTGGCCCGCCAGGATGCCGGCCGCCCCGGTGGCCGGGGTCGTGCCCGGGCGGGAGCGGCCCGCCGGGCCGGCGCCCGTACTGGTGGTGCCGCGCTGTCCTGGCCGCACGTCGTCTCCTTGTTCCGTTCCGACCGGTTCCGTTCCGGAGTCTGCGAGCGAGAGGCCGGGGCGATCTTGGTCATGTTAGTTGATGCAGCGTTCGAAGAAACTGGCACCTGCGCAGCGGCGAAGGGTGCGCTTTGTCCATCTTCGACCGCTGTGCGGCCGGGTGGGACCTGTTCGCATAACGTTCCGGCGGAGCCCTTGACACTGCCACTCTTAATTAACACACTAGCCGAACTAACAACCCGCAGCGTCAGGCGGGTCCCCCACCACCGTGCCCCGGGCCGATTGCCCCGCCGCGGTGGGCAGTAGAGAGGGCCTCCCCATGAAGTCACGCCCGTTCAGAGCGGCCACCCTCGCCATGGCGCTCACGTCGCTGGCCTCCTTCGCCGCCGCCTGCGGCTCCGACGGATCGGCCGGCCAGGCGTCGGGGCCGGTCACCGTCGAGTTCTGGGGCTGGGCCCCCGGCTACGAGGCGTCCGTGGAGCTCTTCAACGCCGCGCACCCCGACATCAAGGTCAACTACAGCAAGATCTCGCCCGGTTCCAAGGGCGGCTACACCAAGCTGCTCAACGCGGTGAAGGCGGGCAACGCCCCCTGTCTGGGGTCGGTGGGCTTCGAGACCCTTCCCACCTTCGCCGCCGCCGGCGCCCTCCAGGACGCCACGGCCGCCGCCGCTCCCTACGCGAAGGAGTACGCCTCCTGGGCCTTCGCCCAGTCCGGGGTCTCCGGGCGCACCTTCGGCCTGCCGGTGGACATAGCCCCGATGGCGATGATCTACCGCAAGGACCTGTTCGCCAAGTACGGCATCACGAGTGCCCCCAGGACCTGGGACGAGTACGCCGCCGACGCCGCGATCATCCACGCGGCCGACCCGAACGCGTACATCGGCTACTTCGGCAACGACGCCTACAACTTCGCGGGTCTCGCCTGGCAGGCGGGTGCCAAGTGGTTCGGTACCAGCGGCGACAAGTGGACCGTGAACCTCGATGACCCGGCGACCAGGAAGGTCACCGCGTTCTGGCAGGGCCTGATCGACAAGAAGCTGGTCAAGACCGTGCCGAGCTTCGACACCGCGCTCTACAAGGGCATGGGCGAGGGTGCGATCCTCTCCGACGTCAACGCGGTCTGGGACACCCCGATCCTCGCCGACAGCGTCAAGCAGACCTCCGGCAGCTGGGCCGTCGCCCCGATGCCGGTCTGGGACGCGTCCGCGCCCACCGCGGGCAACGCCGGCGGCACCCCCAATGCGGTGCTGAAGGGCTGCAAGCACGTCAAGGAGGCGGTCGAGTTCGCCCACTGGTTCGGCACCGACCAGGCGAGCGTCAGCAACCTGATCAAGGAGACGGGCATCTACCCGGCGGCCCTCTCCGGCCTGGAGAACCCGGCGCTCCACCGGAGCGACCCGTTCTACGGCGGCCAGACGGTCTTCGACGTGTTCAAGGAGAGCGCCGGCCGGGTCGACCCCGGCTTCCAGTGGGGCCCGGTCATGACCAAGACCTCCGGTGTGCTCGGTGACGGCCTCGGCAAGGCGGGCGCGGGCGGCAGCGGCCTGGACGCCGCGCTCGCCGAGGCCCAGGCGCAGACCGTGGCCGAGATGAAGACCCAGGGCATGGAAATCGGCTGACCATGCACACCTCTCCTGCTGTGACCCCGGTGCGCCCGGCGGAGCGCGCCGGGGCCACCCCGAAGCCGCCCCGGCCGGAGGCCGTCACCGTTCGGCGGCGCCGGACCGACGGCCGCCGCTGGGCCCCGCTGGGGTTCCTGCTGCCGTTCGGCACGCTCTTCGCCGTCACCTTCGTCGCGCCGATCTGCTACGCGCTGTACGAGAGCCTGTTCAAGCTGCACCGCTCCGGGCTCGGGCTGGCGCCCCCCGCCGAGGTCTTCACCGGGCTGTCCAACTACACGGACGCGCTGGCCGACGACGCCTTCACCGGCTCGATCGTCCGGGTGGTGCTGATCGGTGTCGTCCAGGTGCCGCTGATGCTGGGCCTGGCCCTGGTGCTGGCGCTCGCGCTCGACGCCCGCCGCACCCCCGCCAAGCGCTTCTTCCGGCTGGCCTTCTTCCTGCCGTACGCCGTCCCCGGCGTGATCGGCGGACTGATGTGGTCGTTCCTCTACCAGCCGGACGTCAGCCCGATCGCCGACGCGCTCGGCCATCTCGGGCTGGACGTCGACTTCACCTCCGACGGCATGCTGCCGTGGTCGGTCGGCAACATGCTGACCTGGGGCTGGACCGGCTACAACATGATCGTCATCCACTCGGCACTGAAGGCCATCCCGGGGGAGTTCACCGAGGCGGCGGAGTTGGACGGCTGCACGGGCTGGCGGCTCGCCTGGCACATCAAGATCCCGATGGTCCGGCCCGCCCTGGTGATGACCACGGTGTTCTCCATCATCGGCATGGCGCAGCTCTACAACGAGCCCGTGATCATGAAGGCCGTCGCGCCCAACCTCGCCGGCGACTGGACGCCGATCATGGCCGCCCAGAACGAGGTCGCCGCGAACAACTACCACGCGGCGGCCACCCGTTCGGTGATCCTGGCCCTGGTGATCTTCGTGCTGTCCTTCGGGTTCATGCGGTTCGTCAACAAGCGGGGAGGCTCTCAGTGAAGGCCACGAATCCGGCCGGCCGCGCCGGGGTGATCGCCGTTCTGGTGGTGGCCGCGCTCTACTCCCTGCTGCCGGTCTGGTGGCTGGTCGTCTCCGCCACCAAGAGCAGCAGCGACCTCTTCTCCAGCAACGGCTTCTGGTTCGCCGGGCGGATCGAGCTGGTGCACAACGTCTCCACCCTGCTCGGCGTCCAGGACGGCATCTTCGGCCGCTGGCTGCTCAACAGCCTGCTCTACGCGGTGGGCGGCGCCGTCGTGGCGACGCTGCTCTCCAGCATGGCCGGGTACGTCCTCGCGAAGTACGCCTTCCGGGGCCGCGAGGCCGTCTTCAACACCGTCCTCGGCGCCATCCTCATCCCGGCCCCGCTGTTCGCGCTCCCGCTCTACCTGATGTTCTCGGCCACCCATGTGGTCAACACCTTCTGGGCGGTGTTCATCCCCAGCATCGTCAGCCCGTTCGGTGTGTACCTGGCGCGCATCTACGCGGCGGCCGCCGTGCCGGACGAACTCCTGGAAGCGGGACGGCTGGACGGGGCGGGCGAGTTCCGGATCTTCCGGTCCGTCGTGCTGCGGGTGCTCCAGCCGTCGCTGGTCACCATCTTCCTGTTCCAGTTCGTGACCATCTGGACGAACTACCTGCTGCCGTCCCTGATGCTCGCCGACGACCGGCTGCAGCCGGTCACCGTCGGACTGGTCGCCTGGAAGGAACAGCGCGGCCAGACCGTCCCCTACAACCTCATCATCACGGGCTCCCTGCTGTCGGTCGTCCCGATCGTCGTGATGTTCCTCCTGCTCCAGCGCTACTGGAAGGCCGGCCTGACCTCCGGCAGCGTCAAGTAGCCCACCCATCGACCCGATAAGAGGCAGACGACAGATGAGTGAGCTCCGGCTGACCGCACTGGCCCTGCCGACCGCCCAGGTCGGCCCCGTCAACCCCCTCCCGCCCCTCTTCGCCGGGGCCGACCTGCACGAGGTCGCCGACGCGAGCCAGGCCGACGACGAGATGCGGTACAACATCGGCTACGGCCGGGTGCCCTCCGTCATGCCGTACCTGCTCCAGGACGGCTACACCCGCGAGCGGGCACCCGCCGAACACCCCGCCGCGGTCCTGGAGAACGCCACCCTCCGGGCGACGTTCCTGCTCGGCGCCGGCGGCAGGCTCTGGTCGCTGATCCACAAGCCCACCGGACGCGAACTCCTCTTCCGCAACCCGGTGTTCCAGCCCGCCAACCTCGCCCTGCGCAACGCCTGGCTGGCCGGCGGCGTGGAGTGGAACATCGGCACCATCGGCCACGCGCCCACCACCTGCGAACCCCTGCACGCCGCACGCGTCGTCCGCCCGGACGGCACACCCGTGCTGCGGATGTGGGAGTACGAGCGGATCCGCGGCACGGTCTTCCAGATCGACGCCTACCTGCCGGACGACTCGCAGGTCCTGCTGGTGCACGTGCGGATCACCAACCCGCGCGACACCGAGGTGCCGATGTACTGGTGGTCGAACATCGCCGTACCGGAGGCGCCCGACGTCCGCGTGCTCGCCCCGGCCGACGCGGCCTGGCAGTTCTCCTACGACCGCCGGGTCCGCCACGTCGACCTTCCCGCCCCGGACGGGCAGGACCTGACCCGCACCACGCGCTCCCAGGACGCGGCCGACTACTTCTTCGACGTGCCCGCGGGGCGCCGGCGCTGGATCGCCGCCCTCGACGCGGGCGGCCGCGGCCTGGTCCAGACGTCGACCGACCGGCAGCGCGGCCGCAAGCTCTTCCTCTGGGGGCAGGGCGAGGGCGGCCGGCACTGGCAGGACTGGCTGTCCGAGCCCGGGAACGCCTACCTGGAGATCCAGGCGGGCGTCGCCAGGACCCAGCTCGAACACGTCCCGATGCCCGCCGGCGCGCGGTGGACCTGGGTGGAGGCGTACGGACTCCTGGAAGCCGACCCCGCTGCCGTCCACGGCGAGGACTGGGCCGCGGCGCGCGAAGCGGCCCGGGACGGCGTCGACGCACTCGTCCCGGCGGGCGTGCTGGACGCCGAACTCGCCGCCGCCGCCGCGTGGCTGGACCAGGAACCCGTCGACATCCTGGCGACCGGCTCCGGCTGGGGCGCCCTGGAGCGCCGCCGCCGGGTCCGGGCCGGCGAGCCGCCCTTCGAGGTGTCCGGCACCCCGTTCCCGGACGGGACGCTCGGCGTCGAACAGGAGGCCTGGCTGGAACTCCTCGACCACGGGCGGCTCAGCCCGGCCGGGCCCGCGCGGGCTCCGCTCTCCTACCAGGTCGACCCCGCCTGGGAGCAGCCGCTCAGGGACGCCGACGGTTGGCTCGCCCTGCTGCACCTCGGCGTCCTGCGCGCCCACGCCGGCGACTTCGAGGGCGCTCGCAAGAGCTGGCTGCACTCGATCGAGCACCGCCCCACCGCCTGGGCCTGGCGCAGCCTCGCGGTCCTGGCCGACCGGGACGGGGAGCTCACCGAGGCGGCCCGCGCCTACCGCGAGGCCCTCCGCCTGGAGCCCGGGCTGCTGCCGCTGGTCCTGGAGGCGGCCGGGGCGCTGCTGCGCGCCGGGGCGCCGCAGGAGGTGTTGTCGCTGCTCGCCGCCCTGCCCGAGGAGCAGCGCGCGCTGGGCCGGGTGCGCTGGGCCGAGGCGCGCGCCGCCCTCGACTCCGGCGACACGGAACGCTGCGGCCGGATCCTGCGGGAGGGGATCGAACTGGCCGACGTCCGCGAGGGCGAAGGCTCCCTGCACGAACTCTGGTTCGCCCACCAGCGCGCCACCGGCAGTGCCGAGCCCGGCCTCCCGCTGCCGCGGGCGTACGACTTCCGGATGCTCGCCGCGAGCTGAGCCGGGAGTGGTCCGGGTTCAGTCGTCGGTGGATTCGGTGGCTCTCCGCCGGCCGGAGCCGCTGTGGACGCCCGCCTTCCCGACCGGTCCGGCCCGCTCGGTCCCCTCGCCTTCCGGCACGGAACCCCTCACGCGCTCGCACCGCCCTGCCCTGAGCGCCCTGCCCTGAGCGCCCGGCCCTGAGCGCCCGGCTCGGCACAGCCGGCTCCGCGCTCTCCGTACTGCCGGCAGGCGGCGCCGTGACTCCGGGCGCGGCCCGGGGAACGGGGTGACCGGTTCGACGCCGGTACGCCCGGAGGGCACCTGGCGGGGAAGCTCCTCCCGCTCGGTCGACCAGTGGCCAGGGGTGTGATCCACACCGCTGGCCGCTCGCCGTGTGGGCCGCCCCCATGGGCCGGGCCCGCCGGCCCCGCCTACCGTGTCGGTGCGGGGCCGCTCGGGCCTGCCGGGCAGAGGAGTTGACGATGGTGCGGAAGTCGGGTGGCTGGATCCTCGCGGTGCTGCTGGCGCTGGTGACCGGGCTCGTCGGAGCGCCGCCCGCCTCGGCCGCGGTGCCGGGCCACCTCACGCTGGAGGCGAGCTACGGCACGGTGGCCAACGGCTGGGACCACGTCGAGCGCTACCTCGACACCACCGCCGGGTTCCATCAGGAGCAGTACCCGCCGGACGGCCGCAGTGACCAGGACGGTCAGCGGCTCACGTTCTTCGGCGGGGTGAAGCAGCCGAACTCCGGGCGCTTCCTGCTCTACTCCGCGCCCGGCTGGAACAGCGGCGCGCACCAGGTGCCGGTGCTGCTGGTGCACGGCGCCAACGACAACCCGGACCGGGCCTGGGCCAACCCGGGCGAGTCGGGCGACTACGGCTGCGGGGCGGCCTCCTGCCCGAACACCGGGCTGATGCAGTACCTCGCCACGCGGGGGTACCGGGTCTTCGCCGTCGGCTTCGCGCACAAGCAGGGTGACAACCTGATGCAGGCGCAGCAGGTGGGCGACGCGGTCGCGTTGATCCGCGCCAAGCTGGGCGTCGCACAGGTGGACCTGGTCAGCTGGAGCAAGGGCGAGATGTCCGCGCGGGCGTACGTCTCCTCGGTCAAGCCCGCCTGGGGGCGGCCCTACGCCGGCGACGTCCGGCGGCTGATCACCCTGGGCGGCCCCAACGGCGGCTACGACTACCCCTTCGCGCACGGCTGGGCGCACGATTTCAGCGTCTGGCCGGAGTGCGGCGGCAAGGTCAACGCGCCCTCCCCGCACCTGCACATGACCTGCTACGGCAGCTACACGGCCCATCCCCAGTTCGCGTTCACCCCGACCGGCGGCTACGACGACTACCCGGGGCAGCGGCAGATGCTGGCCCGCTGGGACGGCACGTACGGGGTCGACCAGAGTCAACAGGACTGGTACACCACCTACTACGGCGGCCAGGGCTTCTACACCGACGGCACCGGCATCCAGGCCGCCGTCGACGCGGGCTCGTTGATCGCCCCGTTGAAGCAGGCCGGCGTCCCCGCCCAGGTCCGCACCTACCTGCTGGCCGGCGGAACGCCGAACGTCCTCGGCATCTTCAACGAGAACCGCGGACCCAGCGACGGGGTGGTCTTCGTCTCCAGCGCCCTGGACACCACCGGGATCGGCACGGTCGGCGGGACCGCGCTGGTCGCCGGCGCCAACCACCTCGAACTCGGCTGGGACGCCGCGGTCGGGGCCCAGATCGCCAGCTGGCTCAACTGAAGGATCAAGCGTGCTGCTGCCCACCGTCGCCGCCGGTCGGATCGCGACCTCCCGGCTCACCGTCAACTACCTGGAGATCGAGGGGCGCTCCGGCGAGCCGGTGGTCTTCGTGCACGGGAACGTGTCGTCCTCGCTCTTCTGGCAGCGGGCGATGCTCGACCTGCCCGCGCAGTACCGGCCGATCGCGGTCGACCTGCGTGGCTTCGGCGACACCGACCCGCTGCCGGTGGACGCCACCCGCGGACTGCGTGACTACAGCGACGACCTGAGCGCGCTGATCGAGGCGCTCGACCTGGGGCGGGTGCACCTGGTCGGCTGGAGCCTGGGCGGTGGCGTGGTCCTGCACCAACTTCGCGACCACGCCGAGCGGTTGCGGTCGGTGACGCTGGTCAACCCGGTCTCGCCGTACGGCTTCGGCGGCACTCACGGGTCGGACGGCCGGCTGAACAGCCCGGACGGCGCGGGCTCCGGCGGAGGCACCGCCAACCCGGAGTTCGTCCGGCTGCTGGCGGCCGGGGAGACCGGCGCGGAGTCACCGCTCTCACCTCGCGCCGTCTTCGCCGCCTGCTACGTCAACGCGCCCGTGGAGCCGGCCGACGGCTACGTCGCGTCGATGCTCTCCACCCGGATCGGCGACGACCACTACCCCGGGGACTCCCGCACCAGCGAGACCTGGCCGGGCGTCGCCCCGGGCGACCGCGGCGTGCTCAACTGCCTGGCGCCGACGCACTTTCGGATCGACGACCTGGAACTCGCCGGGGCCAGGCCCCCGGTGCTCTGGCTGCGGGGCTCGGCCGACGTGATCGTCTCCGACACCTCGCTCTTCGACCTCGCCCACCTGGGCGCACTGGGCGTCGTTCCCGGTTGGCCCGGCGAGGACCGCTGCCCGGCCCAGCCCATGCTCGCCCAGACCCGCGCCGTGCTGGCCCGCTACGCGGCGGCCGGCGGCCAGGTCCGGGAGGCGGTGGTCGAAGGCGCGGGGCACAGCGTGCACATCGAGCGCCCGGAGGAGTTCACGGCGGAACTGCTGGGGGTGCTGCGCGAGGGTGCGCCCGGGGCTCCGGCCGGGGCTCCGGCCGGGTGAGTGACCCCCTCGTGCGGGCCGATGCGGGGGACGTCGGGTTCGGCGGAGCCCTCGTGGACGGGTACGGCGCCGCAGGCGGCCACGGGGCCGGCGGAACGGGCACCCGGGCAGGACCTCCGCGCCGCGACACGTCGCCGGTCCCGCGCCGGGCGCTACCCCGCCGCTAGGCTGGCGCGATGGTACGCCCCGACGAGCGCGCCGAAGGCGCCGGACCGTTCACGACCCGGCTCACCTGGCGGTTGGCCGAGGGTGGCTCGGCCGTTTGGGAGTCGCGCCCGGCCCGCAAGCGCGGGACGCTCAGGGTCCGTGCCGAGGGCGGGGCGGAGGCCCCGCCGCGCAGTGCGGACGAGGCGGTACTGCGGCGCCTGCGCACCCTCAACACCCTCGCCGCCGTCGCGTTCACCCTCGGTGGCGCCCTCTTCGCGCTGGGCGCCGCCGTCGCCCAGGCCGGGGCGGCCTCCGCGACCGTGATCGCCTCGGTCTACTTCGCGGGAGGCCTCTTCTTCAACACCGGCGGCTACACCTCGCTGCTCCAGGCGATCAACGCCCCGCGCCGTTCCGGTGCGACGGACTCGCTGGTGGCGCGCGGCTGGCGGTGGTGGAGCTACGAGCCCGGGCGGATCGACTGGCTGAGCACCTTCGTGCTCTTCCTCGGGACGCTCGTGTTCGGCGTCAACCTGCTGGACTCCTTCCTCCAGGGGCTCTCGGCCCAGCAGGAGAACCGGCTGATCTGGGCGCCCGACCTCGTCGGGTGCGTGCTCTTCCTGGTCTCGGGGCACCTGGCACTGGTCGAGGTCTGCCACGGCCGCCCGTGCCGGCGCTCGCGCAGCCTCGGCTGGTGGATCGTCGCGGTCAACCAGTTCGGGTCCGTGCTCTTCCTGGTGTCGGCGCTGGCCGCCTTCACCCGCCCGGAGACCGGCAGCCTGGTCAACATCGACATCGCCAACTGGGGAACCCTCGCCGGTGCGGTGTGCTTCTCGGTCGGCGGCGTCCTGCAGTTCTTCGAGCGGCCCTAGTCGAACCGCTGCCCCGGACGAGGCCGGTCCCCGTCCGCTCCCGCTCCCGGCGGATTCGGTTCCGGCCGGAACCGCGGCGGCGCGTCGTACGTCGTAATCGGGGGTGATCGGCCGGGGGGACAGGCCGCCCGGCACGTTAGGCTGCCCTTTCGGGGAGCGGCCTGGTGCCGCCATCGATCGACGCCGGGACCACCGGACCGGGCACCGCCCGTCCGCGATCGGGTCCCGTTCTGCCACGGAGGTACGGCCTTGCACATCGACGCCTGGATCGAGAGCGTCCCACCGGGTGCGGTGTACGCCCTGGTCGCGCTGATCATCGGGCTGGAGTCCCTGGGCATCCCGCTGCCCGGCGAGATCGCGCTGGTGTCGGCGGCGCTGCTGTCCGCCCGTGGCGTGGTCAGCCCGGTCTGGGTCGCGGTCTGCGCGATCCTCGGGGCGATCATCGGCGACTCGATCGGCTACTCGATCGGCCGCAAGGGCGGCAAGCCGCTGTTCGAGAAGCTCGGGCGGAAGTTCCCCCGGCACTTCGGGCCGGACCACCTGGCCAGCGCCGAGCGCTCGTTCCAGAAGTGGGGCATGTGGGCGGTCTTCTTCGGCCGCTTCATCGCGCTGCTGCGCATCTTCGCCGGTCCGCTGGCCGGCGCGCTGAAGATGCCGTACTGGAAGTTCCTGATCGCCAACGTGCTCGGCGGCGTGGTCTGGGCCGGCGGCACCACGCTGCTGGTGTACCAGGTGGGCAAGGTCGCCGAGCAGTGGCTGTCGCGCTTCTCCTGGGTGGGCCTGCTGCTGGCCGCGGTCGGCGGCGCCTTCTCGGCCTGGCTGATGAAGCGCCGGGCCGGCAAGGCCGCCAAGGCCCGCGAGGCCGAGGAGGCGGCGGCCGCCGCCACCGAGCCCGCGGTGGGCGCCCCCGCGGTGGACTGACCTCCACCGGAGCGTTCCAGCAGAGCTGTCGTCCCGCCGGGGTAGCATCGGGCTACCCCGGCGGTGGCATGTAAAACGGCAGGTGGAGGGCGTAGTGACACAGCAGACCTGGGACGCGGTGGACGCGTACTTCGCCGAGCGCCTGATCGGGCACGACCCGGTGCTGGAGGCCGCGGTGGCCGCCGCCGAGGCGGCGGGGCTGCCGCCCATCGCGGTCGCGCCCACCCAGGGCAAGCTGCTGCACCTGTTGGCCCTCACCCGGGGCGCGCGGCGGATCCTGGAGGTCGGCACGCTCGGCGGCTACAGCGCGATCTGGCTGGCCCGGGCCCTGCCGGCCGACGGCACCCTGATCACCCTGGAGATCGACCCGGCACACGCCGCGGTCGCCCGGGCGAACCTCGCGCGGGCCGGCCTGGAGAAGGTCGCCGAAGTCCGGCTCGGGCGCGCCGCCGACTCGCTGGCCGCGCTGGTGGCGGAGGGCGCCGAGCCGTTCGACCTGGTCTTCATCGACGCGGACAAGCCGAGCAACCCCGAGTACTTCGCCCGGGCGCTGGAGCTCACCGCGCCGGGCTCGCTGATCGTGGTCGACAACGTGGTGCGCCGCGGCGCCGTCGCCGACGCGGACAGCACCGACCCGGCGGTCGTCGCCACCCGCCGGCTGCACGACCTGATCGCCGCCGAGCCCCGGGTCTCCGCGACCTCCGTGCAGACGGTCGGCAGCAAGGGCTACGACGGGTTCACCCTGGCCCGCGTGCAGCACTGAGCGCAGCGGCACAGCGCCGCGCGGCACCGAGCAATGCGGCACCGAGCAGTGCGGCACGGCGTCGTGCGGCACCGGGCAGTGCGGCACAGCGTCGTGCGGCACCGAGCAGTGCGGCTCAGCACCGGGCGGAGCACGTCGGGCGGGCCGCCACGAGCAAGGAAGAAGAGAGAACATGCGGATCGGACTGCTGGGCACCGGCCCCTGGGCGGAGCGGGTGCACGCGCCCGTACTGGCGGAGCACCCCGACTTCGAGTTCGCGGGCGTCTGGGGCCGCCGGCCCGAGGCGGCCGCCGCACTCGGCGAGGCGCACGGCGTGCCCGGCCACCAGGACCTCGACCGGCTGCTCGCCGAGGTGGACGCCGTCTCCATCGCGCTGCCGCCGACCGTCCAGGCGGACCTCGCGGTGCGCGCCGCCGAGGCCGGCTGCCACCTGCTGCTCGACAAGCCGGTCGCGCTGACCGTCCCCGACGCCCGGCGCGTCCTCCACGCCACCGCGGCCCACGGCGTCGCCTCGGTGGTCTTCTTCACCGTCCGCTTCGGCGGCGACCAGCTGCCGTGGATCGAGAAGCAGGCCGCCACCGGCGGCTGGTTCACCGGCCGCTCCGACTGGCTGGGCTCGGTCTTCGCCGCCGACAGCACCAGCCCGTACGCCGCCTCGCCCTGGCGCCAGGAGAAGGGCGCGCTCTGGGACGTCGGCCCGCACGCGCTCTCGGTGCTGCTCCCGGTGCTGGGCGACGCCGTCCAGGTGACGGCGGTGGCCGGCCCCCGGGACACCGTCCACCTCGTCCTGCGGCACGTCGGCGGCGCGTCCAGCACCCTCGCGCTGAGCCTGACCACCCCGCTCGCGGGCGGCGGCACGGGGATGGAGCTGCGCGGCGAGGCGGGCGTCGTCCACCTCCCCGAGCGCGGCGAGGGCCCGCTCGCCGCGCTGCACCGCGCCCTGGACGCGCTGCGCGACTCCGCCCGCACCGGCGAGCCCCACCCCTGCGGCGCGGCCTTCGGCCTGCGGGTGGTCGAGATCCTCGCCGCCGCCGAGCGCTCCCTGGCGGCGGGCGGCCCGGTCGAGCTCTGACCCACCGCCCACCGGTGTTCGGCCCGGCTACCGGCTCACGCCAAGCACCCGCAGCACCTCGTCCCGAAGGGTAGCCATCCGGGATTCGGTGGGCGCCTCGACGTTCAGTCGCAGCAGGGGTTCGGTGTGGGAGGCGCGCAGGTTGAACCACCGGCCGTCGGCATGGCGGACGGTGAGGCCGTCGGTGCGGTCGATGACCCCACCGACGGCCGACTCCCGCTCCGCGACACGACGCAGGGTCTGTCGATGGTCTCCCGTGATCGGGAGATTGATCTCCCCGGAGGCGGCGTAGCGCCGGTAGTCGGCGACCAGGTGGGAGATCGGCCGATGCGTCGCGGCGAGCTGGGCGAGGACGTGGAGGGCACCGAGCATGCCGGTGTCGAGCCGGTGCTGTTGGCGACGATGCATCCGGCGGTGAGGTCTGCCTGATTCACGTGATGCTCTCCTTCGGGTTTGGAACGTCCGGGCAGGCCGCCTGCGTTGGGCGGCCCGCCCGGGACGGGGGCGCCAGCTGGCCTGACCGCCCGCAGGGATGAAGCCGCCGACCTGGTCGCCCTTCGGGCAGATCCCCGACCCGGGACCCGATCAGCGTGGCGGGCTGGAGAATGCTCCGGCCAGCAGGGCCACGCCGTCACCGACCACGGACCCGAACTTGGTGCACCCGGTACCGATGCGCCGCCCGTCCAGGCGGACGGCGATCTCGCCGGTGGCGGGTTCCGTCACTGGTCCGGCGTCGACGCGCGGGCCGGTGGTGGAGAGAACGCGCCGATGTTGACGTGGCGTCCGATCACGAAGTCGCCGACGAAGCTGGTGCACTTCGTGAAGATGTGCCCGAGCAGCAGGCTGCGGGTGATCTCCGCGCCGAAGCCGATCGCGCGTTGGAGCACCCACAGGGTGGGCTCTGCGGTCGGTGGGACGATCACTGCAACTCCCAAAGGGTGGTCCCCACACCGTTCCTCACCAACCAGCCCCTGTGGTCCTCCGGCACCACCGGCAACCCCGGGGCCTCGGCCACCATGCAGACCGACGGCAACTTCGCCGTCTACGACACCAACCACAAGACCATCTGGGCCAGCAACACCTCGGCCAACCCCGGCGCCTACGCGAGGATCCAGGACGACGGCAACTTCGTCGTATACAGCAGCGCGGCCAAACCCCTCTGGAGCTCCAACACTTCCAAAGCCACCTACGACGTCGGCAACGTCACCTATCCCTATGACGCCGTCGGCCACCTCGCCACCGCCGTCGCCGACAACATCAGTGACGGCGCCGGCCGCCTCACCAGGGCCGCCGTCCAGGACAGCCTCACCTTCACCTACGACGCCGACGGCAACCGCGTCTCGACCAAGGTCAACAACACCCCCACCCGCACCATCGCCTGGGACATCAACAACCCCCTGCCGCAGATCGCCTCCCAAACCGACGGCGCCGGCCAACTGATCGGCGACTACACCTACGACCCCCTCGGCCTGCCCCAGAGCCAGCACACCAACGCTGGGACCTTCTACAACCACCACGACTGGCTCGGCTCCATAACCGACCTCACCAACGCCAACGGCACACCGCAGAGCCGCACCACCTACGACCCCTACGGACGCGCCGCCACCACCACCCTTGCCACCGGCGCACCCACAACCCCGTTCGGCTTCACCGGGCAGTACAACGAACCCGGCCTCCCCGGCAAGCAATACCTCCGCGCCCGCGAATACGACCCCTCCCTCGGACGCTTCACCGCCCGCGACCCCCTCTCCATCCCCGCGTCTTCGCCATACGCCTCGCCCTACACCTACGCCGCCGGCGCACCCACGCTCTACACCGACCCCACCGGCCTGTCTCCCGAGGACGACAACGACGACGTAACCCTCGGAAACTTCGGCAGCTGGCTCGCCCAAGGTGCAAAAGCCCCCTTCGAGTTCGTCGGCGACCTCTTCAATGCCGTCACCGGCCGCAACGGCGGCGCCAGCGCCTTCATCGACAAGTACATCCCCATCCGCCCCGCCTACGCGACGTATGTCGCCGCAGCCAAACTCCGCGAATTCGGCTGCAACAACGTCGCTGACAAGGTCGAGAAGCAAGCCGACGAGTTGGCCAGCCAGGTCGTCGTGGCAGGCCTAGGTGGCGTCCGAAACTGGGGGCGCAAAACATTTGGCGAAAAGGCCGAGATCGCTGGCGGCGGAGCCGCTATCCGTCGATGGTGGGCCGCCGATATCCGAACAACCATGAATGGCGACACCTACCTGATTCCGTCGACGCCAGGCCTTGAGGAACGAATCAACCCGGGCTGCGGTACGCACAACTGTGGGCCAGTCTCGCTAGCCACCGACCAACTGTTGGCAGGGAAGAATCCGCCTCCAGCATCCGCCGCAGACAACACGCTTCTGCCCGATCAATTCCTGGCGCTCGCGGGTTCTAGTCAGCCGTTTGTCCAAAAGGGCGGCCTCTCCGGAATCGTGAGCGACATGCAGAGCTGGGGAAATGGTGCACGTGGGATCGTTATGGGCCAGCCCTCGGCGGCACAAGCCGCGAGGGGCCAGATCGGTCATTTCTTCAACGTGATCAACGACAACGGCGCCGTCGTTTTCCTTGACGCGCAAACCGGCCGTGCGGCCCCTGAGGGTTGGCGCTACTACTACATCTTGCGAACCAACTAGCACCTGTAATGTCTGGTCGGCTGCTCGGCGAGGACCGAGCAGCCGACCAGAAGCCCCCAGCCCTCCCGTGGCTGGGTGAACGATTAATGCCACGGTCGCTGGTGGCGGGGTAGAATGACGCAAGCGAATAAGTTGGACAAGGTAATCACTCGGGGTGATAACTATGTGGAGTCGACGGTGAAGATCTCCAAGGATCGGGCCATTGAATTAGTCGAGGCCCTGTTGGCGAGGCGACAGGAAGAGAACCCTGTGGGTCCAAGGATGGTCATCATCGGCGTCAACGAGACGGCTGTCGGATGGCTGATAGCCAGGCAATCGGACGAGTATAGGCGGAATCCGATCCCCATGAATATGCTCGTCGGCCACGGGCCATATTTGGTTGATGGCGATGATGGGGCCATCTACGAGATTCCTGGTGAAACACTCCGCACCTCGGACTGGCAAACAATCTTCCTTCAGCAGTTTAGGGGAAGTCGGCGCCCGGATCCGATTCTTAGCTCCGTTCGAGCAATCCTCCAGTCGGAAGGGCATGTCCCGGCAATGCGCTACCTGCGAAGGAATGCTCCCTCGCTAGGGATTTCCGAAGCGAAGACCTATATTTCAGCTATCCAGGACGGCGGAGATCCGCCGCATGAGCTGCTGCAGCTGACGCGAGAGGCTGACAGCTGCCCTCCCCTCCCGATTCGGAGGGTTACTGGTCCGGCAATCTGAGCAAGAGAAACGGAGCGGGTGTACCCATCTCTGCGTTCGCTCCACCCTATCTCGCCGAGGAATCACTGGATGTGCGTGCGCCGCTGTTGCACCTGCCGAATTACGCCGTGCCGACGTTCGCCGAGCGCCTGGACCGGCATGGCACGGAGCCGGGGTTCGAGGCCGTCGTCGGGTACGACGGCACTGAGCCGATCGGGTACGCCTATGGCAACACCATTGAGTCCGGCGACCGCTGGTGGGCCCGGACGGCCAACCCGATGCGGCCGGAGCTGACCGCCGAACCAACTTTCGTACTCAAGGAGTTGGGGGTTCGTTCGCCTTGGCGGGGCACCGGTGCTGCGCGCCGGATCCATGAGGAACTCGCCCGGGGTCGTGGTGAGGAGCGCATCACGTTGATGGTCAATCCGGCGGCCGGGGGCGGCAAGGTGCTCGCCGTGTACGAGGCGTGGGGCTACGAGGCCGTCAGCGAAGTCCGGCCGCATCCCGAGGCGCCGCCGCTGGTGGCGATGGTCCGGGCGTGCCGCCCTCCGGCCGGCACGCCCGGGAACTGACGCTCCCGGCCGCGCCCGCGGAGCGCCGCCCTACCCCGCCGCCTCCGGCCTGCGGTCGGCCGGGCGGGCCGGGGGGATGGGCGGGGCGGGGAAGTCGCGCGGGCCGGTCCACAGGGCGGGGACGGCGTCGCTGCGGCGGGCCAGCTCGTAGCCCAGCGACTCGTAGTTGACCCGCCAGCCGTGGAAGTGGGGCCAGGCGTCGGCGGCGGCGCGTTCGCGGGGGAACCCGGCGGCGGTGATCATCGCGACCGCCGCGTCGAACTCCGTGAAGGTGAGGCGGATCGGGCTCTCCGGCGCCGGGTCCGGGTCGAAGTCGACGCGCAGCGAACGGCCGATGTCGCGCAGCGCGGTGAAGCCGGCGCGCAGCACGAGGCGGGCCTCGGGCGGGGCCGAGCGCGGGTTGATCGCCAGGTGGATGGCGGCCGCGTCCATGACGGCGATCAGGCCCACCACCCAGCTGCGGTTGGGCTGCGGGGAGCGGAAGGAGAGCAGCACGGGGTAGTTGGAGTGGCTCTCGCCGATGTCGGCGGCGAGCCGTTCCCAGTCGCGGTAGAGCTCGGGCAGTGCGGTCTCGGTGTCCACCAGGGACTGCCGGGCCAGCAGTTCCGGTCCCCAGGCGGGCTCGCCGGCCCGGGACTTCAGGAGCGTCACCTCCACCTCGCGGCGGTTGTAGGCGCTGTACAGGGTGGGCAGGTAGGCGATCTGCAGGGCGATCACCAGCGGGCCGCTGGCGGCGGCCATGAAGTCGATCACCGACAGGTGCAGCCGGTCCCCGCTGGCGAAGCCGAGGGTGAACAGGCTGGATCCGGCCTCCCGGAAGGAGACCGCCCAGTCCAGTCGCGAGGTGCCGTGCAGCAGCAGGGTGTACGCGAGCAGCATGCTGCCGAGCCACACCCCGAGCATGCCGACCAGGATCAGCGGCGCCAGCCAGGTCTGCGCCCGGTCCTGCGCGCGGTAGGTGTCGAACGGCGCCGCCGACCAGCGCAGCAGCGTCCGCAGGATCCGCCAGAGGCGGTGGACCAGCGACGAGTACAGGCCGCGCGGGACGACCAGCGTGCGCAGGACGCTGGCGACGGTCAGGAGCAGCAGCAGCACACCGGCCAGGGTGTGGATCAACCTCATGGCGACATTGTGGCGGTACGGCGGCATTGACAGCGCGCAGTCCCCGGTTGAATGCTAAGCAAGCGCTTAGTCAGGATCGCCGACCAGGAGAGTGAGCCCATGCCCGACACCCCCGCCGACCCGCCCGGCCCGGACCTCGACCGGCTCCGCGCCCATCTGGACCGCGAGCTGCCCGGTACCGTCCGGGGCGCGCTGCGGGCCGAGCTGATCGAGGGCGGTCGCTCCAACCTCACCTATCTCCTCACCGACGGCACCTGCCGCTGGGTGCTGCGCCGCCCGCCGCTCGGGCACGTCCTGGCCACCGCCCACGACATGGGCCGCGAGCACCGGGTGATGACCGCCCTGCGGGGCACCGGCGTGCCCGTCCCCGCGACCCTGCTGCTCGACACCGGCACCGACGTCCTCGGCGCGCCCTGGTACCTGATGGAGTACGTCCCCGGCACCGCGCACCGCGACGCCGGCCCGCTCGCCGCCCTCGGCGAGCAGCGCGTCCACGCCCTCGGCGAGCGGCTGGTCGACACCCTCGCCGCCCTGCACCGGATCGACCCGGCCGCCGTCGGCCTCGCCGACTTCGGCCGCCCCGAGGGCTACCTGGAACGCCAGCTGCGCCGCTGGTCCACCCAGCTGGCCGCCTCCCGCAGCCGCGACCTGCCCGGCGTCGACCGGCTGCACGAGCTGCTCGCCGCCCGGCTGCCCGTCTCCCCGGCGCCCGCGCTCGTCCACGGCGACTACCGGCTGGACAACGTGCTGGTCGACGAGCACGACGCCGTCACCGCCGTCCTGGACTGGGAGATGTCCACCCTCGGCGACCCGCTGACCGACGTCGGCCTGCTGGTGATGTACACCGAACTCGCCGGCGTCGGCGGCGGCATCATCCCCTCCGCCGCCACCGCCCCCGGCTTCCCCGCCGCCGGCGAGCTCGTCGCCCGGTACGCCGACCTCACCGGGCGCGAGGCCGCCGACCTCGACTGGTACGTGGCCTTCGCCTCGTTCAAGCTCGCCGTCGTCGCCGAGGGCATCCACTTCCGCTTCCGGCAGGGCCGCACCCTCGGCGCCGGTTTCGAGCGGGCCGGCGAGATCGCCCCCGTCCTCGCCGAACACGGCCTGACCACCCTCAAGGACCACTGATGGACTTCGCCTACGACGCCCGGACCGAAGAGCTGCGCGAGCGGCTGCTGGCCTTCATGGACCAGCACGTGTACCCGGCCGAACCCGTTCTGGAGGCCCAGCTGGCCGACCCCGGCCGCCCCGCCTGGGACGTCCCGCCGATCGTCGCCGAGCTCCAGGCCGAGGCCCGCAAGCAGGGCCTGTGGAACCTCTTCCTGCCGGACCACCAGGACCGGCCGGGCGAGGGCGGCGCCGGCCTGGCCAACCTCCAGTACGCGCCGCTCGCCGAGATCACCGGGCGCAGCCCCCAGCTCGCGCCGCCCGCCCTCAACTGCGCCGCCCCGGACACCGGCAACATGGAGCTGCTCGCCCAGTTCGGCTCCGCCGAGCAGCGCGAGCGATGGCTGCGCCCGCTGTTGAACGCCGAGATCCGGTCCGCCTTCGCGATGACCGAGCCCGACGTCGCCTCCTCGGACGCCACCAACATCGCCACCCGGATCGAGCGCGACGGCGACGAGTACGTCGTCACCGGCCGCAAGTGGTACATCACCGGTGCGATGAACCCGCAGTGCCGGATCTTCATCGTGATGGGCAAGACCGACCCGGACGCCGAGCCGCACCGCCGGCAGAGCATGATCCTCGTCCCGCGCGACACCCCCGGGGTCACCGTCAGGCGCGGAATGAAGGTCTTCGGCTACGACGACGCCGACCACGGCGGCCACGCCGACGTCCACTTCGACGGCGTCCGCGTCCCGGCCGGCCACCTGATCGGCACCGAGGGCTCCGGCTTCGCCATCGCCCAGGCCCGGCTCGGGCCCGGCCGGATCCACCACTGCATGCGGGCCATCGGCATCGCCGAGCGCGCCGTCGAGCTGATGTGCCGCCGGACGCTGGAGCGGGTGGCCTTCGGGCGACCGCTCGCCGAGCAGGGCGTGGTGCAGGACTGGATCGCCGAATCCCGCGTCAGGATCGAGCAGTTGAGGCTGCTGGTGCTCAAGACCGCCTGGCTCATGGACACCGTCGGCAACCGCGGCGCGCACACCGAGATCCAGGCCATCAAGATCGCCACCCCGCGCACCGTCGAATGGATCCTGGACAAGGCCGTCCAGGCCCACGGCGCGGCCGGCGTCAGCCAGGACACCCCGCTCGCCCAGCTCTGGGCCGGCAACCGCACGCTGCGCCTGGCCGACGGACCGGACGAGGTGCACAAGCGCTCGCTGGCCCGGCGCGAGCTCCGGCGCCACCGGCCGGGTGAGCGGTAGCCCCCGCCCCCGGCGTGTCATACCGCAGTAGCACGACCGCGGTTGGCTCCGCGGTATGACGTTCGTGCACCGCTCCGGCCCGTACGGTCACGGTACGGGCCGGCCGGTGGACGGCGGCGACGACGGTGAGGAGCTGGGGGAGCCATGCGCAAGCGGGGACACGGACAGGGCGTGCGGACGGGGATCGCCGCACTGCTGGCGGCCACGGCGGTGCTGGGCACGGCGCTCGCGCCGGCGGCGGTGGCGGCGCCGGCCGTGGCGGAGCGCCGGGCGCAGGCCTGGCTGCCGCAGCCCACCGGGCCCTACCCGGTCGGCACCACCGCGCTGCGCCTCACCGACACCGGGCGGCAGGACCCGTGGCAGCCCGGACGGGCCCGCGAGCTGATGATCAGCCTCTGGTACCCGACCGCCCGCCCCGCGGCCGGCGACGAGCGCGCCCGCTACATGGAGCCCGCCGCCGCCGAGCACTTCGGCGGCGCGGAGGGCGCCGGCGTCTTCAACTACCGTACGGAGAGCGGCCGGACGGACTGGTCGGCGGTCCGCACCCACGCCCGCAGGGACGCGCCCGCGCTGCCGGGCGGCGGCGGCCCGCGCCCGGTGGTGCTCTACTCGGCCGGGCTCGGCGACCCCCGCACCTGGGGCACCGGCCTGGTCGAGGACCTCGCCTCGCGCGGCTACGTGGTGGTCACCGTCGACCACACCTACGACGCGTCCGAGGTGGCCTTCCCGGACGGCGGCCTGGCCACGTCCGTCTTCCCGGGCATGCTCGGCACGCCCGGCCTGGACATCGGCGCCCTGCTGCGCAAGGCCATGCGGACCCGGGTCGACGACACCCGGTTCGTCCTGGACGAACTCGGCGCGCTGCGCACCGACGGCCGGCTCCCGGCCGGCCTCGGGGGCACGCTGGACCTGTCCCGGATCGGCATGGTCGGCCACTCCGCCGGCGGCTTCACCGCCGTCCAGACCATGCACGACGACCCGCGCATCACCGCCGGCGTCAACATGGACGGCCAGCTGCACTTCCCCGGGCCCACCGGCGAGGGCGTCTTCCTCAGCAGCGTCGCCGAGGACGGCCTGGACCGCCCGTTCCTGCTGATGGGCACCGGTAGCGCGGACTCCGGCGACTACCACCACCAGCCCGGCTGGGACGCCCTCTGGCAGCACAGCCGGGGCTGGCGCGCCGACGTCACCCTGACCGGATCCCAGCACGGCTCGTACACCGACGCCCAGTCGCTGTTGCCGCAGCTCGCCCGGCAGGGCGCGGTGGCGGGCGACGTCCTGCGGGCGGACGTCGGCGACGTCCGGCCGGAGCGGGCCGTGCTCGCCACCCGGGCCTACGTCGCCTCGTTCTTCGACCGGTGGCTGCGCGGGCACGACGACCACCTGCTGGACGGGCCCTCGCCGCGCTTCCCGGAGATGGAGTTCGCCCGCTGACGGCCCCCCGCCGGGGGCGCTAGCGGATCTCGGAGTCCGGGTTGGCGGCGTCCCAGTCCCGCCGGGAGTCGAGGATCGCGTCGTGGTGGTCGTAGGACCAGTCCGCCATCGCCCGGATCAGGTGGGTCAGGCTGTGGCCGGTCGCGGTCAGCTCGTAGTCGACCTGCGGCGGGACGGTGGGGTGGACGGTCCGCGACACCAGGCCGTCCCGCTCCAGCCGGCGCACCGTGAGCGTCAGCATCCGCTGCGAGATGCCCGGGACGGCGCGCTGGAGCTCGCGGAACCGCCGGACGCCCTGGGCGAGTTCGACCACCACCAGGACCGACCACTTGTCACCGAGCCGGTCCAGCAGGCCGCGGATCCCGCAGTCCACGCCGTCCTCGCACCAGACCACCGGCCGGGGGGTGGTTACCGCGGTGTGCCCCACTGACATCGAAGTGCCTCCTTACGCCGAACGCCCAGGGTACCGAGGATGGTCACGGGGCGACGCGGAGAGCCGCGGGCCCGGAACCGACCTTGGAGGTAGTGGTGCTTCTCGTCACCGGCGTCAACGGCGGACTCGGCTCTCTGGTGCTGGAGCGGCTGGCCGCCCTGCCCGGCGGGCTCGACGGGGTGCTGATCGGCAGCCGCACCCCGGAGAAGGCCCCGGCGCTCGGCGTCCCCGTCCGGACGGTGGACTTCGACCGGCCGCAGACCCTGCCGGACGCCTTCGCCGGGGTGCGGACCCTGCTGCTGATCTCGGCCGGCTACGGCGAGGACGACGTGGTGATCGCCCGTCACCGGGCCGCGATCGAGGCCGCCGAGCGGGCCGGCGTCGAGCAGGTGATCTACACCAGCCTCTCCGGCGACGGCGACCACCTGGCCTACGCGCTGGCCCACCGCTGGACGGAGCGGCGGCTGCGCGAGTCCACGACGCTGCGCTGGACGATCCTGCGCAACGGCCTCTACGCCGAACTGCTGGGCGCGCTGGCCACGCCGGACGGGGACGGCGTGATCACCGCGCCGCTCGGCGACGGCCGGCTGGCGGCGGTCGCCCGCGCGGACCTCGCCGAGGTCGCGGTGACGGTGGCGCTGGCCCCGGCCGAGCACGCCGGGCGGGTCTACGAGCTGGTCGGGGAGCAGGCGGTGGGCGGCGCCGACGTCGCGGCGGCGCTGTCCCGGGCGGGCGGGAAGACCGTCGAGTACCGGCCCGGCACGCTGGCCGAGGCGCGGGCGGCGGTCGCGGCCTCCGGCGCCCAGGCGTTCCAGGTGCCGATGGTGGCGGGCACCTACTCGGCGATCGCCAACGGCTTCCTGGCCGGGCCCGGCAAGGCGGGGGACCTCGCCGCACTGCTCGGCCGCGCGCCCCGCCCGGCCCTGGACGTGATCGCCCAGGGCGCGGTCGCGGCCGCCCGGTGAGCCGGGCCGGGCGGTGCTGCTACTCCCCGAGGACCACCAGCCGCCCGGTGCTGCGACCGTCCGCGACCCGCTGGACGGCCTCGGCCGCCCCGCTGAGCGGGAGGCGGGCGCTCACCAGCGGGCGGACCACGCCGGCCTCGGCCAGCCGGGTCAGCTCCTCGTGGGCGGCCAGCACGGCGCGCGGGTCGCGGGTGTTGTAGAGCCCCCAGTGCAGCCCGAGGATGCTGTAGTTCTTGACCAGCGCGTGGTTCAGCGCGGGCGCCGGGATCTCGCCGGCGGCGAAGCCGACCACCACGATCCGGCCCTCGAAGGCGACGCAGCGGGTGGAGCCGGTGTAGGCCGCGCCGCCGACCGGGTCGAAGACCACGTCCGCGCCGCGGCCGCCGGTGGCCTCCTTGACGGCCGCGGTGAAGTCCTCGGTGGTCCGGTCCACCACCAGGTCGGCGCCGAGCTCGCGGGCGACGGCCGCCTTCTCGGGCCCGCCGACGACGGCGATCACCCGGGCGCCGGCCGCCCGGCCGAGCTGGACCGCCGCACTGCCGACCCCGCCCGCCGCCGCGTGCACCAGCAGCGTCTCGCCGGCCCGCAGCCCGGCCCGCCGGTGCAGGGCGAACCACGCGGTCTGGTGGCCGATGTGCAGCGCGGCCGCCTCCGCGTCGTCCAGGACCGAAGGGGCCCGGAAGGACGCCGCGGCGTCCAGCAGGGCGTACTCGGCGAAGGCGCCGCCGGGCAGCACCGGGGTGCCGATCACCCGTTCGCCGGTACGCTCCCCGGCCACCACCTCGCCGCAGAGCTCGACACCGGGGGTGAACGGCAGCGGCGGGCGGACCTGGTACTGGCCGCGCACCATCAGCGCGTCCGGGAAGTTGACCGCGGCGGCCCGCACCCGGACGAGCAGCTGGCCCTCCCCGGGGGTCGGTCGCGGGACGTCCTCGGCCAGTCGCAGCACCTCGCGCGGCTCGCCCAACTCGGTGACCTGCCAGGCCCTCACAGCGCCTCGCTCCTTTCGAGCTCCCGCTGGAGCCGGTTCATACCGCCGAGCCAGCGGTCCGGGTCGGTGGCCCGCACCGCGTAGTACTCGGCGACCTCCGGGTGCGGCAGGACGAGGAAGCGGTCCTCGCGCACCCCGGCCAGCAGGGCGGCGGCGACGTCCTCCGGGTCCAGCGCGGTGGGTGCCAGCAGCGCCTCGCCCACCGCGCCGGTCGAGGCCAGCATGTCGGTGCGCACCCCCTGCGGGCAGAGCGCGTGCACCCGCACGCCCCGGTGGCGGTAGGTGGCGGCGAGCCACTCGGCGAAGGCGAGCGCGCCGTGCTTGGTGACGGCGTACGGGGCCGAGCCGAGCATGGTGAGGACGCCGGCGGCCGAGACGGTCGCCACGAACCGGCCGTGGCCGCGCTCCAGCCAGCGGGGGAGCAGCAGGTCGGCGGCGCGGACGTGGGCGAGCACGTTGACCTCCCAGGCGCTCGCCCAGGCGGCGGCCGGTGCGCCGGCCCCGCCGACCGGGGCGACGCCGGCGTTGGCGCACCAGACGTCGATGTCGCCGAGCGCCTCCCGGGCCCGGTCGACGAGTGCGGCGACGCCCTCGGCGGAGGCCGCGTCGCCGGGGACGGCCGTCCCGCCGCACGCGGCGGCCACCGTGGCGGCCGCCGCGGCGTCGAGGTCGTTGACGACCACCCGGGCGCCGGCCGCCGCGAAGGCCCCGGCGAGCGCGGCCCCGATGCCCCGGCCCGCGCCGGTGACCACCACGCCCTGGCCGGCGTACTCGCCGCCCGGGCCCTCCTGCGCGTTCGCCACGGCGCTCACATCCCGCCGCCGAGGGTGATGCCGCCGTCGACGACCAGGGTCTGGCCGGTGATCCAGGAGGCGTCCGAGGAGAGCAGGAAGGCGACCGCGCCCGCGACGTCCTCCGGTACGCCGAGGCGGCCCAGCGGGTACGCGGCGGCGACCTGCTCCTCCCGGCCCTCGTAGAGCGCCGCGGCGAACCTCGTCTTGACCACGGCCGGCGCCACCGCGTTCACCCGGATGCCCTGGCCGCCGAGTTCGGCGGCCAGCTCGGTGGTGAGCCGGATCAGGGCGGCCTTGGAGACCCCGTACATGCCGATGCCCAGGGAGGCGCGGATGCCCGAGATGGAGGCGACGTTGACCACCGAGCCGCCGTGCTCGCCCATCCAGGCGGCGTGCGCGCGGCGGGTCCAGCCGAGCGGGGCGAGCACGTTGACGGCGAGGATCTTGGCGGCGGCCGCCTCGTCGGTCTCCAGCACCGGGCCGAAGACCGGGTTGATGCCGGTGTTGTTGACCAGGTGGTCCAGCCGGCCGAAGGCCTCCATGGTGCGGGCCACCGCCTCGTCCTGGTGGGCCGGGTCGTCGGCCTTGCCCGCGACGCCGATGGCGACCTCCGGGCCGCCCAGGTCGCGGACGGCCTCGGCGAGCGGCTCGGGGGTGCGGGCGGTCAGGCAGACCCGGGCCCCGCGGGCGATCAGTTCGCGCGCGATCCCGAGGCCGATGCCCCGGCTGGATCCGGTGACGACGGCCACCTGGCCCTTGAAGGAGTGCACCACGGAGGGTCCTTTCGCGCGGTTCTGCGGGAGTTGTCCGGTCCTGCGCCGCCGGGGGCCGGGCGGCCGCTCGGCCCGGCTCGTGACTAAGCGCTTGCTTAGCATGCTGTCGGTGCGGGACCCTGTCAACAGTCGGCCGGGCCCTCCCCGGCCCGCGCGGCCGGAATTCCGGTACGACTTATCTGGGAGGATGGCGCCATGACCAGCACGCCCATCGCCGAGCTCTGGCCCACCCTGCCCGGCGTCGCCGACGACCGCCCCGAGGCGGCGTTCCGGCTGCTCCAGGCCGCCGTCGAGTCGTTCGCGGAGCGCGGCTTCCACGCGACCACCACCCGGGACATCGCCACCGGCGCCGGGATGAGCCCGGCCGCGCTGTACATCCACTACCCGTCCAAGGCCGCCCTGCTGGCCGAGATCAGCCGGGCCGGCCACGCGGCCACCCTGACGCTGGTCCGCGACGCGGTGTCCGGCGAGGGCGACCCGGTGGCCCGGATGCGGCGCCTGGTGGAGGAGTTCACGGTCTGGCACGCCCGGGCGCGGACGGTCGGCCGGGTGGTCAACTACGAGTTGCACGCGCTGTCCGAGGACGCCTACACGGTGGTCGCGGCCCTGCGGCTGGACATCGAGCGCGAGGTCAGCGCCCTCATCGAGGCGGGCGTCGCGGCCGGCGCCTTCCAGGTCGCCGAGGTCCGCACGGCGGCCCGCGCCGTCACCTCGCTGGGCATCGACGTCTCCCGCTGGTACACCGACCGCAGCAGCGAGACCCCGGAGGAACTCGGCCGCCGCTACGGCGAGCTGGTGCTGCGGATGCTGGGCGCGCGGGTCGGGTGAGCGGCGGCCCTACGGCTTGACGGCGGTGTGCACGAACCACTTCACGTAGTCCCGCACCTGGTACATCTCCACCACGGACCGCAGGCCGAGCCACTTCTCCGCCGGGCCGAACAGGCGCACCAGCGCGTACGGCAGCCGGAAGTAGGCGTAGAGCGCGTCCGAGGTCGGCCGGTACCGGTCGGTGGCGTCGAGGGCCTCCTCGACCCGGAAGCCCGCCCCGGTGAGCAGCCGGCCCAGGCTCTGCGAGTCGTACCGCTTGGCCCCGGGGAAGACCATCGCGTCGAGGTACGGATCCAGCACCGCCCGGCCCTCCGGGCTGAGCTCCTCCGGCGGCGCGCCCACCGGGCCGAGCACCACCAGGCGCCCGCCCGGCCGCAGCACCCGGTGGAACTCCGCGAGCGCCCGCTCCGGGTCGTAGGCGTGCACCAGGGTCTCCATCGAGTACACGCCGTCGAAGGAGCCGTCGGGGAACTCCAGGTCGTGGTAGTCCCCCCAGGAGAAGCTGGTCCGCTCCTCCAGCGCCGCGCGGGCGCTGAGCCGGCGGGCCTCGCGCACGTGGAAGTCCAGCACGTCGATGCCGGTGATCCGCAGGCCGAACCGGGCGGCCATCTCCCGCGCGACCACCCCCGCGCCGCAGCCGGCGTCCAGCACCCGCGACCCGGCGGGCAGCGCCAGTTTCCGGCCGAGGACGCCTTCGAGCCGGCGCTGCGCCTGCCAGCAGCGCCACTTGGACTGGCCCGGTTCGGTCCAGCCCCAGTGCCGGGCGTTGCGGCAGACGAGCGTGTAGAAGAGCTTGCTCCCCGGCCGGCCGTAGACCCGCCGGAGCCCGGTGAGATCGAGCTCGCCACTGACCATCTGAACCTGCCCGGTCTTCCGCTGCCGCGCGGCCCCGCTGCTCCGTGCCGCGGCTGTCCCGCCCAAGCTACCGACGCGCCGCGGCCCGCGCCGGTCCGGTGCGTCCGCCCGGGTGTTCCCGGCCCGGTCGGGCTCCCGGCCCGGCGCGCGGCCGGCACCGGGCCCGGGCCGGGCGGTACGGACCCTTGTGCCGGGGCCGGGACATGCCAGATGATCACGAGGTCCCGGCCATGATCCATTCACGGGTCGCGGCTCCGACGCAGTTCTCATCGACGGGGGTTGGCGATGTCCACTCATTCCACGCACCACACACAGCCCGGACCGGCGTCCGGGCCCGACGGCGACGGCGACCAGGGGCGCCGCCCGGGCCGGCGCGCCCTGCTCGCCGGGCTGACCGGGGCGGGCGCCGTGGCCGGGAGCCTGGCGCTCGGCGGGCACAGCGCCCTCGCCGCACCCGCCGCGGTGGCGGCCGGCGCGGGCGGGTACGTGGTCGACGTCCTCGCCAAGGGCGCCGACCCGACCGGGGCCACGCCCAGCGACACCGCCTTCCGGGCGGCCGTGGCCGAGATGCTCGGCGGCGCGCCGGAGAGCGGGGTCACCCCGAAGAAGGTCCTGCTGATCCCGCCGGGCACCTACCTGCTCACCCAGCCCGACAGCCTGCTGCCGCCCACCCAGAACACCGACAAGTCGACGCAGAGCGTCATCGACGGCATCTCGATCACCGGGTTCGGCAAGCGCCTCTCCCGGATCCTCTACGCGCCGACGGCCCGCGACACCGTGCTCTGGCGGAACATGGACCGCTACCGGAACATCCGGATCAGCGGCCTGACCTTCGAGAGCCAGGACGCCACCGCGACCTTCAACTACTCGTTCTCCTCCAAGACCTTCGGCGTGCAGGACACCTGGTACACCGACGTCGACTGGCGCGGCGCCTGGAAGGCCGGCATCGTCCTCGACGGCCCCGTGGCCAACTCCAACCTCAACAGCGAGATGGGCTGGGACCACTGCCAGATCAGCGGCTCCTACGCGGACGCCTTCCTGGTGATGGGCGGACTGCCGGCCGAGCAGCAGCAGGACCAGTTCCTCAACTTCTCCTTCCGTGACTGCAAGGTGGAGTTCCAGTCGGGCGTCTTCGTGCGCAACGAGCGCGGCGGCTCGATGAACTTCATCGGCGGGTCGTACATCCTCGTCGACCCCAAGTCGACCGGCACCTTCTTCAAGCTGGGCGCCAACTCGCCGCGCGCCGACTCGGTCATGCGCCTGTACGCCCAGGGCATCCGCTTCGAGATCCGCGGCACCGGCCACAAGGTGATCGACTCCGCCTGGTACAAGGGCACCATCACCTTCGTCTCCTGCGACGACACGGCCCGCGCGTTCGAACCCTGGGCCCTGACCGACGAGGCCGTCCCCCACGTGTACCGCTTCGACGCCTCCAACCCCTCGCGCGGACCGGTCATCCGCTACCAGGACTGCGCCCTGCTGGGGTCGCACCGGGTGACCTCCGCCACCGCGACCACCGCGGGCAAGCTGCTGTACGACGGCAGCCGGTTCGCCAACCAGGACACGGGCACCGGGAGCGCCGGCTTCCTCCGGTGGACGGGCCCCGCGCCCTGGTACGAGTTCCGCGACTGCCTGGTGAAGGCGGTCCGGCTGCCCGACGCCAAGGTGCCGTAGGCCGCCGGGCTCACCGGGGCAGCCCGTTTCACCGGGGCCGCAGGGCCGGGGCCTTCCGCGGGGAAGGCCCCGGCCCGGGGCGCACGGGGGCGCGATGAAAGCGCGGCGGCGCAAAAGCACCTGACAGGTCGCCGGCGCGGGCGCTAGGCCACGGACGCAGCGACCGGGTCGCCCGGGAGCGCGGGCTGACCGGCCCGGGGGAGCGGCTGCGGATGAACATCGCCGCCGACCTCGAGATCAACGACGACGTGTTCGGCGACGGGCTGGTCGCACCCGAGGGCGCCGTCCGGCCGGACTCCCTGGGGCTTCCCGAGGGGAAGTTGATGGAGGACTACCTGCGGCAGTTCAGCCTCGGGCCGCGGACGCAGGACCTGGCCTGGCTGGACTGCGGCAGCGGTGCCGACGGACTGGAGCGCGCCTGGGAGCTCGGACCGGACGGCGCGCACGGCCTCAGCGCGCAGGAGCGGGACGCGGTGCGGTTCCGGGTGGCGCAGGGCATCACCGGCCGCCCGGGAAGCGCCCCGGAGGCGTGGCAGCGGTGGGCCGAGGAGGCGTTCCACCCGCCCCAGGCCTGGCGGGAGTTGCTGGGCGCGGCGGTCCGGACGGCGGCGGCCGGCTCGGGAGCGGGCGAGGACTACACCTACGGCCGGCCGTCGCGGCGCTCGGCCGGGGTGCCCGGCGTCGTGCTGCCGAGCCTGCGGCGCAGGCCGCCCCGGGTCGCCGTGGTGATCGACACCTCCGGGTCGGTCAGCGATGCCGAACTGGGCAGCGCGCTGCTCGAAGTGGCCGCGATCGCCCGGGCCGTGGGCGGGCGCCGCGACCTGGTCACCGTGCTCCCCTGCGACGCGGCGGCCCGGGTCGCGCACCCGCTCTGCCGCGCCGAGGGAATCCCGCTGCTGGGCGGCGGGGGCACGGACCTGCGGACCGGCTTCGCCAGGGCGCTGCGGTCCCGGCCCCGGCCGGACGTCATCGTGGTCCTGACCGACGGACAGACACCCTGGCCGGCCTCCCGACCGCCGTGCCGGACGGTGGTCGGCCTCTTCCCCCGGCAGCGGGCCGTCCGGTGGGAGGACGAGGAGGACCAGGGGTACGAACCGGACACCCCGCCGGACTGGGCCCGGGTGGTCACCATCGGGTAGCCGCGGTCCGGGGCACCCGGGCGGCCCGTCGGTGCCGAGGCCGGTGGCGGGTCCGCGTCGGGTCCGCGTCGGGTCGGTGGCGGGTCCCTGCCGGGTCCGCGTCGGGTCGGTGCCGGGTCGGTGGCGGCCCGCGCCGGGTCCCTGCCGGGTCCGTGTCGACCGGGGGAGTGAAGTCCTTCACTCCATCGGGTGGGGCGGGCGGGTGTCGGGAGGCATCGGCGGTTAGCTGGACGGGGACGTCGTCGGAAGGGTGCGCATGGGGCGTACGGCTCGGCATGGTGACTTCGCGACCCGCTGCGCCCTCGCGGTGCTGCTGGCCGCCGTCCTCGCCCTGCTGACCGGGGCCGGCACCGCCGGCGCGCTGCACCGCCTCGCCCTCGACGGCTGTGTGACGGTCCAGGAGTTCCCCGCCTCTCCCGCCCCGCCGTCCGACACGGACGGCTGCCCGGAGCCCGGCGAACGCCGGCGCGAGCACGGGAGCCCGCCGGGCGCCTCCGCCACCCATCGGGTCGGCCACTCCCGTGCTCCGCTGCCGGGCCTGCTCCCGCCGGCGCCCCGGACGGTGGCCGGCCTCGCGGCCGGTGCCCCGCCCGGCCGCGCCGCGGCCCGGCCCGGCACCGATCCCGCCCGCCCCGACGGGCCCGGGCGGGGCACGGTCCTGCGCTGCTGACAGGCCCCGGCGCCGCGTTCGGGGGTTCCGACCCGAGCGTGGCTCCGCCGTGCCCACCGTCAGGTCCACACCGCAGGAGATCCGCCATGCCCTTCGACGTCTACACCGCCATCGGCGCGCTGGTGCGTGCCGAGGCCAGCCGTACCGTCACGCCCGACGGGACCGCCGCCCGGCCGGCCGCCCACCCGCCCACCGGGGCCCCCGAGTTCGGGGAACAGCCCGCGGCGCACGCCACCGCCCGGGCGCGGGGCCGGTCCGCCGGCCTGCCGTCCGCCCTGCGCCGGCTGGCCGCCCGGCTGGGCTGAGCCACCGGGCGGCCCGGGTGGTGGCGGTGGTCCGGTACGGCCGTCACCCGGGCCGCCCGCCGGGTTGTCGGTGGCAGTGGCTAGTTTGTGCGGTGTCGGCGGGCGCGGCCCGCGCGACGACGCTTCCCGCTGCCGCCCGAAAGGGGCCCTTGCCATGCCAGTCGCCGCCGACGAGCAGGTCACCTACCTGGAACTGTCCGAGGACGCGGGCAGCGCCCACAAGTTCTACGAGGTCCGGACCTCCGGTACGTCCGTGACCGTCAGGTACGGGCGGATCGGCGAGAGCGGCCAGGAGAAGACCACCGCCTACCCGACGGCGGAGAAGGCGGCCGCCGCCGCCGCGAAGAAGCTGGGGGAGAAGGTCCGCAAGGGCTACGCCCCGGCGGTGCGCGGGGTGCGGCAGCGGCGGGCGGTCACCCGGCGGGCCATCGTCAGCAGCGGATCGACGGCCCGTCAGGCACCGGTGCTGTGGCGCTTCCGCTCGGGCGCCGCGGCGTTCGGGATCTTCGTCGGGGAGGAGCACGCCTGGGTGGGCAACGAGCGCGGCGACGTCTACACCCTCACCCACGACGGGCAGGTCACCGGCCGGTACGGGCTGCCCGACGGGGTCAAGTGCATCGTGGCCGACGACTGGTGGATCTACGCCGGGTGCGACGACGGCAAGGTGTACGACCTGGGCGGCAAGGTGCCGCGGGTGGCGTACGAGATAGCCGCGGACGTCGACATCTACTGGCTGGACATCCACGACGGCGTGCTCGGTGTCGCCGACGCCCGCGGCGGCATCACCACCGTCGACCACGAGGACGAGTTCCAGTGGCGGCGCAAGGCCACCGGGACCGACGGCTGGATGGTGCGCTGCGACGACGACGGCGTCTACCACGGCCACTCGCGCGGCGTCGGACGCTACGAGGCCCGCGGGGGCGACCCGGTGTGGCACACCCCGACCGAGGGCGAGGTGCTGTTCGGCTGGCAGGAGCGTGACGAGGTGTTCGCCGGCACCTCGCGCGGCTGGGTCCACCGGCTGCGCAAGGCCGACGGCTCCGAGACCGCCCGCTACCGCTGCGACGCCGCGGTGTTCTCCTGCGCGTCCTCGCCCGACGGCCGGTACGTCTTCGCGGGGGACAACCACTCCTCGGTCTACTGCTTCGCCGCGGACGGCACCCGCCTGTGGAAGCTCGGCACCGGCTGCGGTTCGGCGTACAGCATGCAGTACCGCGACGACCGGCTGTACATCGTGACCACCGACGGGTCGCTGGCCTGCCTGGACGCGAGCGAGCAGGCGGTGACCGCGGCGGAGGGCGGCCTGGTGCCGCAGCCGGCCGAGGTGGACGGCAGCGGGTGGCAGGCGGCGGTGGCGGGCGCCGAGCTGGAGTCGGTGGTGGCCGGCACGGCGGGCGCGGCCACCGGCATCGAGGTGGAGTGCGTCCAGGAGGGCAACCGGGTCCGGGTGCGGGTGGTGTCGGCCGGGTTCGACGCGAACCGCCGGGTGCAGTTCCCCAAGGACATCCGGGTACCGGGGGCCCGCTACCTGGTGGCGGAGGTGCTGGAGTCGGGCAGCGGCGGGTTCTACCGCGCGCGCGGCGACATCAAGCGGCTGCTGTAGCCGGCGGGTGCGGGCGGGGCCGCGGCCCCGCCCGGGTCAGGCCGGTCGGACGGGGATCGCGACGAGCTCCCTGCCGTCGTCGGTCCGCACCTCGAAGTGGTCGATCTCGGTGGCCGGGTAGCCCACCCCGCCATGGGTGACCAGCGGGTCGGCCGCCCCGGGCACGCCGTAGCCGGGCGCCGGGACGGCCCACCCGGTGACGGTCTGCTCGGCGCCGGAGCGGGTGACGGCCACCAGGGAACAGCGCAGCGGGCCCTGGACGTTGCCGAGTCGCAACGCCACGTGGGTGCCCCACTTCTTGTCCTCCAGCGCGACGGTCGCCACCGCGCCCGTCCGTGCGTCGGTGGCACTGTGCTGCTCGCCGGTGTCCATCAGCCACGAGGCGGGGCTGGACGGATGGTGGTCCGCCACCGCGGCGCCGCCACCACTGCTGACGGCCGCACCGAGCAGCGGGCCGCCGATCAGCACCGCCACGGCCGCGGCCACCAGGAACAGCCGTCGGGTGCGGGCCGTCCGCCGGGCGGCCGTCACCTGGCCCACCAGGCGGTCGAGCAGCTCCGGGCCCGGCCGGGGCAGCGGGTCGGGGTCGTGGGTGCCGTCGGCGCCGCCGGTGCCCCCAGCCTCCCGCGGGGCGCCGGCCGGCGCGGTCGCCCCGGCGAAGTCGGCGAGCAGCGGCTCCAGGCCGGCGAGCTCGGCCGCCTCCTCGGCGCACCGGGCACAGCCTTCGAGGTGGGCCTCGAACTCCGCGCGCTCCCGGGGTTCGAGCAGCCCGAGGACGTAGGCGCCCACGTCCAGGTGCGTTTCTTCCGGGACGGTCACTGTGCCACTCCTCGTTCGTCGAGCGCGATCTTGAGCGAGCGCAGCGCGTAGTAGACCCGGGACCGCACGGTGGCGGGCGGGACGCCGAGCACCGAGGCGGCCTCGTTCACCGTCCGGCCCTTCAGGTAGGTCTCGGCGAGTACCTCGCGGTGCGCGTCGCTGAGCGCCTCCATCGCGTCGGACATCGCCATCAGCCGCAGTGCCGTGTCGAGTTCCTCGGCGGTCGGCAGCGGCTCCACGGCGCCGCCGCCGCTTCCGCGCGCCTGCGCGGGGAGCCCGGGCCGCTCGTCGACGGCGATCCGCCGGGCCGTGCTGACCAGCCACGGGCGCAGCGATCCCTCCCGGTGGTCCAGCCGGTGGATGTTCTGCCAGGCCCGCAGGAGGGTCGCGTGCACCACGTCCTCGGCCCGTCGGCGGTCCCCGCCCACCAGGTGGAGGACGAACCGCAGCAGCGGGGCGGCGTGGTCCCGGTGCAGGGCGCGGATCAGTTCCTCGCCCGCGTCGGTGTCGGCGCCGGCACCGGGTGGTCGCCCGGCCGCGGCCGGAGGGTATTCGCTCACGGCCGTATCGTGCCCCATGGCTCTCTCCTCGTCGAGGCCGTGGTGGGCGGCCCCGCCCCCGCCCGGCGGCCGGCGGCCGACCACCGGGCGGGGGTGCGACGGTGGGCGGTGCCGCCCACGGTCCCGTCAGTAGCCCGCGCCGGCGCCGGTGGGCTGGGCGACCGCCTGGGCCTTCTTGCCCTCGGGGGTGCTGATGAACCAGGTGCCCCCGACCCCCTGACCCTTGGTCTCGCCCGGGGCCTTGTCGTCGGCGAACCGGTACAGCGGCCAGCCGTTGAGGGTCAGCTGCTTGGTCCCGTCGGCCCTGGTCACCGAGCCGACCAGCTTGGCGTCCACGCCCTTGACGGTGGCCTGCTGGCTCACCGGCACCGGCGGCCACTTCACGGCGCAGGCGTCGTTGCAGTTGGAGGCGGAGGGCTGGGCGGTGTCCTTGTCGAAGCGGTACAGCGTGTAGTTCAGGCCGTCGACGACGATCGGTCCGAACTGCGGCGAGGTGACGGTGGCCAGTGAGCCCTTCAGCGCGGCCTGGTTCCCGCCCGGCGCGCCCGTCGTGGCCGGGGCGCCGGTCGTGGGCGTCGCGCCCGTCGTGCCGGTCGTGGGCGGTGCGGCCGGCGCGCTCGGGCCGCTCGCGGCCGGGGCGGCGGTGTCGGCGTCGGAGTTGCACGCGGTGGCGAGCAGGACGACGGCCGCGGCGGCGGCGGTGAAGGCGGCGGTACGGCGCAGAGCGTGCATGGGTCTCTCCCCCAAGGGCGTGACGTCAGGTCAAGTCGGACGTCACCGCCGCCGAGGCCGCGGATGCCGTCCGTCGCCCTTCAGTACGGCGGGGGCGGCCGAGGTGCTCAACGCCGCGGAGAAATTCTTCCGCCGATCCTCCGACCCGCCGATTCGCGCCGATTCGTGCAGATTCGTGGAGGGCGGGCGGGCTCGCGGTGGGAGGGGCCGGGCACGGGCCGGGGTTGACCCTGACCCTGCGTCAGGGTTGGAGCCTTCCCGCATGACGAATGACCTCACTTCCTCGGTTCGGCCCGCTCCGCCCGTCGGAGGCTTCCGAGAGATCGACGGCCGCCGTGTCTTCGTGCACCGGTCGGGCAGCGGCGGACCGGCCGTGGTGTTCCTGACGGGCGCCGGCGCGGTCGGCCTGGACTACTGCGGTGTGCAGCAGGGCGTTTCGCAGTTCACCACCGCCGTGGTCTACGACCGCGGCGGCACGGGCTCCAGCGACCCCCTCCCGCTGCCGCGCACCGCCGCCGCGGTCACGTCCGACAGCTGACGCGCGCCCGGTCGGCACGCCGTCGACCACGGCCGATGCTCCCCGGGCCTACTGCCCCGGCGGGTCGATCGTGATCCGCCGGGGGGCGAGCAGGCGGCCCCGGGCACCGTCGCCCCGCGTTCCCCGGGGGCGGCGGTGACCGGTCAGCCGGAGGTTTCCGTGCGGTACAGGCGGTCGATCTCCGCGTGCGGGAGCGAGAGCAGGACGGTGCGCCGCTCCTCGTCGACGGCGGTGACCGCGCTCATCGGGACCATCACCTCCCGGCCGAACACCCAGAACCCGGTGTCGACGACGAGGTGCCGCTCGTCGACGAAGTCCGAGTGCCGGTCCACCCGGCCGATCCGGCCGTCGGGGCCGTCGACCCGGTAGCCCGTCAGGTCGACGGTCCGCCCGTCCGCTCCGAGGATCTCCGCCATGTCCGCCTCCCCTGGTCGGCCCGGGCGGCCGCCCCGCTGTCGGGGGCGGCCGCCCGGGCCCGTCGATTCCGGCCGGGGCTCCGCGGACGCGTGCGTCCCGGACCCCGCGCTCGGGTCCTGCTCGTTCGGGTTCTGCTTGTTCAGGTTCTGCTCGATCGGGCCCTGTTCGTTCGGGCGTGCCGGTCAGATGACCGGTCCGCCGTAGAAGGGACCGTAGTAGCCCGCGTACCGCTCCTGGTAGTCGGTGTCGTCCTCGTGCTCGTGCCGGTCGAACTCCGGCCCGTTCCTGATCTCGTCCTTCGTCCGGTCGACGTAGGCCTTCCGCTCCTCGAAGTCGACCTGGACGACGGTGCCGGCGGGCAGCAGCACGTGCTTGCCGAAGATCCACGGGCCGGTGTCCACCACCAGGTACCGGTCGTCGGCCTGCTCGGACAGCTTGTCGATCCTGCCGATGCGTCCGTCGACCGCCTCCACCCGGAAGTCGACGAGGTCGGACCCGGTGACGTAGCCGGACGTGGAGCGGAACTCCCAGATGTTGACGTCGCTGCTCACAACCGTCTCCTTTCCGCACAGTGTGCCGTGCCGGGGGTGTCCCGGCGGTGCTCGCCCCATCGGCTGCCCCGGGTCGCCGGGTTCATGCGGGGCCGGCGTGCCCGGGTGGCGCCGTCACCGTGGCGTCACCCGACGGGAACGCCGCGGTGCGGTTGCGGTGACGCCGCGGTGACGGCGGAACGGAGAACGTGGGCGGCACACCGTGGACAGACCCGCGGACGGTGCGAAGGGAGCCAGGCCATGCCGATCAGTCCCACCTATCCCGGCGTCTACATCGACGAGTTGCCGAGCGCGGTGCGTACCGTCGTCGGGGTGCCGACGTCGATCGCCGCGTTCGTCGGGACGGCGCCGCGCGGTTCGGTGACGGACCCGGTGCGCATCACCAGCTGGTCCGACTACGAGCGCGAGTTCGGCGGGCTCGACCGGACCAGCGAGATGAGTTACGCGGTCTACCAGTTCTTCCAGAACGGCGGCGCCGAGGCGCAGGTCGTCCGGATCGTCGCGCACCGTCCGGCGGACGCCCCCGCGGGCGGGCCGACCTACCCGGCGTCCGCCACCGTCGTCCTGGCGGCCGCCTCCGGCGCGGCCGCCGACGCGATCACCCTCACCGCCGTCAGCCCCGGTGACTGGGGCAACCGTCTGCGCGCCCGGGTGGACCACCGGACCAGGGACAAGGCGGCCAGCGCCGCCGACCAGAAGAGCTTCAACCTGACCCTGCGCGACACGGCGACCGGGGTGACGGAGACCTACCTCAACATCGGGACGGCACCGGACAGCGGCAGCCGGCTGAGTGCCGCGCTCGCCGGCTCCGCCCTGGTCACCGTGCCCGCCGCGGCGGACGGCAGGCTGCCCGCGGCCGGGGCGGACGTCCCGGCCGGACAGGACCCGTTCCCGGACGGCAAGGGGGCGGGCCACGGCGACTGGTACGTCGACGCCGCGAACGGGCTGGACGGCACCGCGACCCCGGTCAGCGCCGACTACCTGGGCGAGAACTCCCCGGTCCGGGACGGCAAGCAGGGCATCTACCAGCTGTTGAAGACGGACATCTTCAACATCCTCTGCCTGCCCGGGCCGCCCGGCCAGAACGGCGACGGGAACCACCCGGCCGGGGTCCTGGCGCAGGCGGCCAGGCTCTGTCTGGACCGGCGGGCGATGCTGCTGGTGGATCCACCGGACAGCTGGCGCAGCGTCGCCGAGGTCGCGAGGGCCGGTGCGCCGGGCGGCAGCGGGCTGCCGCTGACGGGTGACCTGGCCAAGAACGCGGCGGTGTACTTCCCCCGGGTCATGATCGCCGACACCGCGCAGCAGAACATGGTCCGCGACTTCCCGCCGTGCGGGGCGGTTGCCGGGGTGTGGGCCCGTACCGATGTCGCGCGCGGGGTGTGGAAGGCCCCGGCCGGTACCGATGCCGGGCTGAGCGGGGTGGTCGCGCCGCAGCTCCTGATGACCGACCAGGAGAACGGCGTCCTCAACCCGCTCGGCGTCAACTGCCTGCGCCGGCAGCCGGTGACCGGCACCGTGGTGTGGGGAGCCCGCACGCTCAGGGGCGCCGACATCCTCGCCGACCAGTGGAAGTACGTGCCGGTCCGCCGGCTCGCGCTGTTCATCGAGGAGAGCCTGTTCCGGGGCACCCAGTGGGTGGTCTTCGAGCCGAACGACGAGCCGCTCTGGTCGTCGATCCGGCTCAACGTCGGCGCGTTCATGAACACCCTGTTCCGCCAGCGGGCCTTCCAGGGCCGCACCCCGCAGGAGGCCTACCAGGTGGTCTGCGACGCGACGAACAACCCGCAGAACGACATCGACCGGGGGATCGTCAACATCCAGGTCGGCTTCGCGCCGCTGAAGCCCGCGGAGTTCGTGATCATCCACATCCAGCAGCTGGCCGGCCAGATCCAGGTATGAGCCCGATCGGGTGACGGGTGACGGCGACGGGTGACGGCGACGGGTGACGAGGAAGGGCAGCCATGGCGGACAGCAGGACGAAGCGGCGCGACCCCTACAAGAACTTCCGGTTCCGGGTCAGGTTCGGCGGTGGAACGGACTACATCGCCGGGGTGAGCAAGGTGACCGGCTTCAAGCGCAGCACCGAGGTGATCAAGCACCGCAGCGGCGGCGACCCGGCGACCAGTGCCAAGCTCCCGGGCCGCACCGAGTACGACGCGATCACGCTGGAGCGCGGGGTCACCAACGACAAGGTGTTCGAGCAGTGGGCGAACCGGGTGTGGAGCTATCACAACTCCGGTAGCGGGCTCGAATCCTCGCTCAAGGACTTCCGCCGGGACATCGTCGTCGACGTCTTCAACGAGGCGGGCCAGAAGGTGCTGTCCTACCAGGTGTTCAACTGCTGGGTCTCGGAGTACCAGCCGGTCTCCGACCTGGACGCCAACGCCAACGCGGTCGCCATCCAGCACGTCAAGCTGGAGAACGAGGGCTGGGTCCGCGAGGACCTGCCCGAACCGGTCGAGACCGGCTTCGAAGACCCGGCCTGACCATGAGTGCGCAGACCATGGGCACCTCGACTCCGGACGGCCGGACCACGGGCTCGCGGCCGACGGCCTCGCGGAGCGGCGGCCCACAGGTGGTGGATCCGCCGGCCGTGGGCCCGCTGACCGAGGCCGGCCTGCTCGCGGTCTGGGAGGCCGGCCGGGGGAAGGACGCCGTCCGGCGGGCGCTGGTGCTCGCCGCGGCCGGCGGCGCCGACCCGTCGACGGTGGCGGACCTCGCCGTCGGCACCTGCGGGGAGCTGGTGCTCGCGCTCCGGGAGCGGTGCTTCGGCCCGACCTTCCCGTGCGCGGTCACCTGCCCGTCCTGTCACGAGGAGCTCGAACTGGAACTGAGCGCCGACGACGTCCGGGCCGGTGGGGCGGACGGCGAGCGGCGGTTGCGGGTCGAGGGCTTCGAGATCGAGTTCCGCCTGATCACCGGACGGGATCTGCTGGCCGTCGGCGCGGGCACACCGGACGCCCGGCGGGCCCTGCTCGGCCGGGTCCTGACCTCGGCCGTGGCGCACGGGGAGCGGGTCGGCCCCGAAGGCCTGCCGGACGCGGTGCTGGACGCGCTCGCCGGCGCCCTGTCCGCGCAGGACCCGCAGGCGGACGTCCGGCTGGAGCTGGACTGCGTGGCGTGCGGGCACGCCTGGGCGTCGCCGTTCGACGCCACCGCCCACCTGTGGGCGGAACTGGACGCCTACGCGCGGAGGCTGGTGCACGACGTGCATGTGCTGGCGAGCGCGTACGGCTGGTCGGAGGACGAGGTGCTCGCGATCGGTCCGGCGCGTCGGCAGTGCTATCTGGAACTGGTGACGGGATGACCGACTTCGTGAGCCGCCTACTGGGTGTGGCCGATGCGGGCAGTCCGCCGATCCGGCCGCTGACCGGATCACTGTTCGAGCCCCGGCAGGCCCGGCACCCGGCGCAGGACCAGCTGCCGGTGCCGGGCGGGTCGACCGGGAGCCCGGCCGTGCCGCTGACCGATCCCGTCGGTGCACGGTCCGCCGCCCCGGCCGGCCCGGGGCGCTCTGCCGGGGCACCCGGCCGGGGGCAGGCGGCCGATCCGCCTGGCCAGCGGCGGGCCCCTGCCGGGCGGCCCGGCCCGGAGGAGCGGTCGGCCGCACTGCCGGGGCACCGGCCGCAGGCACCGGGTGAGGTGCCGCCTCCGTCGGTGGGCGGGACCGTCCCGCCCGCCGCCCGGCCGTCCGGAGGGCCGGAGGCCTCCGACCGGGCCCGCCCGGCCGACGGCCGGCACCGGGCCGACGGCCACCGCCCGGCCGGTGCGCTCCGACGGGGCTCGGCAGCAGCGGCCGACCCCGCAGCTGGCCCCACGATTGATCCCACGGCCGACCCCGCGACCGACCCCACGACCGATCCGGTGACCGGCCCCGTGACCGAGCCCGTCCGGGAGCACCCCGTACGGCCGCTCCACACCGCGCAGCGCCCACCGGAGCCCGCCCCGGCGGCGCCGTGGCCGCAGCGGCGGCAGGGGCCCGCCGCCGGGCCGACCGTGCACATCACCATCGGCCGGGTCGAGGTCAGGGCGCCCCGGGAGACCCCCGCGCCGGCTCCTCGGCGGCCCGAACGGCAGCCGGCGACCAGCCTCGACGAGTACCTGCGCACACGGTCGGGAGGTGACCGCCGATGAGTGACGAGGAGGCGATCGCCGCCGTCACCAAGACACTGAGCGGGCTCGTCCTCGGCGCGCTCGCCGACGTCGCCGGAGCGGGCGTGGACACCCGGCCGCCCAACGAGCTGGCCAACGGCACCCGCGACAGGCTGGTGAACATCTACCTGTTCCAGGCCGACGTGTCCGGAGCGCTGCGCAACGCGGACCGGCCGGACCAGAGACCCGGGGAGAGCGGGGGCCGGCCGTTCCCGCTGGTGCTGCACTACCTGATCACCCCGTTCGTCCGGCACGACCCGGGCCTCGACGCGCACCGGCTGCTCGCCCGCGCCGTCCGGGCGCTGCACGACAACCCGGTGCTGCAGCGCGGCGAGCTCGCGGCCTTCGCACCGGACAGCGACGTCGCCGACCAGCTGGACCGGATCAGGATCACCTGGCAGCCGTTCGGCGAGAAGGACATCTACGCGCTCTGGTCGGCCTTCCAGACGCCGTACCGGATGTCGGTGGCCTACGAGGTGAGCGCGGTGCTGATCGACAGCCGCCGCGCGCCCACCGCACCGGTGCCCGTGCTCAAGCGGGGCCGCAACGACGAGGGGCCCGGCGCGGCGGCCGGCCTGCCGCTCGGCCTGCCCGCCCTCACCGCGGCCGTCCCACCGGCCCGCCAGCCGGCCGCCCGGCCGGGCGAGCAGGTGTCGCTGCGCGGCCACGGGCTGTCGGCCCGCTCCGCCGAGGTCCGGCTGAGTCATCCGCTGCTGCCGGCCCAGGTGGTGGTACCGCTGGCCCCGGGTGCGCTCACCGACGGCGAGGCGCGGTTCACCGTGGGAGCCGCCGGCATGCCGGCGGGGCTCTGGTCGGTGGGGCTCGCGCTCACCACGCAGGTCACCGAGGGCGGGGTGCCCCGGTCGGTGGTGACCGTCACCAACGAGGTGCCGCTCGCGGTCGCGCCCCGGATCACCCGGCTGCCGGCGACCGTGCCGCAGGCGGCGGACGGCAGCGCGGTGATCGAGCTGACCTGCGCCCCGGCGCCGCTGCCCGGCCAGCCGGTGCTGCTCGTCTTCGACGGGCGGGCCGTGCCGCCCGACCCGCCCGGCCCCGGCGCGCCACGGCCGGCGGGCAGCGCCCGGTTCACCGTGCCGCACGCGGCGAAGGGGCGGCATCCGGTCCGGCTGCGGGTGGCCGGCGTGGACAGCCTGCTGATCGACCGTTCGGGAGCCCGGCCGGCCTTCGACCCGACCCAATCGGTGGCGGTGATCTGATGACGGACCCGCAGAGCGTCGGGGTGGGCGAGCCGGCCGGGCCGGAGGAGGCCAACAGCAGGTTCCTCGCCGCCTCGCTGGCATGGCTGCGGCTCCTGCTGAGGCGGCGGATCGCCGACGGTCCGGCGTCCGAGGAGTCGGCCGGCCCGGCGTACCGGCAGCCGGCCGGCCCGGTCCCGGACGGGAGCGCGCCGGCCGCCCGGCCCGGCCGGGCCCGCCTCTTCCGCCGCACCGGACCCGGGCCGTCGCCCGTCGCCGCCGGTCGGCGGGTGACGGAGCAGCAGATCGAGGCGGCCGCACGGGCGGTCCGGGACGCCGAGGAGGTCTCGCCCCCGCCCCCGCTGGTCCAGCTCGCCGACCGGCTCGGGCTGTCCCGGTTCGAGCGCGACACCCTCCTGCTGTGCGTGGCCGCCGAACTCGACCCCTCGATCACCCGGCTGTACGCCCGCGCGCAGGGCAACGAGCGGCCGGCCCCCCCGACGTTCGCGCTGGCACTGGCGCTGCTGCCCGACCCGGCCTGGGACGCGCTCTCCCCGCAGGGCGGACTGCGGTACTGGCGGCTCCTGGAGATCACCCGGACCGTCGGCCAGGGCCTGGTCGCCGGTGCGCTGCGGGCCGACGAACGGATCGTCAACCACGTCAAGGGCCTGAACCACCTCGACGACCGGCTCGCGCTGCTGATCGAACGCCTCGACCCGGGGCCGGCGGAGGAGCTGCCGCCCTCCCAACAGGCCGTCGCCGACGAGATCGTCCGCACCTGGCGGCGGCCCGGCGTCCCGCTGGTCCAACTCGTCGGCCCCGACGGCCCGGACGGCGCGGGCAAGCGGGCGGTGGCCGCCAGGGCTGCGGCCGCGAGCGGGCTGGTCGCCTGTCGGCTGCCGACCGGGCTGCTCCCGGCCGCACCGGCGGAGTCGGACGAGCTGGCCCGGCTCTGGCAGCGCGAGTCGGTCCTGCTGCCGCTCGCGCTCTACCTCGACGCCGGGGACGCGGGGCCCGGCGAGCCGGGGCCGGCCCGGTTCCTGGCCCGCACGGGTGGCAGTGCCCGCCTGCTGGCCGGCCGGGAGAGCCGCCCCGACCTCGGCCCGGCCCCGGCGGTGGTCGAGCTCGCGCCGCCGACCCCGGCCGAGCGGGCCGAGGCCTGGCGGGCCGAGTACGGCCCGGGCGGGCAGACGGACGCGCTCGCGGCGCAGTTCGGCCTGGAACTGTCCGCGATCCGGGAGGTGGCGGCCGCGGCCGCCGGTGACCCGGCCGCCGCCTGGCGGGCCTGCCGGCTGCGCACCCGGCCGCGCCTGGACGCCCTCGCCCAGCGGCTGGAGACCAGGGTGACCTGGGAGGACATCGTGCTGCCCGAGGACGCCCGCCGGGCGCTCCGGGAGATCGCCGACCAGCTGGCGCACCGCACCACGGTGTACGAGACCTGGGGGTTCGGCGAGCGCGTCACCCGGGGGCTCGGCCTGGGCGCGCTGTTCGCCGGGCCGAGCGGCGCGGGCAAGACGATGGCCGCCGAGGTGCTCGCCCAGCACCTCCGGCTCGACCTCTACCGGATCGACCTGTCCGCCGTGGTGAGCAAGTACATCGGCGAGACCGAGAAGAACCTGGGCCGGCTGTTCGACGCGGCGGAGGGCGGCGGCTCGATCCTGTTCTTCGACGAGGCGGACGCGCTGTTCGGCAAGCGCAGCGAGGTCAAGGACGCGCACGACCGCTACGCCAACATCGAGGTCAACTACCTGCTGCAGCGGATGGAGAGCCACCGGGGGCTGGCCGTGCTGGCCACCAACCTCCGCTCGGCGCTGGACGGCGCGTTCCTGCGGCGGCTGCGGTTCATCGTGGAGTTCGAGTTCCCCGGCCCCGACCAGCGCCGCGAGATCTGGGAGAAGGCGTTCCCGGCGGCCGCGCCGCGCGACGCGCTCGACTACCGGCGGCTCGCCCGGCTGCCGGCCAGCGGCGGCATGATCCGCAACATCGCGCTCAACGCGGCCTTCCTGGCGGCCGCGGCGCGGAGCCCGATCACCATGCCGACGGTGCTCGCCGCGGCGCGCAGCGAGTTCCTGAAGCTCGAACTCCCGATGACCGAGCGTGACTTCGCGTGGGAAGGAACCCCGGAGCGATGAGGATCGAACTGCACATCGAGCGGCTGGTCCTCGACGGGGTCGGCGCGGATCCCGGCGAGCTCGGGACGGCCCTGCACGCCGAGCTGACCAGGCTGCTCGCCGCGGCGCCGGCCGGGGCCTGGGGCGAGTCGCGCAGCGTACCCGGCCTCGCCGCCCCGCAGGCCCGCGGCGGACACCGGCCGGCCGCGCTCGGAGCGGCCGTCGCCCGATCCGTCCACAGCGCACTGGTGCGCCCGCACCTGGAGGTGGGCGGATGACCGGGAAGGCGGTGGTGCCCGCCGAGGCGGCCCGGCAGCCGGTGAGCCACCGGGAGCGGGGCGCGGCGCAGGCGCCCGCGTACGACGCCGCGCGGTGCGGCGGCGCCTGCGCCGGGCACACCGGCGTGATCCAGCGCTTCGCGACCGGTGCCGGGGCCGTGCCCGGGGCCAGGGCCGCCCGCGGTGTCGTCGAGATCGACGCCGACGCCGACGCCGAGTACGACTACGACGCGCTCGGGCGGGTGCTCGACACCCCGGGCCGGGCGCTTCCCCCCGCCGTCCGCGCGGACATGGAACAGCGGCTGGGCAGCGACTTCAGCGCGGTCCGGGTCCACTCCGGGGACGCCGCCCGCCGCTCCGCCGTCGCGGTTGGCGCGCGGGCGTGGACGGCCGGCTCGCACATCGTGTTCCGCGACGGCCTGCCGGACACCGACACCCGGGCCGGCCGGCTGCTGCTCGCCCACGAACTCGCCCACGTCGTCCAGCAGTCCGCCGGACCGGTGGCCGGCCGCGATCTCGGCGGCGGGCTGCGGGTCAGCGAGCCCGGCGACCGGTTCGAACGCGAGGCGGAGGCCGTCGCCGACCGTGCGGAGCGCACCGGGCCGCTGCCCGCCCCGGTCCGGCCCGCCCCGGCTCCGGCCGGGATCCGGGTGGTGCAGCGGTTCGAGGCGCCCGTGCACGAGGCGGCCGAGCGGGTCGGCCTCACCACCGACACCGCCGGGCGCGAGGACCCGTCGGCCTTCAGCAACGAGGAGGCCGGCGCGGTCTACTTCGGCAACTGGATGCGCGACCTCAACCAGGTCTTCGTCCCGCTCGCCCTGCGCATCCTGCCGGCGGACGTGCTGTTCTCGATGCTGTCCTACATGGCCGCCAAGAAGTTCGGCCGGAGCATGACCCCCGAGCAGTTCGGCTACTACATCCCCGCCGAGCACATCGACAACCCCGGCGGGCTCACCTCCACCGACGACCTGCTGGCCGGCCCGCCCGCCGTCACCGCCGCGCCGCCGGTCGCCGGCGCCCGGGCCCGGCCGCCGGCGGCGGTGACCGCCCAGGAGCCGCCCGAACCGGTCGCCCCCGTGCAGCAGGGCGCGCCGGGCACCGCCGCACCGGTCTTCTCGGTGGACCGGGCAGGCGTGCTCGCCTACATCAGGCGGACCAACCTGCACGTGGAGCGGCGGCTGGAACTGGCGGTGCAACGAGGGCGCACCACCGACGGGCTGCTCCACTTCGGCGCCGCGCTGCACGCCGTCGAGGACCTGTTCGCGCACTCCAACTGGGTCGAGATCGCGGTGAACAAGGTGCTGCGCGAGCACGCCGACCTGCTGCCCGGGCTCAAGGGCGCCGACCGGACGGCCTTCGCCTTCCTGCCGTCGGTCGACGTCGGGCGCGGACCGGCCGCACTGCGCAACCGCCCGGTGCTGTCCACCGGCACGTTCCTCGGCGCCGACACGAAGATCTCGCTGACCAGCGAGTTCGTGAAGTTCCTCCTGACGCCGCTGCCCGATCCCAAGACCATCGCGGAGGCCAAGAGCGAGGAGCGGTTCATCGAGGCCGAACTGCGGGTGACGGGCCACCTGCTCCAGAACAACAAGCAGTTCCGGGACGGCCTGCGGCAGACCCTGCTCGGGGCGCTGGGCTCCTACGGGCGGCCGCCGTACAGCGCGGTGACCGGCCGGGCGGTCGAGACCCTGCTGAGCCTGCCGATGGACCAGATCTACCACCTGGGCACGCTGCTGCCCGCGATCGTCCCGCAGTCGGTGCGCGACGTCACCGTGGTCGCCGTCCAGCGGGCCATCCGGGCGGGCATCCACGAGCACCTCATGGTGCCCGCCGCCAAGCGCTTCCAGGCCGAGGCGCTGGGCGCCCAGGTGGCCGACACCAGCCTGATCGTCGCGCTGCGGGAGGCCCGCGCCCGGCAGGCCCGCACCGCGACCCCCGAGGCCGAACGCCGCGCCATGGAGCTGGAGGGGCGCTTCACCGGCCGCAGCGTGGCCGACCAGGAACGCGAGGGCCGTGCGGCCGCCGCCCGGCGCGAACGCAATCTCCAGGCCACGCCCGAGCCGACGATCGCCGGTCCGTCGCACAGCCAGATCGCCAAGGACCACGCGGACAGCCCGTTCTTCGGTCTGGCGTTCAAGGTCGCGACCGTCGCCGACCGCCGTCTGCGGGAGCGGATCACCGAGGCCTGGGCGGAGGCGGGCGGCGGGCCCACCCGGCGGCTCGGCTTCGACGCCGCCGCCTGGCCGGCCGGCACGGAGGCCGAACGGGAGCAGCGCGACCTCTTCCTGCAGACCCGCGCCCGGCGCGACCGCGAGGAGACCGAGAGCCGGGCGGCCGGGCTGCGCATCGCCGCACGGGGCAACGTCGAGCCGGCCGCGTTCGACCTCGCCGCGATGCGGACCGAGACCGCCGAGCGGATCCGCGCGGTCGCGGCCCTGCTGCGCGCCACGGCCGGCGCCCCGGACCAGGTGGGCGGCCGGCTGCAGCAACTGCGCGGCTGGCTGGGCACCGTCGCCCCGGACGATCCCGAGCTGGCGAAGATCAACCGGGAGCTGCAGGCCGCGGCCGACGCGGCCCGGCAGGCCGGCCAGGGCCGGACGGCCGTGAGCACCGCCGCCCTCGCCGACCAGCTCGACGCCGACGCGGCCGTGGTCGCCGCGGCCGTCACCCAGCCGCAGCGGCAGGCGGCGCACGAGCGGCTCGACCGGTCCCGGGCCGCGGCACTCGGAGTGCTGGCCGCCACCCCCGACCTCCGCTCCGGCACCGCCGGGGTGGTCCTGCTGGTGCTGGACCAGCAGATCGCCGACACGGCGCCGACCTTCTACACCGAGCAGCGCGAGGTGGCCGAAGGCCGCCGCCACCTCGCCGAACACACCGGACCGCGCACCTTCACCCTCCGTGAGGTCACCCTCCCCGACCTGAGCGGCCGGCCGCCCGGCCTGAAGCACCTGCTGGAGGAGTCCAGGCGGCTGCTCGACCACCCGTACGAGAGCACCTGGTGGGAGCAGACCGTGATCGAGCACATCCGCGCGCACGCCGACCAGATCGCCACCGACATCGCGGCCCGCAGCACGGGCGTGCCGGTGCTGCGCCGGACCGGGCAGACCCGGGAGACCCGCCGGCACGAGCAGGGGGAGACACCATGAGCGGGCCCACGGCCGCGCCGTCGCCGACGGAGGTGCGGGAGTGAGTACCTTCCCCGGGGCGCTGAACCCGGTGCGCGGCGGGTTCGTGCTCGTCGACCCGGACCGCGGCACGGTGCTGCGGACCATCCCGTTCCAGTACAACCCGGACACCCTCACCAGGACGCTGACGCCGCAGGGCATCGGCAGCGAGCCGGGTGACCGGTTGGAAGTCCTGCGGCTCAAGGGTCCCGCGCAGGAACAGTTCAGGTTCGACGCCGAGTTCGACGCGACGGCCGAGCCGGAGAAGTACCCGGACGGCCTGTATCCGGTGCTCTCCGCGCTGGAGCTGACGATGTACCCGACGGTGCGGCAGCTGCAGCGCGAGGACGCGCTGGCACGCGAGGGGCAGATCGAGGTCGCGCCGCTGGAGTCCGCGCTGCTGGTCCTGGTGCTGGGGCCGAAGCGGGTGGTGCCCGTGCGGATCACCGAGTTCTCCGTCACCGAGGAGTTCTTCGACCAGGCCCTCAACCCGATCCGGGCGAAGGTGGGCCTCGGTGTGCGGGTGCTCACCGTCGACGACCTCGGGCACCGGCACCACGGCGGCGTGCTCTACCTCACCTACCAGGGGCGCAAGGAGGGCTTCGCGCAGACCGTCCGCCATCCGATCTCCGACCTCGGCACACCCCGCGTCTGACGGGCCGGGACTTCCCCGGGCACCGGGGCGCCCGGACCGATCCCGGCACCGGGCCGGCAGAAGTCGGACCGGCAGGAGTCGGAGCGGCAGAAGTCGGACCAGCAGGTGCTGGAGCAGCAGGAGCCGGAGCAGCAAGCACCGGACCGGCAGGAGCCGGAAGAGCAAGTGCCGGACCAGCGAGAGGAAGCGCCATGTTCGCCATCACCAGCCGCTACCGGGGGCTGCCCACCGCCGACCGCCGCCTGCCGGACGGGCGGACGGTGACGTATCTGCGGCGGCGCTTCGTGCCGCACCCGGAGGAGCTGGCGCAGCTGCGCGAGCACGTCGTCGGGCCGGGCGAGCGGCTGGACACCATCGCCTTCGCGGAGCTCGGCGATGCCGAACTGGCGTGGCAGATCGCCGACGCGAACCGCGCCCTGGACCCCGACGAACTCCTCGTCCCCGGGCGGCGGTTGCGGATCACGCTGCCCGCCGCGGCCGGTCCGGCCGCCGGCTCGCCGCTGCTGCCGGGAGCCGTCCATGGCTAGGAGCCTCCAACTGCTGCTGCGGATCGGCGGTGTGGTCACCGCGCCGGCCCCGCAGGCGCTGATGGACGCGCTGCAGTCGGTGCAGGTGACGTCGAGCGCCGGGTCGCGGAGCGGCTTCCAGCTCACCTTCGCGGTCAGCAAGAGATCCGTGATCACCAGCACCCTGCTGCCGGCCGGGCTGCTCGACCCGCCGACGCGGGTGATCGTCGCGGTGGTGGTGGCCGGGTCGACCGAGGTGCTGATGGACGGCGTGATCACCCGGCACGAGCTGAGCCCGAGCGACACGCCCGGTGCCTCGACGCTCACCGTCACCGGCGAGGACCTGACGCTGCTGATGGACCTGCGGACCGAGCACGCCTGCTACCCGGCCATGCCGCACCACGTCAGGGCCACCCTCGTCCTGCTCAAGTACGCCCTCTACGGGGTGGTCCCGGCCGCCGTCCCGCCGATCGTCCCCACCGTCCCGAACCCGCTCGACCGGATCCCCGTCCAGTCCAGCACCGACCTGGAGTACCTGCGCAGCCTCGGCGAGGACGTGGGGTACACCTGCTACCTCGTCCCGGGGCCGGCGCCGGGCACCAGCATCGGCTACTGGGGGCCGGAGATCCGGGTCGGCGAGCCGCAGCCCGCGCTGACCGTCAACTCCGGGGCCGCGGACAACGTCGAGTCGCTGTCGTTCTCCTTCGACGGCCTGGCCCGCACCCAGTACACGGTGCGGATCACCGAGCCGAACACCAAGCTCGGCATCTCGGTGCCGGTCCCCGCCCTGAGCCTGCTGAAGCCGCCACTCGCCGCCCGACCGGCGGTCGCCCTCAGGGAGGAGCCGATCGTGAAACTGACCGACCGATCGATCACCGACGCGATGCTGCGCGCGGTGAGCGTGACGTCGAAGGCGGCGGACGCCGTCACCGGACAGGGCAAGCTGGACGTCCTGCGCTACGGCCGGGTGCTCGCCGCGCGCGGGCTGGTCGGCGTGCGCGGCGCGGGGCCCGCCTACGACGGCCTCTACTACGTCAAGAGCGTCACCCACGACGTCAGGCGCGGCGCGTACACCCAGAGCTTCGCCCTGGCCAGGGACGGCTTCGGCGCCCTCACCGACCGGGTGGCGCCGTGACCACGTCGAACGCCAACCAGCAGCCCGACTTCCGGGACCTCTACCGGGGCGTCGTCGTCTCGAACTTCGACCCCCTGCAACAGAACCGGATCATGGTCCGGGTCGACGACGTCCTCGGCGCCGACCCGTGCATCTGGGCCACCCCGCACTACGCGACGGCCGGCATGCACGTCGTGCCCTCCGTGCAGTCCGGGGTGTGGGTCACGTTCGAGGACGGGGACGTCAACCGCGCCGTGTGGACCGGGTTCTGGCGCGGCGGAACGCTGGAGCAGCCACCGGTGGCCGCGCTCGTCCCGCCCGAGGTGCCGCAGGTCGTGCTCAGCACGCCCGCCGGGAACTACGTGCTGCTCACCGACGCCACCGAACCCACCGGCGGCATCCGGCTGCAACTGCGCGGGGCGTCCGGGCCGTACATCAAGCTCAGCGAGGCCGGCATCGAACTGTCCTGCGGCCCGGGGCTGGCGAGCATCCGGCTGGCCGGCACCTCGGTGATCATCAACAACGGCACCCTCGTCGTGCCGAAGTAGGGGGAACCATGCCCGGCCTTGCCGTCCACACCGGAATGACCATGACCTGCCCGCACGGTGGCACCGCGACCGTACTGCCGGCCGGTCCGCCCGGAGCCCTGGTCGACGGACTGGCGGTGGCGACCACCGCCGACCGGATCGTGGTCGCCGGCTGCGCCGCTCCCACGCCCTGCGCGACGGTCCGGTGGACCAACGTCTCCGTCGTCCTCGTCAACGGTGCGCCGATGCTCACCCAGGCGCCGCCGCCCACGCCGCCCCCCGTGCCCGGCGGCGGGGTCTGCCTCGGCTCGCCCACACCCGGGCCGCCGCTGGTGATGGCCATGCAGCTGCTGGTCACCGGATCGTGAGCGGAGCGCACCGATGGACATCGCCTTCCCCTTCCGGATCGACGCGCGCGGCCGTACCGCGGACCGCGACCACCCGGACCACGTACGGGACATGATCGAGCAGCTGCTGTTCACCACGCCCGGCGAGCGGGTGAACCGGCCCGACTTCGGCTGCGGGCTGCTCGACCTGGTCTTCGAGCCCGACAGCGTCGAACTCGCGGCCGCGCTCCAGGTGTCCGCCGAGGGCGCGCTGCAACGCTGGCTCGGCGACCTGATCGTGGTCGACTCGCTCCAGGTCACCGCCGAGGAGAGCACGCTCCGCATCGAGCTGCGCTACCTGCTCCTCGCCACCGGCCAGGTGCGCACCGACGTCATCGAGGGGAGCGTGACGCGATGACCCGTACCGACGCACGGCGCCGGGCCAAGGTCCGCGCCGCCGGCCTCAGCGGCATCGACAGCGTCGACGTCCGCGACGGCGGCGACGGCGGCCGGGGCGACCACCTGGTCGTCGCCCTCCTCGGCGAGGCGCCGCACGGGCTGACGCCGGCGAACTTCCGCATCGACGGCGGACAGCGGATCACCGGGATCACCGTCCTGGAGGTGCACCGGCCCGACGACGGCGAGCAGCAGTCGCCGCACCGGCTGCTGCTCCGGATCGACCGGCCGGGCGACCTGTCGGTCTACCGGCTGAGCGTCGTGCGGACCGATCCGCACGGCCGGCCGGGCACCGAACCGCACCCGGGCTTCGACCGCCGCTTCGCGAGCAGGGAGTTCACCTTCCGGCCGGAGAGCGCCGGCCTGGACTGCGCCGACGACCGGTGCGGGGGCGGCTGCGTGGACCCGGCGGACATCGACGCGCCGCCCGACCTCGACGCGGGGCCTGACGTCCACGCTGTGCCTGACGTCCACGCTGTGCCTGACATCGACGCTGTGCCCGACATTGACGCTGTGCCTGACATTGACTACTTGGCCAAGGACTACGACAGCTTCCGCCGCCTGATGCTCGACCGGCTCGCCCTCACCGTGCCCGGGTGGACCGAACGGCACGTGCCCGACCTCGGCATCACCCTGGTGGAGTTGCTCGCCGCCGAGGGCGACCGGCTCAGCTACCGGCAGGACGCGGTGGCCACCGAGGCCTACCTCGACACCGCGCGCCGCCGGGTGTCGGTGCGCCGCCACGCCCGGCTGGTCGACTACGCGATGCACGACGGGTGTGCGGCCCGCGCGTGGGTCTGCCTGGAGACCGACGAGGACCTGACCCTGCCCGCCGGCGACTTCCGCTTCACCACGCGGACCCCCGGCGCACCGCCCGGCGCGAGCGCCGCCGTGCTCGCCGCCGACCTCGAACGCCGCGACCTCCCGCCGTACGAGGTCTTCGAGCCGGTCCACCGCGAGGACGTCCCGCTGTACCGCGACCACAGCCTGATCCACCTGTGGACCTGGGGTGACGCCGAATGCCGCCTGCCCACGGGGGCGACCTCGGCCACCCTCGTCGACAGCGCCCCGCACGGCCCCCGGGGGCGGCGGATCCTGCGGCTGCGGCCCGGCGACGTGCTGGTGTTCGAGGAGATCCTCGGCGCGACCACCGGTACGGCCGCCGATGCCGACCGCACCCACCGCCAGGCCGTCCGGCTCCTCTCCGTCGACGAGGACGTCGACCGGCTGTACGACCAGCCGATCCTGCGGGTCGCCTGGGCCCCGGAGGACGCCCTGGCCTTTCCGCTGCGGGTCGGCGGCAGGGGCGGCCCCGACTGCGCCGACCTCGAAATCGGGGTGGCCCGGGGCAATGCGGTCCTCGTCGAGCACGGCCGGAGCATCGACTGGTGCCACGCGCCGCCCGAGACCATCGACATCCCGGTCGCACCCCCGGCCGAACCCGGCTGCCCGCCCCCCGAACAGTGGGGCTGCCCCGACGACAGCCCGGCCGCCGGGCGGCCGCCGTACCCGCCCCTGCCGGTCCGCTTCGCGCCCGCGCTGCGCCTGACACCGGTGACCCGGAGCGAGCCCTTCCCCTCGCCGGCCGCCGTCGCCGCCGCGCAGGCCCGGCTGCTGCTGGGCCTGCCGGAGCGGGCCCGGCAGCGGCTCACCGCGATCTGGCACCGGCTCCCCCCGGAGCACGGGCACCCCGAACCCGCCGACCGCGGCTACCTGGTCACGCTCTTCGGCGAGGCCACCCTGCTCCGGGTGGGGCTGGAGCACCGGCCCGCGCACGCCCTGCGCGCACTGCTCGGGCGCTTCGACGAACTCCTCGCGGTGAAGCTCGCCCGGTGGGCCGAACTGCTGCGCCGGGCGCGGGCCGGCGCCGTCCTGCATGTCGACGCGGAGGGCTGGGAGATCGGCCAGAGCTGGGGTGAGGAGGAGCGCGACCGGCTGCGCGAGAGCGCCCCGGCCCTGCGGGGGCCCGCGGCCGCCGCGACCACCCAGGACCCGCGCCGCGCGCTGCCGGTCCTGCGGCTCACCGACCAGGACGGCCACGACTGGCGCCCCCGCCGGGACCTGCTCGACAGCGGCCCGGCCGACCGTGACCTGGTCGGCGAGACCGACGACGACGGCGTCCTGCGGCTGCGCTTCGGTGACGGCCGGCACGGCGCCGCGTTCCCGCTCGCCGACGCCCCGGGCCGGCGGTGCGCCGTGCGCTACCGGGTGGGCAACGGCACGGCGGGCAACGTCGGCGCCGAGGTGATCAGCCGGATCGTGTTCTGCTCGACCGGGCAGCACGGCATCCGCGTGGTGCGCAACCCGCTGCCGGCCCGCGGCGGCGTCGATCCCGAACCCGTCGACGACGTCCGCCGGCTCGCCCCGGTCGAGCCGACCGGCCGGCTGCTGCGGGCCGTCACCCCCCAGGACTACGCGACCCTCGCCGCCCGCACCCCCGGGGTGCGGCGGGCGGCCGCGGCGCTGCGCTGGACGGGCAGCTGGTACGAGGCCCAGGTGGCGGTCGAGGCCTTCGGCACCGCGACGGCCCCCGACCACCTGCTGGACGCCGTCCGGGAGGCGCTGTTCCGGTACCGCCGGATCGGGCACGACCTCGCCGTGCTCGGCGCCACCCAGGTGCCGCTCGACATCGCCCTGCACGTCCGGGTCGAGCCCGACGCGGTGGCCGGGCACGTGAGGGCCGGTCTGCTGGCGGCCTTCGCCGCACTGTTCGCGCCGGACGCGCTCTCCTTCGGCGCACCCGTGCGGGCGAGCCGGCTGGTGGCCGCCGCCGTGGCGGTGCCCGGTGTCCGGCACGCCGAAGTCACCCGGCTGGCCCGGCTGTTCGCCGGCCCCGCCGATCCCGGGGACGCCCTGGTCACCGGTCTCCTGCCGATCGGCGCGTTCGAGGCCGCCCGGCTGGACAACGACCCGTCCCGGCCCGAGAACGGCCGGCTCGCACTCGATCTGGAGGGTGGCCGATGAGCTGCCGATGCGGCTGCCGGGCGGGCGTCGAGGCCGTCACCCCGGTACCGGTGTTCAACCGGCCGGGCCTGCCGGCCCTGTCCTACCGGGCCGGCACCTGGCCGACGTTCCGCGCGTCGATGCTGGCCCGGCTGTCGAGCCGCCGGGCGCTCGACCCGCTCACCACCCGCGACCCGGACGACCCGGCCGTCGCCCTGCTCGACTGCTGGGCGACGGTCGGCGACGTGCTGACGTTCTACCAGGAGCGGATCGCCAACGAGGGGTATCTGCGCACCGCGACCGAACCGGAGTCGATCAGCCTGCTCGGCCGGCTCGCCGGGCACCTGCCGAGGCCGCCGCTGGCCGCGAGCACCCACCTCGCCTACACGCTCGACCCGGGGGCGCGGAGCCTCGTCCCGGCCGGGTCCGCGGTGCGCAGCCGGGCCGAGAACGGCGGGCTGCCGCAGACCTTCGAGACCGACGAGGACCTGGTGGCCCGCGAGGAGTGGAACACCCTCGCCGTCCGGCTGACCGACCCGCCGGACATCACCGCCGCCGGGGTCGACACCACGCTGGTGGACTTCGCCGTCGACGGCGTCTCGGCGAACCTCCGCAAGGGGGACCGGCTGCTCTTCGCGTTCGCCCCCGCCGGCCTGCGGCCGGACGTGCACGCCAGGACCGTCGCCGACTCCACCGTGGACTTCACCGCCGGCCGGACCGCCGTGACCCTGGTGTCGTCCGCCACCCCGCTCGATGCCTTCACCACCGCGGTCATCGACCTCGCGACCGCGCTCGACCGCGCGACCGGCGCCCCGGTCGCGTCGCTGGACCCGGTCGCGGCCCGGATCGTCACCGAGGTCCTCGCACCCCTGGCGGCCCTCCTCGCCCCCACCCCGACCCCGGCCGACGTGCTGGACCGGGCCGCCCGGTACCTCCGGCGGCTCACCGAGGCGGCGGCGACGGCGGCGAGGGGCGCGAGCTGCGCACTGGCCGACTGGCTGGGCGTCGAGGTGGCGGCCGTGGTGGGCAGCGGCGGCGAGCTGACCGCACTGGCCGCGCGGATCGCGCGCCGCAGCCCCCCGGAGATGGCCGAACTGCGCGGGCTGGCCCGGACCCTGGTCTGCGGCCACGACCTCCCCCGGGGCCGCGATCACGAACACGGCCCCGATCACGAACACGGCCCCGATCACCGGCCCGGCCGAGGCGACCGGCAGGGCGGGGGTGGCGACGCGGCCCGGGCCACCGAGTGCGAGGAGTGCCCGGACCCCTACCGGGCGACCGGCCTGGTCGCGCTGACGCCCGTCCTCCCGGCCCTGCGCCGGACCCCGTCCCGCCCGCCGCGCACCGCGCGCGCCCTCGCCACCCCGGCGCGGGAGCTGTTCCGGCCGGACGCGGACGTGCACCCCCGGCTGCTCGCGGCCGCCGACCCCCGGCTCGCGCCGGTGTACGAGGCGTGGCGGCGCGAGCGGATCACCGACCCGCCGGCGCTCGCCGGGCTGAGCGTCCTGCGGGTCCGGGCCACCGTCGCGCTGGTTGAGCCGCCGCCCCCGCGGCAGGACACCGCCGCAGCGGCCGATGACGGGTCGGCCGACGGCGGGGTGACCGGCATCCTGCTCGACGCCGTCCACGACGCGATCCTGCCGGGCCGGCCGGTGCTCGTCGGAGCCGGCGACGGCGCCGCCTCGACGGTGCTCTTCCCGGACCGGGTCGTGCAGGCCCGGCTGGACGTCACCGACCCGAACGACGCCGGCCGGAAGATCTCCGAAATCACCGTCACGAAGCTGGAGTTCGACACTCCGCTCGATCGTGACCGGGGGCCGCTGCGGCGCGGCACCCCGCTGTGGGCCCAGGGCGAACCGCTCACCCCGGTCGGCGCCCCCGTGCTCGACGACGTCGGGCAGGCGTCGATCGACCTGGCCGAGTGCTACGACGGGCTCAAGGCCGGCCGATGGATCGTGGTGTCGGGCGAACGCACGGACGTGCCCCACACCAGCGGTGTCCACGCCGCGGAACTGGCCATGGTCGCGGGCGTCACCCATCGCCTCGACCGGACCGTCGACGGCCGGCCGGTGCTCGAACGCGGGCAGGGGCCGCAGACCCGGCTGCTGCTGGCCGACGAACTCGCCCACACCTACCGGCGCTCCACGGTGAAGATCTACGGCAACGTCGTGGGCGCCACCCAGGGGGAGACCCGGGGCGACATCCTCGGCAGTGGCGACGCCGGCCGGCCGGGCCAGGTGTTCCGGCTGCACCTGGTCTCCGACCGGACCCCGCTGACCTGGACGGCGGCCGACAACCCGCTGGGCGCGAGCAGCACCCTGACCACCCGGGTCAACGGCGTGGCCTGGCAGGAGACCGCCGCGCTCGCACTCGCCGGGCCGACCGACCACGTCCGCGAACTGCGCACGGACCTCGCCGCCGGACCGGGCGGTCAGGGCGGATCCGGTGGCGCGTCGGTCGCGTTCGGCGACGGTGTGCACGGCGCCCGGCTGCCGTCGGGGAGCCAGAACGTCACCGCGACCTACCGCACCGGCGCGGGCGCCGTCGGCAATGTCGCGGCGGGCGGCATCGACCAGCTCGCCGCGCGTCCGCTCGGGGTGAGCGGCGTGACCAACCCGCTGCCGGCCACCGGCGGTGCGGACGCGGACGGACCGGCCGACGCGCGCACCGTCATCCCGCTGCGGCTGCGCGCGCTCGACCGGCTGGTCTCCGTCCAGGACTACGAGGACTTCACCCGGGCCCGGGCCGGCATCGGCAAGGCGAGCGCGGTGCGGCTCTTCGACGGGACGCGCGAGGTCGTCCACGTGACGGTGGCAGCGGTCGGCGACGCGCCGCTCGACCCGCTCTCCGGCCCGATCACCGCGCTCGAACGGGCCCTGGTGGACTACGGCGACGCCGGCCTGCCGGTCCGGGTCGCCGCCCGGGAGCTGCGGCTGATCGTGCTCGACGCGGGAGTGAAGGTGCTGCCGGACCACTCCTGGGAGCTCGTCGAACCCGCCGTGCGGGCCGCCCTGGCCGACGCGTTCGGGTTCGCCGCCCGTGAGCTCGGCCGGCCCGCGTACCTCAGTGAGGCCATCGCGGTGGTGCAGGGCGTCGAGGGCGTCGACTACGTCGACCTGGACGTCTTCGACAGCGTGCGATCCGATGTGACGCCGATTCAGCTCGCCGAACTGGCAACGGGGTTGACGTCGGCGAAGCCGTGCGTCGCCTCGCTCCCGGCCCACTTCGAGCGGCTCGACCACCGGGTCGTGGCCGGCGACACGCTCACCCGGGTGTCCCAGCGCCACGGCGTGCCCCTCGACGAACTCGCCGCGCTGAACCCGCTCCTGGCCACCCCGGCCCTCACCCCCGGACAGCTCCTCACCGTGTACCGCGACGTCCGCCCCGCGCAGCTCGCGGTCCTCCCGTCCGACGTCCCGGAAGCCCTGACCCTGCGGAGGATCCCGTGACCACCGACCGGATGTACGAGCTGCTGCCCGCCGTGGTCCGGCGCCGGGACGCGGAGCAGGGCGGGCCGCTGCGCGCGCTGCTCGGCGTGGTGCAGGAGCAGGCGGACGTCATCGAGGCCGACCTCGAACAGCTCTACGAGGACTGGTTCATCGAGACCTGCCGGAGCTGGGTCGCGCCCTACCTCGGCGACCTGGTCGGCTACCGCGTCCTGCCCGGTTCCGCCGAGGCGTTGTCCGGCTCCGCCGAGGCGGCCCGGCTGCTGCCCGCCGTGATCGCCGGGCGGCGGGACGTCGCGCACACCGTCGGCAACCGGCGCCGCAAGGGCACGCTCGCGCTGCTGGAGGAGTTGGCCGCGGACGTCGCGGGGTGGCCCGCGCGGGCGGTGGAGTTCCGCACGCTGCTCGGCGTCACCCAGGCGGTCCGGCTCCACGGCCGCGACCCGCGCGCCGACCGGCGCCGGCTCACCCGGGGCCGCACCGTGGACCTGCACGCCGTGGACGCGCTCGACCGGATCGACGGCCCGTTCGACAGCCTCGCCCACACCGTCGACGTCCGGAGGATCGACTCGGCGCGCGGCCGGGGGCGGTCCGGCATCCCCGAAATCGGCCTGTTCCTGTGGCGGCTGCGGGCCCACCCGGTCACCCGCGCACCGGCCCACTGCGACGACCGCGCCCGCCGGCACTTCACCTTCAGCGTGCTCGGCAACAGCGCGCCGCTGATCACCAAGCCGGTCGCGGAGCCCTCCCCGACGCACCTCGCGGACGAGAGCAACGTCCCCGGGTTCATCCGCCGCGTCGCCTTCGCCGAGCGGACCGCGCAGTTCTACGGACCGGGCAAGAGCCTGTGCGTCTACGTCGGCGGCGAACCGGTGCCGCTGAGCCGCGTGGTGGCGGCGGATCTGACCGGCTGGCGCCACCACCCGGCGGACGACCGGGTCGCGATCGACCCGGTGCTCGGCCGGATCGCCTTCCCCGCCCGGCACGCGCCGGCCGACGGCGTCTGGGTGGACTACCACTACGGCTTCAGCGCGGACCTCGGCGGCGGCGAATACCCCCGGCCGCCGCAACCGCGGCGCCCCCGGGCCTTCTACACGGTCGGCCGGGCCGCCGGGAACGACTTCACCGGGATCGGCGCGGCCCTGCGGCAGTGGCGGACGGACAAGCTCGCCGACCCCGGCAAGCGCGAGGCCGTCATCGAGATCACCGACGCCGGGGACTACCACGAGTCGCTCACCGTCGAGCTGGACCACGGGGACCGGCTGACCCTGCGCGCCGCCCCGGGCAGCCGGCCCGTGCTGCGCGTCCTCGACTGGAACAGCAACCGCCCGGACGCCCTGGAGATCGTCGGCCCGCGTCCGGCCGTCGCCGACGGGCCAGCCGACACCGACGGGCCCGCCGGGCCGACCGCCGAGTCCGACGGGCCCACCGCCGATTCGTCGGGGCCGGTCGGCGGGCTGCCGAGGATCGTGCTCGACGGGCTGTTGGTCGCCGGCCGGGGCCTGCGGATCCGCGGCGGCGTCGGCCAGGTCGTGGTGCGGCACAGCACCCTGGTGCCCGGCTGGTCGCTGGACCAGGAGTGCGGGCCCGAGCACGAGGAGGAGGCGAGCATCGAGCTCGTCGACACCCCCGCCTGCCTGGAGGTCGACCACAGCATCATCGGCTCGATCCTGGTCGATGCCGACGGGGCGACCGCCGAGCCCAACCCCGTTCGGCTGTCCGACAGCATCCTCGACGCCGTCGGCCGCCGCGCGGCCGCGCTGTCCGCACCGGACGGCCGCCCGGCGCACGCGGTGTTCAGCGCCCGCCGCACGACGGTCCTCGGCACGGTGCTGACCCGGGCGGCCGGCCTGGTCGAGAATTCCGTCCTGACCGGCTGCCTGCAGGTCGAACGCCGGCAGGCGGGCTGCGTCCGGTTCTGCTGGCTCGGGCCCGGATCGCGCACGCCCCGCCGGTTCCACTGCCTGCCCGACGCCCCGCCGGCCGGCGAACCGCAGCGGGTGGTCCCGAGGTTCACCAGCACCCGCTACGGCCTGCCGGGGTACGCGCAGCTCGCGCCGGACTGCCCGGAGGAGATCCGGCGCGGCGCGGACGACGGCTCGGAGCTCGGGGCGTTCCACGACCTCTTCCAGCCCCAGCGCGAGGACAACCTGCGGATCCGGCTCGCCGAGTACGTACCGGCCGGCTGCGACGCCGGCCTCGTCATCGTGACCTGACCCGACCTGACCCGACCCGACCCGACCCGACCTGACCCGTCACCTGGGGCCGTGGCCCGCAACCGTGGCCCGCGACCGTGACCCGCGGCCGCAACCGTGACCCGTGCCCCGACCAGAGCCCAGCGAGTACCGGAGGACACCATGCAGGGCGACTTCTCGCGGACCACGTTCGACCCGCGCAAGCACTACTCGGCGGTGCTCGCCCAGCAGGGCCGGGTGCAGCTCGACGCCGACTTCAACGAGCAGGGCGCCGTGCTGCTGCACCAGCTGCGCACCATGGTCGCCGACGTCCTCGGGCCCGCCGTGGCGCCCGCCGCCGGCGGCGGCTTCGCGATCGGGGCGGTCGCCGGCCGGAAGCCGCAGGAGGACCTCACCATCTCCGCCGGGCGCATGTACGTCGACGGCATCCTGGTGGAGAACGACGCCGAGGTCACCTACTGGACCCAGCCGGACCTGCGGCTGCGCATCGGCCACAGCGCCGACGAACTGCCGCAGGACGAGCCGTTCGTGCTCTGCCTGCGGGTCTGGGAGCGGCTGATCACGGCGCTGCAGGACCCGGCGATCCGGGAGGTCGCGCTCGGTGCCCCCGGCCCGGACACGGCGGCCCGGGCGAAGACCGTCTGGCAGGTGGCCGCGGTCGCGGTGACGGCGCGGACCACCGAGGAGGCGCTCGAGGAACTCCCGGCCCGGCTGGCCGACTTCCGGCCGACCGGCCGGATGCGGGCGCGGGCGAGGCAGCCGGTCGCCCCCGCCGACTGCCAGTACCACCTGCCGGTGGACAGCCGCTTCCGGGGGCCGGAGAACCAGCTGTACCGGATCGAGGTGCACACCGGCGGCCCGGCCCGGCCCACGGGCTCCACCGGCTGCCCGGTCCCCACCGGCACGGCCGCCGCCGGTACCGCCGACACCGGCGCGGCCCGCCGCGGTGCGACCTTCAAGTGGTCCCGGGAGAACGCCTCGGTGGTGTTCCCGATCGTGTCGCTCACCGGTGCGACGGCCCGGGTCAGCACGCTCGGCCGGGACGGCAAGCTCGGCCTGGAGGTCGGCGACCGGGTCGAACTCGTGGACGACACGACCGCCGGCCGGGTGGCCGACGACGTCGTGCTGACCGACCCGCCGAGGCGGGCCCCCCGGCTGCGGCGCGTCCTCGCCGTGGACGCGGTGGACCTGCTGGTCACCCTCGACGAGCAGGACGGCGACGAGGCGTGCGGGCTCGGCGCGCACCCGTTCCTGCGCCGCTGGGACCACCGGCCGGCCCCCGGTGCCTCGGCGGACGTCGCGGACGACGGCGCGCTGCCCCTGGTGGAGGGCGGCTGGTTGGACCTGGAGGACGGCGTGCAGGTGTGGTTCGAACCCGGGGGAGAGGCGACGCCGGGCACGTACCGGCGCGGCGACCACTGGCTCGTCCCGGCCCGCACCGCCGTCGGCGACGTCCTGTGGCCGCAGCGCGCGGACGGCCCGGCGCCCGTCGAACCCGACGGCGTGCGGTACCACTACGCCCCGCTCGCCTACGTCTCCGGCCAGAGCGTCGATCCGTCACCGCGCCGGACCTTCCCCCCGCTCACCGGGTGACGGCCCGCCCGCTCCGGACGCCGGTTCGACGGCCGCGTCCAGCAGCCGTCGCATCCGGGGGGACGGCCTCACACCGAGCTCGCGGTGCAGCAGCATCCGGTACGCGTGGTAGGTGTAGATGGCCTCGCTGTAGTTGCCCTCCGCGAGGTGGATCTCCAGCAGCAGCCGGTGCGGGCTCTCCCGCAACGGCTCGGCCCGCAGCGCGACCAGCACCGCCTCCAGCGCGCCCGCGAAGTTGCCGGCCCGCAGCTCCCGGAGCGCCAGCTCCTCCGTCGTGTGCAGGCAGATCTGGCGCAGCCGTTCCCGTTCCAGCAGGACCCAGTCGTCGTACCAGCCCGGCAACAGCTCGCGCAGCCCGGCACCGCGCCGGGCGGGCCGGTCCCCGCCCCCGCCGAGCAGCTCGTCGACGTCCACGCTCACCGAGGCGTGCAGCCGCAGCGTCTCACCGTGCGCGGCGAGCAGCGGCACGCCCAGCCGGTGCAGCCGCCACAGCGCGGTGCGCAGCCGGCTGAACGCCTTGGACTCGTCGGACTCCGGCCACAGCGTGCCCGCCACCAGGGCCCGGGTCGCCTGTCCCCGCAGGGCGACGAACGCGAGCAACCGCTGCAGGGTCTTCGTCACATGAACCGACCGCGGGCCGCAGTCGAGCGCGAACCCGTCGAGCAGCGTCAGCCTGGCCTGGTCACCCCCGGCCGGTCTCCCGTCGGCGCCCCGGCGGACGCCGACCCGGCCATTCGACTCGCGCACCTCGGGTGCGGGCAACGGACGCACGATACGGCCCTCCCTTCGCCCGGGGGAACGCCCGCCACCGCCTGCGCGCCGTCGGCCCCCGCTGATCCGGCATCAGGCTAGGGCGTCCCGCCCGCACCGGTGGCTCCTCGGGGCCAATGTCACTCCATGGTGTACAGAGCGAATCCCCGGTCGACGACGGGGGACGTCACGGGGACGCCGACGGCCCGGGGCGCGGAACTCCGCACCCCGGGCCGTCGGACACCGGATCAGGCGTAGATCGAGAAGGAGACGTCGACCTGGCCCGCGTAGGCGTTGCTCAGGGTGAACAGACCGGTGGTCGGACGGAACACGCCGAAGGTCGTCCGGCCCTTGCCCAGCCAGTCGCCCACCACGGGGAGGTCGCCCTTGACGCCGTAGGTGGCGGTCGAGACGCTGCCGTCGTCGTGACGCAGGATGAACAGGTTCGGGTCGCCGGCGTTGCGACCGGGGCGGAACAGCCCGAACTGGGCGTGGCGCACACCGTCCCAGTCGCCCACCACCGGGATGTCGCCGGCGTCGCCGAAGCGCATCGTGGTCACCGAGCCGTCGTCGTGCCGGACGGCCAGGGTGCCGGTGCTCGGGCGGTAGATGCCCAGCTGGTCGTGCCCGTTGTGGTCCCACGCGCCGACCGCGGGGAGGTCGCCCGGGTCACCGAACTGCACCGCGGAGACGGCGCCGTCGTTGTGCTTCAGGGCGAAGGTTCCGGTGCTCGGGCGGTAGATGCCCAGCCGGCACTGGCAGGCGTTGTCCCAGGCACCGACCACCGGGATGTCACCCGGGTCACCGAACTGCCAGATCGTGCCGGGCTTGGCCGACGCCTTCTGGTTGGACAGCGCCCACTGCCCGTTGTCGAAGAGGCCGAGGTGGCTGGTGGGGCCCGCGAAGTAGCCCGTGAACGGCACGCCCGTCCGGGGGCCGGAGACGAAGCGCTGCACCGTCGCGCTCGCGGAGCGGCCGTGGTCGTCGGTGACGGTCTCGGTCACGGTGTAGGTACCGGCGACACCGTAGTCGTGGGTCAGGCCGTTCGGCGGGGCCGAGCCGTCGGTCACCACCGGGGCGGAACCGTCGCCGAAGTCGACCGTGTAGCGGCTCACCGGCCAGGGGCTGCCGGTCTGGTCCGTGACCTTGATCCGGGCGACGGTCGGGTCGTCCTGGCCGACCGCGGGGTTCACCCGGATGGCGCTGACCGGGGCGATGTTCACCGTGGCGGTCGAGGTGCGGGTGAGGCCGGTCTCGCTGGTCGCGGTGAGCGTCACCGGGTAGGTGCCGGCCGCCGGGTAGTCGTGGTCGAAGGAGGCGGTCCCGAGCGGGGCCCGCACCTGGTAGCTGCCGTCGCCGAAGTCCAGCATGGCGCCGGCCGGCGCCCAGCCCCCGGTGTAGGAGTAGCTGATCCGGGCCTTCAGCGGCTGTCCGGCCGTCGGGTACGGCGCCGTCCAGACCGAGACGGCCATGGTCTCCTGGAGTTCGACCGCGCCGCGGTCGACGTAGCCGTTCCCGGTACCGCTGTTGGCGACCTTGGGGTGGTCGACGCGCGGGCGGCCGTAGGCATCGGTGTCCAGCATGCCGGGGGCCGAGGTGTCGGCCGCGTCCGTCACGCCCGCGGCGGCGAGCGGCGTCAGGTTCGGGACGGCCGCCGACGTCGCGACGGCGGCGCCGGCGCCCAGCTTCGGGTCGAACCCGTAGTCGTGCGCGCCCTGGCCGGTGGCCTTGAACTCGTACGCGTTGGTGTAGGTCGTCCCGCCCCAGGAGTAGCCGGAGCCGCCGATGGCCGGCGCGACGACGTTGTAGTCCGCCTTGGTGCCGGCGGTCGAACCGGCCGAGACCGTCAGGGGGGCGAAGGGCGACTGGAAGCTTCCCGCGCAGGAGAAGGCCGGGAGCTTGGAGATGACGTTGTTCTCGATCGTCGCGCCCGAGGAGTTCCCGGCCAGCGACAGGTCGCTCCCGCAGTTCTTCGCGAAGGTGTTGGCGACCACCACGGTGCCCGGGGCGTCGGTGATCAGCACACCCTCGGCGGGGTTGCCGCTCACCTCGTTGGTGGTGACGACGGCTCCGGTGACGCCGCGGTCGACGGCCACGCCGGCCGTGCCCACGCCGGTGATGATGCTGCGGCTCAGCGTGACCGCCGCGCTGCTGCCGGTGATCCGGATGCCCGGGGTCGCGTCGGGGTACGCGCGGACGCCGTTGTGGACGGGGTTGCCGGCGGTCACGTCGATGCGGTCGAGAACGATCCGCTCGGAGTCCTGGACGAGCACGCCCTCCTGCGGGCCGCCGAGCTGCAGACCCGTCACCGTGACGTCGTGCACGCCCACGAGGACGAAGCCGTGCGGGGCGGGCTGCGCGTTCGCGGTCCAGGACCGCACACCCACGGGGGTGGTCGCGGAGTTGTCGACCAGTTCACCGTTGAAGGTGATCGGCTTGCCGGGGACCCCGGACCGGGTGACCGTGACCTGCTCCGGGTAGCCGCGGCCCGGCGCGATCCGCACGGTCTGACCCGGCTGCGCCGCGTCGGCGGCGGCCTGGACGGTGCAGTACGGCTGCGCGGCCGTACCCGTGCCGGCGTCCGCGCAGTTGGCACCGGCGGCGTTGTTGACGTGGAGCACACCGGAATCGGCGTGGGCGGCCGTCGGCAGTACGGCGCCGGCGATCGCGGAACTCGCGACGGCGACGGCCAGGCCGGCGCGGCGTCGGATGGACACAGTTGGTCTCCTCGGGAGAGTGATGTCTTGTTTCGCGTCGGTTCCGATGGAATGTGTGATCGATTCGTGCCGACGGCGAGGCGATCATTATCCAAGAGGCCCAAGGCCGCCCCGCACCGGGGCCCCGGTGCCGGGGCACCCCGAGCTGCCCGTCCGCGGCCCGGCCGAACCGGCCGCACCGCAGGTCAGAGCGGCTTCGGTGGGGCGTTCCGAGGTCTTCCGCCTCGGTTGTGGCGGCCCTGCGGGCGCGGCTCCGGCGTTGTGGCCCCCTCGCCGCGGGTCTCGTCCCGGGGCAAGGGGAGGCAAAGTGCCGACGGCGCCGGTGGGATCGGCACCGCCCCGAACCGGCCGCGTGCGTGACGGTGTCGCCGACGGCCCCGGGCCCGCCGCGGCGCCGGCCGGCCGAGGGGTCCGGATCCGCCGGCGACACCGTCACGTCGTCCGGATCAGCCGTTGGCGAGGGCCTGGAGGCGGTCGTAGGCGCCGTTGAAGAGGTTCTGGTCGCCGGGGAACGTGCCGGAGTCGGCGTACTGCCAGAAGGTCTGGTAGCCCCAGCCGTTCGGGAGGGTGCCGACGGAGGAGGCGTAACGGGCGATCCAGAGCGGGTTGGTGGTGCCGAACCCGCCGTTGTTGCCGGTGCACTGGGACCACCAGTTGGTGGTGGTGTAGATCGTCGGGTAGCGGCCGGTGCGGGAGTGGACGGTGTCGCTGAAGGAGCGGATCCAGCTGACCATGGCGCTCTGGCCGAGCCCGTAGCAGGTGGCGCCGTAGGGGTTGTACTCGATGTCGAGTGCGGGCGGCAGGGTCTTGCCGTCGCGGGACCAGCCGCCGCCGTGGTTGACGAACCAGGTGGCCTGGGCCGAGCCGGAGGAGCGGTCCGGTAGGGCGAAGTGGTAGGCGCCGCGGATCAGGCCGGCGTTGTAGGAGCCGTTGTACTGCTGGGTGAAGTACGGGTTGGTGTAGGTGGTGCCCTCGGTGGCCTTGACGTAGCCGAAGCGGGCGCCGTTCGCCTTCACCGAGGCCCAGTTGACGTTGCCCTGGTAGCTGGAGACGTCCAGCCCGGGGGTCTGGGTGGAGGCGAGGGCGAAGACGCCCGCGCTGTTCTCTCTTCCTTCGTGGGCGGCGACGGTGGAGCCGGCGAAGTCGAGCTCGGGGTGGATGGCGGGGAGGCCGCGGTCGGCCTGCTCGCCGGTGGTCGGTGCGGGTGCCGGTGCGGGCTCGGCCGCGTAGGCCGGCGCGGTCACGGCGGTGACCAGTGCGACCGCTGCGGCGAGTGCGGCCAGAAGCGGAAGGCGGCGGGTTTTCGAGGGTGCGGCGGTACCGGTGGGGCTGGCGGAGCGGGAAGTGCTGAGCATGAACACTCCTCTGGTCCGGTATGAGGTCCCATGGGGCCTTTGGTGTCCGGGAGTTGACCCGGACGGGAGCAGATTAGCCATGTCCTTGCCAGGGTGGCCAGGTGCCCCGGCCACCTCGTGCGGGCACCGCTCCGGTGGGGGCGGCACCGACGCGCGCCGGCCGGGGCGGCCGGGCCCCAGGACGTGCGCCGGGCCGGGCCGTCCGCCAGGCTGGCATCGTGGGTCCGTGGGTCCGTGGGTCCGTGGGTCCGAGGGTTCACGGGCGGCAGGACCGCAAGGCAGCAGGGCCGCGGACCCGGGGACACGGCGGCGCACCGACGGAAGGACCGGCATGAGCGACGCGATCGTGGTCGGCTCCGGCCCCAACGGCCTCGCCGCCGCCGTCACCCTGGCCGAACGCGGTCTCGCCGTCACCGTCCTGGAGGCCGCACCGGAGATCGGCGGCGGCGCCAGGAGCGGCGAGGCCACCCTCCCCGGCCTGCTGCACGACCACTGCTCCGCCGTGCACCCCTTCGGCGTGGCCTCGCCCTTCCTGCGCTCCGCCGACCTCGCCCGGCACGGCCTGCGCTGGCGCCTGCCCGAGGTCGACCTGGCCCACCCCCTGGCCGGCGGCGACGCCGCCACCGCCGTCCGGTCCGTGCGGGCCACCGCGGGCACCCTGGAACAGGACGAGGAGGCCTGGCTGCGCCTGTTCACCGGCCTGGCCGAGGGCTTCGACGAACTGGCCGAGGACGTCATGCGCCCGCTCGTCCGGCTGCCCGCGCACCCCGTGCGGCTCGCCCGGTTCGGCGCCCGGGCGCTGTGGCCGGCGACCGCGCTCGCCCGCCGCTGGCACACCGAACGGGCCCGCGCCCTGTTCGCCGGGGCCGCCGCGCACAGCTTCCAGCCCCTGGACCGGCCGCTGACCGCCGCCGCCGGCCTGCTGCTGATCGCCGCTGCGCACCACGGCGGCTGGCCGGTCGCCGAGGGCGGCTCGGGGGCGATCACGGCGGCCCTGGCCGGGAGGCTGCGCGAGCTGGGCGGCCGCGTCGAGACCGGGGTGCGGGTGGTCTCGCTGGCCGAGCTGCGCCCGTGCCCGATCGTCCTGCTCGACGTGGCACCCCGGGCGGCCGCGGCGATCTGCGGGCCCGCCCTGCCCGGGCCCGTCCGGCGGGCGTACCTGCGGTACCGGCACGGGCCGGCGGCCTTCAAGATGGACTTCGCCGTGGCGGGCGGCGTCCCCTGGCGCAACGCCGACTGCCGCCGGGCCGGCACCGTCCACGTCGGCGGCACGCTGGAGGAGGTGGCCTTCGCCGAGCGGGAGGTGGCCCGGGGGAGGATGCCGAAGCGGCCGTTCCTGGTGGTGGCCCAGCAGTACCTCGCCGACCCCGGCCGGTCGGCCGGCGACGTCCACCCGGTCCATGCCTACGCGCACGTGCCGCACGGCTGGTCCGGCGACGCGGCGGACCTGCTCGTCGCCCGGATCGAGCAGTTCGCGCCGGGCTTCCGGGAGCGGATCCTCGCCTCCGTCGCCACGAATCCCCGGGAGCTGGAGCGCCGCAACCCCAACTACGTCGGCGGGGACATCAGCACCGGCGCCAACGGCCCGGTCCAGACGGTGCTGCGTCCGAGGGTCGCGCTGCGTCCGTACGACACGGGCGTTCCCGGGGTCTTCCTCTGCTCGGCCGCGACCCCGCCGGGTGCCGGGGTGCACGGCATGTGCGGTGCCAACGCGGCCCGCGCCGCCCTGCGCCGCGCACGGGGGTGACGCGCGGGCACGGCGCCCGCGGCCGGGGCCGCCGCCGGGCGCAGCCGTGTCCGCGGCCGGGGCCGTCGGCGAGGCCGTCGTGGGGGCTGTGGTCGGGGCCGTGGTCGGGGTGGGCGTCGTCACGGAGGGTGTGCGGCGGCGCTGTGGCACGATGCCAGGAGTCGGCACCCGAACGGCCGCCGCCCCACCGTTGAGAAGAGGACCATCGTGCCCGCAGCCACCCCTGACACCGCCCGGCCCGAGTCGGACGCCCTCGTCTTCCGTACCGCGACCGTGGCCGACGTGCCCGCGCTGCTCGCCCTCGTCGAGTCCGCCTACCGCGGTGACGCCAGCCGGGCCGGCTGGACCACCGAGGCCGACCTGCTGGACGGCCAGCGCACCGATGCCGAGGGTGTCACCGCCGCCGTGACCCACCCCGACGGCGTGGTGCTGCTCGTCGAGCGGGCCGGCGAGCTGGTCGCCTGCTGCCAGCTCGAACGCCGGGGCCGGACCGCCTACTTCGGCATGTTCTCGGTGAGCCCCGGCCGGCAGGGCGGTGGCGTCGGGCGGGCCGTGCTGACGGAGGCCGCGCGGATCGCGGGGGAGGAGTGGGGCGCCGTCGAGCTGGAGATGACGGTGATCGAGCAGCGTGCCGACCTGATCGCCTGGTACGAGCGCCGGGGCTTCCACCGCACCGGCATCCACTCGCCGTTCCCCTACGGAGACGAGCGTTTCGGCATCCCGCGCCGCCCCGACCTGCGGTTCGAGAAGCTGGTGAAGGACCTTACCGAACAGTAATGGTGACGCTTCATCAGAGTAGTGACGCAATGTCAAAGTCCTGACCTGCGGCGATGCGGAGATGTCATACCTCGTTCATGATTGGTCTAGGCCAATATGAGAGGCTGACGGACGAACGGCCACGTTCCGTCCGAGCCCAGGGGGGCCATCTCCGCATGCCCGTACTCCATGGCACCGCCATGCCCGCAACCGATGCCGGTCCGCGCCGCACACCCGCGGACGACTCGCTGCGCCTGCCCAGCCCACCCGACGACCAGGAGCTCTACTGGTACTTCGGCCCGCAGCGCCGCTGGGTGCTGCTCTGCGCCACCCTCTCCTACACCGGCGCCACCGTCACGCTCGGCCTCTTCGCACTCAGCCGGCCGCTGCTCTGGCCCTTCCTGGTGCTGACCGTCCTCAACGCCGTCACCTGGGTGCTCTCCCTCGCCGACGGCCAGCGCGCCCGCCGGTTCACCCGTGACTCGCACGACCTGCTGCTGCGCGCCTGGCAGCCGGCCCGCCACCCCGGGGTCGACCTGCTGCTGCCGACCGCCGGCGAACCGCTGGCCGTCCTGGACAACGCCTACCGCCACACCGCCGCCGTCCGCTGGCCGGGCGAGCTGACCGTCCTGGTCCTGGACGACGCCGCCCGCCCCGAGGTGCGCGAACTCGCCGAGTCCTACGGCTTCCAGTACCGGGCCCGGCCCGACCGGGGCCGGTTCAAGAAGGCCGGCAACCTCAACCACGGCCTGGCCGAGGGCAACGGCGACATCATCGCCGTCCTCGACGCCGACTTCTGCCCGCGCCCCGACTTCCTGCGCCACCTGGTGCCCTACCTCGACACCCCCGAGGTCGGCATCGTGCAGAGCCCCCAGTGCTTCGACACCGACCCGGACATGTCGTGGCTGGAGCGGGCCGCCGGAGCGACCCAGGAAATCTTCTACCGCTGGATCCAGCCCTCCCGGGACGCCCAGGACGGCACCGTCTGCTGCGGCACCAACGCGCTCTACCGGCGCGCCGCGCTGGAACGGGTCGGCGGCTTCGCCGAGATCGACCACAGCGAGGACCTCTACACCGGCCTCTCGCTGGCCCGCGCCGGGTGGACCACCCGCTACGTCCCCGCGCTGGTCGCCAAGGGCATGTCGCCCACCGGCCTGCCCGCCTTCATCAGCCAGCAGTACCGCTGGTGCCTCGGCTCGCTGGCCCTGGTCGGGGACCCCGGCTTCCGCAGCGGGCCGCTCAGCCGCTCGGCCCGGCTCTGCTTCTGGAACGGCATCCTCGGCTACCTGACCAGCGCGGTGAACGTCTTCGCCATCCCGCTGCCGGCCCTGATCATGCTGTTCTTCGCACCCGACGAGATCGAGCCCTGGCAGGTCCTGCCGTTCCTGCCGCCGATCTGGGTCGCGCTGGTCCTGCTGCCCGCGATGTCCCGCACCCGCTGGCGCTTCGAAGTCACCCGGGTCCAACTCCTGGGCGGGCTCTGCCACGTGGTCGCCATCGCGCACGCGCTGCGCCGCCGCAGTGCCGACTGGGTGCCCACCGGCGCCGTCTCCGGCGGCAGTTCGCTGGCCCGCACGGTCGCCCGGATCGGGGTCGGCTGGCTCGGCCTCGTCGTCGTCGCGGGTGCCGTGGGCCTCGCCCGGGCCGTCGCGCTGCACGGCTGGCAGCCGTACTGGGCACTGGTCGGGCTGCTCGGACTCACCGCGCACACGATGATCCCGCTCGTCCGCTCCCTCTGGCCCCTGCTGCGCGGCGGCAAGGGCGGCGACGTCGCCGCGCCCACCCGGCGCACCCCCGCCCGGGCTGCCCTGGACGGAACCGTCGCCGACCGGACGGCCAACGACCGGACGGCCAACGACCGGACGGCCGCCGACCGGACGGCTGCCGACCGCTCCGCCGATCTGCGCTTCGGGCAGGCCGAGGCCGTCGCCGTCACCGCGGTGCTGCTGCTCTGCGGCCTGCTGGCCTCCGGCTGGGCCGACCCGCTGCTCTTCTGACACCCGCCCGGCCCGCTCCGCCCTCCTCCCCACCCCTCCCTGCGCGTACCTGCCGCTTCCCTTGCGCGTCGCCCCACCGGCGCGGCCCCACCGCCCGGCCGCCCCATCGGCCAGGCGGTCCCGAACCACCGCTGCCAGCCCTGCAAGGAGCCCCGCCGTGTCAACGGCCGTACCGCCGAGCGCCGAACCGTCGCGCGCCGTACCCGTGCCTGTTCCCGTGCCTGTTCTCGTTCCTACCTCCGTTGCTGTGCCCGGCACCGGACCCGGACCCGGAGCCGCCGCCGTGGTGGCGGCCGCCCACCCCGACCGGGCGACCGACCTCGTGCAGCTGACCGCGCCCGGTACCGCCGTGGCGGCGCAGCCGGCCGAGGAGCCCCGGAAGCGGGCGGGCTTCCGCCCCGACATCGAGGGACTGCGCGGCGTCGCCGTCCTCGCCGTCCTCGCCTTCCACGCCGCCGTGCCGGCCTTCACCGGCGGCTACGTCGGCGTCGACATCTTCTTCGTCATCTCCGGATTCCTGATCACCGGCCTGCTGCTGGCCCGACCGATCGGCCTGCGGGACTTCGCCGCGCGCCGGGCCCGCCGCATCCTGCCCGCCGCCGCCGTCGTGCTGGTCGCCACCGCGCTCGCCGGCGGCGCGCTGCTCGACCCGCTGCGCGGCACCGACCTGGCCCGCGACCTGATCGCGTCCGCCGGTCAGTTCGCCAACTGGCGGTTCGTCGGCCAGCAGACCGACTACCTCGGCGCCGAACGCGACCCGAGCCCGCTCCAGCACTTCTGGTCGCTCGGCGTGGAGAACCAGTTCTACCTGCTCTGGGGCGTGCTGCTGCTCGGCCTCGCCCGCTACCTGACCGGGCGCCGGCGCACCGTCGCGATCGCCGTCGCGACCACCGCGATCGGCGGCGTCTCGCTGCTACTCTGCATCCGCTGGACGGCCGGCTCCGCGCCGCTCGGCTACTTCTCCACCGGCAGCCGGCTCTGGGAGTTCGCCGCCGGGGCCTGCGCCGCCATGCTCGGCTCGGCCCTGGCGCGGTGGCTGCCGCGGGCCGGCCGCTCCGGACGACCGGTCGGCGGGGCGCTGCGGCTGCTCGGCTGGGGCGGTGCGGCGGCGGTCGTCGTGGCGGTCTTCCACTACGACCGCAACACCCCCTTCCCCGGCAGCGCCGCCCTGCTGCCCGTGCTCGGCACCGCCGCGGTGCTGCTCGCCGGCCCGGCGCACCGCGCGCTCGGTGCCACCGACGTGGGCCGGCTGCTCGCCGCCCGCCCGCTGCGCGCCGCCGGCCGGCTCTCCTACGCGTGGTACCTCTGGCACTGGCCGGTCCTGACCATCGCCCAGGCCCGCTACGGCGCCCTGCCGTGGACCACCCTGGTCGCGCTCACCGCCGCGAGCGCCCTCCCGGCCTGGCTGACCATGCGGCTGGTCGAGCAGCCGCTGCGCTTCGGCAGCAGCCCGGCACCGCGTCGCGGCCTGGCGGTCGGGGCCAGCGCGCTGGTGATCCCGCTGATCGCCGGGCTGGTCCTGGGCGGCGGGACCGTCCGGGCCCTCGGCGACACCGACGGACCCGTCGCCGTCCCGGCCGGCGCGGTCGACGGCCCTGCCCTGCTGGCCCCCGGCAGCCGGGTCCTGAACCTGACGCCCTCGCTGGCCAGGGCCCGGGAGGACTTTCCCCCCGGCCGGGGCTGCGAGATCGCGCTCGGCGCCGACAGCAGCCCGCGCTGCCTGTTCGGCACCGAGAACAGCCCCGACCGGATCGTGCTGGTCGGCGACTCGCACGCGGGCCAGTGGATCTCCGGCGCGCTGGCCCTGGCCGAGCAGCGGAACTGGGCACTGGAGGTGCTGGTCAAGCCGGGCTGCCCGCTGGCCACCCTGACCGTGCGCAACAACGTCCTCGGCCGGACCTTCGAGGAGTGCGACCGCTGGCGCGAGAACACCCTCACCCGGCTGGCCACCGGCCCCAAGCCGCGGCTGATCGTGATGGCCGGCCTCAACCGGTACGGCAGCCAGCCGGAACGCGCCGAGGGCTGGAGCCGCACCCTGGACCGCCTCTCGGCCATCGGCGCGCCGCTCGCCTACCTGGCGGACACACCGATGCCCGGCAAGGACATCCCGACCTGCCTGGCCGCCTCGGACGGCCGCTCGGACGCGTGCTTCTTCCCCCGGGAGTCGGCCTTCGAGCCGGACCCGCTGCTCGACGGCGGGCTCGCCGAGCGCTACCGCGTCCGGGTGCTGGACCTCGGGGCGCTGCTCTGCCCCGGGACGGGGCCGGACTGCCCGGCCGTACTGGAGGGCGTGGTGCTCTACCGGGACTCCGGGCACATCACCGACACCCTGGCCAGGGTGCTGGCGCCCCGGCTGGACAAGGGGCTGCTGCCGGCGGGGTGAGCGCGGGCCGCCTCCGGCGGTGGCGGCACGTGGCCGCGGTCGGCCGGGGCCGGCCACGGCGACGCGGCCACCGCCGTCGCCGGTCAGCCGTAGATGCTGTGGCAGAGCCGGGCCTGCTCCGAACCGGCCGGCCAGCGGCCGAAGCGCTCGGCCCGGTCGCAGATCGAGCCCCCGCCGGCCGCGGCCGCCTCGCTCGGGGCCGCGCCCCCGGCCGGCGACGGCGCCTGAGCCGGCGGCGCCGAGGCTCCCGGGGCCTGGGGGCTGCGGGCCGGCGCCGGGCGGGGCGTCCGGCTCGGCTTCGGCCGGGCACCGGCGGACCGGGCCGCCCCCGGCTCGCCGTCCACCCCCGCCCGCTCCGCCCCGGACGACGCGCCGGGGTCCCCTGCCGGACTCCCGGCGGCCGCCGGGGCCGTCTCCGGCGAGGGGGCCGGCGCGGCGGTCGGCAGCGCCGGCACCGGCAGCAGATCGGGGACGGAGGGCACCGACGGCGAGGGCGACGGGGACGGCGATGCCTCGGGGAGCGCCACCACCCCGGACAGCTCGTCGCCCGACCCGGGCCCGCACATCACCAGGACGGCCGCCAGCACGGCGACGACCCCGACGGCCGTCGCCCAGGTCCGGCGGGGCGTCCGCCGGGCCGGAGCCGCCGCAGCGGCCGGTGGTGGTACGAGCACCACCGGCGGCACGGCCGGCGGTGGCGCGACGGGTACCGGTGGCGGCTCCCAAGCCTGCGTCGGCCACTGCCACTGCCCATCGACGGGTTGCCCGCTCATGCCCTCGTCCTCCTGCTGCCGAACCACTGCCGAACCACTGCCGAACCACTGCCCAACCGCTCTCGAACCGCTCTCGAACCATTGCCGCGTCGCCGCTGTCGGCGCTGCGCCGTTGCCCGGGCCGTCGTCGAGCCGTGGCCCGGCCCCGTCGTCGCGCTGTCGGCGAGCCTTCGTACCGGCGGTCCGGCCGTGACGCGGCGGCGGCCCGGTGCCGAGCCTGTCGGCGACCGATCGCCGACCCGTTCGCCGTACTCAACGAGCGGGCCGACGCCGGGACATGACCCGGAAGCGGGTTCTGTGTCGCAGTCCGTTCCCGGCCGTACGCTGCCTGCCGTACCCCGGGTGCGGGCGCCGGAGGTCCGCCACATGCTGGGGGCATGGAAACGAACAGCACGTCAAAGCCCCTGGTCGAGGTCGCCGAGTTCCGCACCGACAGCCGCTACCGCCTGGTCCGCTTCGAGGGCCACGGCTGGGAGCCACTGGCCCCGGAGGAGTTCGAGCCGCGGGTTCACCAGCTCTTCCCCGACCTCGATCCACGGGACGAGACCCGTGTCCACTGGGTCGACCGGCCCTGGGAGTGGCCGGCCTGGCACCCCGGCGAGGCCTGACCGGAGCCGTCCCGCGCCTCCGGGCCGGCCGGTGGGGGTGGGGCGCGGGTGCGGGCGAGGTGGCCGGCGATCTTGGCGAGGCTGCCGCTGCGGTCCATGGAGCGGCAGTGGCAGCGGCTGCGGGCCCCCGAGGAGGAGGGCGGCGTCGCGCGCCACGGCTCGGTTGGCGGCGTGGACGGTGCCGGCGGTGGCGTCGGGGAGTCGGCGCAGGGCGAGCCGGTCGTACCGGGGTCCATCGCGTCCCGGTGGAGTCGGTGTCCCCGCCGGCGGCGGCCGCCGACGCGCACCGGCGGTTGGAGCGCCGGGGCAATCGGGGCAAGATCGCCCTGGGGGGTGGCGGCCGACCAGGCCCGACCGAAGCCACCCGACAGACCAGGGGGAGAACATGAACGGAGCGGCCGGCACCGAGGGTTACGCCGAAGCGGCGGAGGAACTCGCCGTGCAGTACGAGGAGGTGACCTTCGAAGAGGTGCATCGCGAGCTGCTGCACCTCGTCCCCGGGGCGCCGAGCGCCGTCCTCGACATCGGCGCCGGCACCGGCCGGGACGCGGCCGCCCTGGCCGCCCTCGGCCACCGGGTGGTCGCGGCGGAGCCCACGGCCGAGCTGCGCCGGATCGGTCGGCGGATCCACGCCGAGAGCGACATCCGCTGGGTGGACGACGCGCTGCCCGGGGCGGCCGTCCTCGGCGCCTCGGGCGAGCGCTTCGACCTGATCCTGCTGACCGCCGTCTGGATGCATCTGGCCGACCAGGAGCGCCCGTTGGCCATGGGGGCGCTCGCGCGGCTGCTCGCGCCCGCCGGCCGGGTGCTGCTCTCGCTCCGCCACGGACCCGTCCCGCCCGGCCGCCGGATGTTCGACGTCTCGGCCGACGAGACCGTCACGCTCGCCCGGGAGCACGGCCTGGGCCTGCTGACCCGCGCCGGCCGCGCGGACCTGCACGGCCGCCCGGGCGTGAGCTGGAGCCTGCTCGGTTTCGAGCGCGCGGACGCCCGGGTGGGGTGACGCGCCCGCCCCGCGACGGGCGGTGGGGCGGGCGTGGCCACGGGGTTCGTCGGGAAACCGGGCTGCGTCCGGTCGGGCCGACAGCGCACCAGGTCGCTCTGCCGGATGTGTCCGTGGCCGACACCTCGGTCGAGGAGCGGCAGGCCGTGTTCGAGCCGTTCCGGTCGAGCGGACGGGTGTGGGAGTACGCCGACGGCGGCGTTGCCGGGCCGCTGCCCTCGGCGGCGGAGGTGTGGGCGCGACCGGCCGACGCCGAGAGGGTCGAGCTGCGGGTCCGGCCGGTCCCGGAGGTGTCGGTGGTCTTCCGGCCCGGCTCGGCCGACGTGATCGACCTGGATGTCGACCTTCGGGAGTTGCCGGGCCAGGAAGGGGTGGACGTCCTGTGCGGCCTCCTGGGCTCGATCGGTCGCCGGCCGGGCAGGCCCGTGCTGATGACAGGGGAGGGGGACCGGGGGGAAACCCGGTGCTCGGGTGTCGATCCGGCGGCGGACCGTGTGGTGCCGCCGGCGGATCCCGGGATGTTCACCTGCGGGCCGCCGCGGGCCGGGAGCGAGCGGGGTGTCGGGAGCGCTGCCGTGCGCGCGAACGCGAGCGCAGCTCGGTGGCGGTCGGAACAGAAGTGAGGAAGGCTGACGCGCATGGTCTTGGTAGTGCAGAACGTGGCGATCGACTGTGCGGATGCCTATGAGCTGGCCCGCTTCTGGAGCCGGGTGACCGGCCGGCCCTTGAATCCGGAGGACAAGCCGGGTGATCGGGAGACCCAGGTGCTGCTGGCGGAGGGCCCGGTGCTGTACTTCAACCAGGTGCCCGAGCCCAAGACGATCAAGAACCGGATTCATCTGTGTCTGCGCCCCGAGACCTCGCGTGAGTACGAGGTGGAACGGCTGTTGGGGATCGGTGCCACCTTCGTCAGCGATCACCGGAATCCCGACGGCTCCGGCTGGGCAGTCCTTGCCGACCCCGAGGGCAACGAATTCTGCGTGCTCCGCAGCGAGTCCGACCGGGCCGCGACGAATGCCTGACCCTCGCGCCATGACGGCCGGTTCGTCCGACAGCTGGTGATTGCCGGCTGCGTGGTGACCCGCGTTTGCGAGGAGCTGCCCGGCGAGTGGGCGGTCCTGCCAGTGCCTTTGTTCTGCCGGTGCCTCCGGTCCGGCGGCACCGTCCCATGTCGAGGTTCCGAAGCGAGTGGTGGTGGGGCCGGAGCGGCGGGTGGGCGTGCGTAGGGGCCGGTGATACGCGTGGCCGGACTGGGCGGGTGATCGTCGCGGATCGCCGGGCGATGACGGCCGGGGGCCGATTCAGGTGCAGCCGGTGGGGAGCGTGCGGTCCGGGGCGGAGTTGCCCTGAGGCGCTCGGTGACGCGGTCATCCTTCAACGGGGCCGGTTGTCGGTTCGGTCAGCCCGGGCGGTTCGGTCGGCCCGGCCGAACCTGCTGAACCTGCCGGACCGGGGCGCGGTGCTGTCGACCTTGCCCTCGCGGCCTCCTCCCTCGCCGAAGCCGTCGGCGACCAGACGGGTGGCCCACCGTCGCAGGGCCTCGGCGACGGGCGGGTGGTGGAGGCCGGCCGCCTGGGCCAGGCGGCCGGCGGAGGTGGTGTCGTAGCCGTCCTCGGAGAGGAAGCTGAGGGTCTCCGGGTCGGCGCCGGTCAGGGCGCGGGGCAGTCGGCGGACCAGGCCCACCGGGACGAGGGCGCGGGGTGCGGGCACGCCGAGGTGGTCGGCCAGCAGGGCGATCAACTTCGGGAGAGGCGGTGTCGCCGGATCGAGCACGGTGTGGGAGTGCGCCGGTCCGTCGTCGAACTCCGGTACGGCGGCGAGGAATCGGGAAAGATGGTCGACCGTGACCACCGGCAGGAAGGTTCGTGCCGTACCGGGGAGCAACGGCAGCCGGCGGTGGGCGAGTTGGCGGACCAGATCGGCCAGGCCCAGGTACTGTCCGGCCTCCCCGGTGACCGAGTGACCGATCACGCTGCTCGGGTTGACCGTCGTGAGCGGCACACCGAGCCGGGCCGCCGTGACGCGGACGGCGGCGTCGCCCAGCTGCTTGGAGGCCTCGTAGGCGCCGAGGCGGGCGTAGAGCGCGTCGGTCTCGGCTGGTGGCAGGGGGTGACGGGGTGCGGTGTCCCTGCCGACCCGGTAGCCGGAGAGGTGGACGAGCCGCCGGAGTTCCGGCCGGGCGGCGGCCCAGTGCAGCGCATGCAGGGCGCCGTCGACGTTGGCGGCGTGCGCCTCCGCGCGGTCCAGGCCGAAGAGGTAGCGGGCGGCGAGGTTGTGGACGTCGCGGACGCCTGCCAGCCGGGCCTCGTCCGCTGTGGTCAGCCCGAGGCCGGGGCGGGTGAGGTCGGCGGCGACGGTGGTCAGGGCGGAGTCGTCGGTGCCGTGCTCGCGGAGCCAGTGGCGCAGCTGCTCGTCCCGGGCGGTGCCGGGGCCGCCCCGGACGCCGGCGGCTACCGACTCGCCGCGGCCGAGGAGTTCGAGGACCAGCCAGCGACCGAGGAAGCCGGTCGCGCCGAGGACCAGGGTGCGCGGCTGCGGTGGCGGGGTGGGGGTGGTGTTCACGAGTGGGCTCCTTTTCAGTAGACCGGTCTGCATAATCTTCGCCGAATAAGTAGACCGGTCTGCATATTTTTGGTCGATGCCAGGATGGGGCGAGTGGCTGGATGGGGCGAGCGTCAGGGCGAGTGCTGGGTAGGGCGAGTGCCTCGACAGGGCGAGTGCGGTAAGCGGTGAGCCCAGGGGGATTCGGTAGACCGGTCGGTGTATTTCCGTGGCCTCCGATGAACGTAGGCGCGAGCAGAGGCTATTCAGTAGACCGGTCGGTATAATTTCGGGCGGTCAGTGCGGTGCGGCCGAAGCGGGCCCCGGTGCGGGGTGGGGCGGAGCGCGGGTTGCGCCCGTGATGTCAGGACGGGTCGGGGTGGCCGGTCACTTCTTCTTCGCGCCGAGCAGGTGCCGGACGGCGTGCCGGGCGTCCTCCAGCGGGCGTCGGTCGCGCCGTACCCGGGCGAGCAGCACCGCGCCCTCCAGCAGTGCGAGCGCCTGCCCCGAGGCGGTCTCCGCCTCGGCGGGGCCGAAGCCGTCGGCGACCAGCCGTTCGGTCAGGACGAGCTGCCAGCTCCCGTACACCTCGGCGCAGACGCGGCGCAGCGCCTCGTTGCCGCCCGCCACCTCCAGGCCGACGGTCGCGATGGGGCAGCCCTTGGTGTAACCGGACTCCTCCAGGCGGGCGATGAAGACCTCGACGAGCCGGTCGACGAGTGCCGTCGCGTCCGAGGTGCGGCCGGCGGGCGCCCGGAGGAGTTCCTCGACCTCCTGCCCGGCCTGGATGAGGGCGGCGGCGACCAGTTGGTCCTTGCCCTCGGGGAAGTGGAAGTAGAGCGAACCGCGCGGTGCGCCGCTCTCCGCCACGATCTGGTTGAGGCCCGTGCCGAAGTAGCCCTGCGCCTCGATCAGGTTGCGCGTGCCGGCGATCAGCCGGGCGCGGGTCTCTTCACCCTTGACTCCCATGCGGAAACAATAGACCGGTCTGTATATTCCTGTCGACCCTGGCTTCGGGCACCTGACGCGCCTTCGACCGGCCCGAGCAACGTCGGCCCCGGTCCGAGTGCCTGCGGTGTCGGCCCGAGCAACGTCGGCCCCGGTCCGGTGCCTGCGGTGTCGGTCCGAGCAACGTCCGCCCCGGCCTGAGCGCCTGCGGTGTCGGCGTGAAAACCACTCGGCGGCGTCGTCGTCCGGCCCTTACAGTTCCGACGATGGAGATATGGACGGAGCATCCTGCCAGGACCGACGTCGAAGCGGTCATTCGCCGCTACTTCGGCCTCCTTCGGGCCGGGAGGTTCCCTGAGGCCGAGCAGGTCGTCGAGCACTCATCGGTCCGGCACGTGCTCAAGGCTCTGTGGACCGGCTCGGTCGGGGCGAACGCGGATGAGGACGAGGACGAGGCGAGTTCCAGCCGTGCCGCCGACGAGTGGGAGCGGGACCTGTCCTGGCTCGGCGAACTCGATCTCGCGGACTTCGCCTGGGGCCAGACCGGCGGCAATGCCTACGTCAAGGTCACCTACCGCGCGCAGATCATCGAGGTGGCACTGGGTTTCTGGGTCAAGCCCACCGACGCCGGCTGGGTCGTCGCGGGACCGTCCACCCTCTGGTAGTGCGCGAAGGAGCATTGGCATTCCCCAGGCCGGCCCCGCGGCCTGCAACGTCGGGGTGGAGTACGGTCAATGGTCACGGGCGATTGACAGAGCCGTGGCCTCCGGTTCGGGCACCGCCCCTAGCGTGTCGGACATGACACAGAGTCACCACCTACGCGCCGCCCGCCCGGACACCGCCGCCCGCCCGGACGCCCCTCACCCCGCCGCCGCCGCTCGCCGGCGGGGCCGCCGCGTCGCCCGTCGCCGTCCGGCCGTCGGCCGCCCGACGGGGCGCCCCGCCGGCCTGCTCGCGGCCGTGGTCGCCACCGCGCTCGGCCTCACCACCGTCGCGCTGACCGCGCCCGCCGCCGTCTCCGCCCCGACGGCCGCCCGGACAGCCGCGCCCGCTCCCACCGCGCCCGCCCCCGCCGCGGCCGGCACGCCCACCGCGCCCGCGCCCGCGCCGGGCGAGGTCGTCGTCTCCGAGACCTTCACCGGTGCCGGCCTCCCGGCCGGTTGGCACGCCGTCGAAGGCGACTGGAAGGTGGAGAACGGCCGGCTGGTCGGCGTCTCCGCCAACTCCGGCCAGCAGAGCCGGATCACCTTCGGCCGCCACCTCGACGACTTCCGCTTCGAGGCCACGGCCCGCTTCGAGACCGCCCAGGACGCCGCCCGCTGGACGGCGCTCGGCCTGGACGTCCCGGCGAGCGGCTCGACCCCGTGGTCCATCGCCACCATGCGCACCGGCACCACCGCCGCCAACGGCCTGGAGTTCGCCCGGCGCACCACCGGCAACGCGTGGAACGTCACCAACACCGCCGCCGCCCCGGCCGCGGCCGGCACCGGCCGCGACGTGCGGATCGCCGTCGAGGTGCACGGCGCCGGCGCCCGCTGGATCTTCGAGGGCAAGGAGGTGATGCGCACCACCCAGGTCGCCCGCAGCGCGGACGGCGGCCAGGCGCTGGTGGTGAACGGTGCGAAGGTGTCGTTCGACGACGTGAAGGTCACCGCCCTCGCTCCGGGGGCCTGGATCCGCCCGGCCGGTGCGCCGCTGACCGTGTTCGCCCACCGCGGCGCCTCCTCCGCGGCTCCGGAGAACACCCTGGTCTCCGACGAGATCGCCCGCCGCGGCGGTGCCGAGTGGATCGAGAACGACGTCCAGCCGAGCGAGGACGGCGTCCCCTACGTCCTGCACGACGACACCGTCGACCGCACGACCGACGGAACCGGCCGGATCCGTGACCTGACGGCCGCACAGCTCGACGCGTTGGACGCGGGCTCCTGGTTCGGTCCGGCCTACGCGGGCGCGCACGTGCCGACCCTCGCGGCCCAGCTGGACGACCTCCGCACTCGCGGCGGCGGGCTGCTGCTGGAGATCAAGGGCAGGCACAGCCGCGACGAGGTGGCCCGGATCGTCAAGGAGATCCGCGACCACGGCATGGCCGACCGCGTCTTCGTCCAGAGCTTCGAGGTGGACGCCCTGCGCCTCACCCGGGAGCTGGCGCCCGAACTGCCGCTCGGCCTGCTCCGCAGCGAGCTGGACGCCGACCCGGTGGCGATCTCCGGGGAGCTCGGCCTGGCCGCCTACAACCCGGCCGACGCGGCGCTGTCGACCCGGCCCGGCGTGGTCAAGGAGCTGCACGCGGCCGGGGTGGCGGTCAACGTCTGGACGGTGGACGCGGCGGCCCGGTGGAAGGCCCTGGAGGCCGCCGGGGTGGACGGCATCATCACCAACCGCCCGGCGGAGCTGTCCGGTTGGAACTCCGCCTGGCTGCAGGGCGGTGGCAGCGTGGCGCCGCCGGCCGCGCCGCAGGTGGCGATCACCTCCCCGACCGCCGGCAGCGCGCTGGACCGCGCCCAGCGGCAGGCCGTCGCGGTGCAGTCGAGCGGGGCGGAGACGGTGAGGCTGACCCTGGACGGCCGGGAGCTGGCGCCGGGCGCCGCGCTCGACGCCACCGGGCTCGCGCTCGGCGGCCACACCCTGCGCGCCGAGGCGACCGGTCCGGGCGGCCGGGCCGAGGCGGTCACCGACTTCACCGTGACCGCGACGCCCACCGGGCTGGCCTCGCTGATCCTCACCTCCGGCGCGGACCGCAACGCGCTGGCGACCCTGACCGTGATGCTCGGTCAGGGCCAGTACGGGCCGCTCGCAAGCTGGGCCGAGAACCAGGCCGGCCGGTCCGTCCCCGCCGACCGCGCGCAGCTGATCGCCGCCGACGCCACGGCCCTCGGCCAGGGCTGAGCCGCAACCGGCACGGACTACCACCGGGGCAGGCGGTCCCGGCGGGTCACCGCGGTGCGGCGCGGTGTCCCGGAAAGGTGTGGCCGGTCCGGGCGACGGGGGCCGGCCCGCCCGGAACCGGCGGCCCCCGCGGCCCGCGGTGGTCTGCGAGAGTGCGGGTATGAAACTTCGCTGCGCCGTACTCGACGACTACCAGGGTGTCGCGACGAGCATCGTCGACTGGTCACCGGTGACCGACCGGGTGGAGCTGACCGCCTTCCCCGCGCACTTCGACTCGGAGGACGAACTGGTCGACGCCGTCGCCGGCTTCGACATCATCGTGACCCTGCGCGAGCGGGTGGCCTTCCCGGCCGCGCTGTTCGCCCGGCTGCCCCGGCTGCGACTGCTGGTCGCCTCCGGGATGCGCAACACGGTGATCGACTACGCGGCCGCCCGCGCCCACGGGGTGACGGTCTGCGGCACGGCGAGCTCCGCCACGCCGCCGGTGGAGCTGACCTGGGCGCTGCTGCTCGGTCTCGCCCGGGGCGTCGTCGCCGAGAACAACGCGCTGCGCACGGGCGGTCCGTGGCAGTCCACCCTCGGCGCCGACCTGGCCGGCCGGCGGCTCGGGCTGCTGGGCCTGGGGAAGATCGGTGGCCTGGTGGCCCGGGTGGGCCTGGCGTTCGGCATGGACGTGGTCGCCTGGAGCCCGAACCTGACGGAGGAACGGGCCGCGGCGGTCGGCGTCCGGCGTGCCGCCTCCAAGGAGGAACTGCTGCGCGGGAGCGACTTCGTCTCCGTGCACCTGGTGCTGGGCGACCGCAGCCGCGGCCTGCTCGGCAAGGCGGAGTTCGCGCTGATGAAGCCGCAGGCGTACCTGGTGAACACCTCGCGGGCGGCGATCGTCGACCAGGAGGCGCTGCTCGCGGCGCTGACCGAGGGCCGGATCGCGGGTGCGGGGGTGGACGTCTTCGACGTCGAACCGCTGCCCGCCGACCACCCGTTGCGCACCGCGCCCCGGCTGCTGGCGACGCCGCACCTCGGCTATGTCTCGGGCGACACCTACCGCACGTACTACGGGCAGGCGGTGGAGGACATCGACGCGTTCCTGGCCGGCTCCCCGGTCCGCGTCCTGGGCTGACCGGCCGCCACCGCGTCGGCCGAGCGGCTGACCGGCTGATCACCGCCCCGGCTGATCACCACCCCGGCCGAGCACGCGCAGACGGCCCGCCGCCCGGGTGACCACCCCGGGCGGCGGGCCGCTTGCGCTACGGCCGCTGCTGCTGCCGCCGCTGCTGCCGCGCGCGGGTCGTCAGCCGACCGAGACGGCGCTCCAGGCGGCCGCGACGGCCTTGTACTCGGTGCTGGTGGCGCCGTACAGGTCCTTCGCCGCGTTCAGGGACGCCGTGCGGGCGCCCTTGTAGTTGGTGGTGGACGTCATGTAGACGGTCAGCGCGCGGTACCAGATCTTGGCGACCTTCTGGTTGCCGATGCCGGTCACCGTGGAGCCGTTGCAGGTGGGGCTGTTGTAGGTATAGCCGTTGATGGTCTTGCTGCCGCTGCCCTCGCTGGCCAGGTAGAACCAGTGGTTGCCGACGCCCGAGGAGTTGTGCACGTCGAGCTGCCCGACCTTGCTGGTCCAGCAGTCGGCGGACCCGCCGTCCAGCGAGGGCTTGTCCATCCGGCGCAGCCACGGCGGGGTGGACTGGTCGCTGAACAGGTAGTCGGGGGTGTCCACCTTGTTGTTGGCGTACCACTCGACCATGGTGCCGAAGATGTCGCTGGTGGCCTCGTTGAGGCCGCCGGACTCGCCGCTGTACCGGAGGTTGGCGGTGGCGCTGGTGACGCCGTGGGTCATCTCGTGGCCCATGGTGTCGAGGTCGACCTGCTCGGGGTCGGTGGTGCCGTCGCCGTCACCGGTCATCATGCAGAAGCAGCTGTCGGACCACTGGGCGTTGTCCCACTTGGTGCCGACGTGGACGAAGACGGTGGCGCCCTTGCCGTCGTTCTTGATGCCGTTGCGGCCGAAGGTGTTCTTGTAGTAGTCGAACGTCCAGGCGGTGTTGGCGTGGGCGTCGACGGCGGCGGTGGCGCGGTCGCCGGAGAACTTCCGCCCGTCGCCCCAGACGTTGTCCGTGTCGGTGAAGAGCGTCCCCGAGTTCGCGTTGAGCGAGTTCGCCGAGACGTTGCGGGCGTCCTTGGTGATGTGCTTGCGCACCGGGTCGATCAGCGCGTACCCGCCGGACTGCGCGGTGGTGTCGATGGTGATGTCGCCGGTGTACTCGGAGTGGCCGGTGCCGCTGGCCTGGTGCTCGGCGTCGTAGGCCTCGATCTGCTCGCCGGTGGAGGCGTCGGTGACGACGACCTTCCCGGCGGGCTGGCCGTGCTCGCCGACGCCGGCGACGGTGGTCTTCCAGGCGAGCCGGGGCGTGCCGTCGGCGGCCCAGACCACCAGCTCGGGCGAGCTGGTCGCGGAGCCGATGCCCGGAGCGGCCTGGAGCGCGCGGCTCGCGGTGGCCTGCGCCGGGACCTTCGGGACGATGGACGCCACCGCGGCGTCGTGGGCCGCCGCGCGGGAGGAGTCCTTGAGCCGGCCGCGCGCGTCCTGGTGCACCACCAGGTCGCCGCCGACGACGGGCAGCCCCTGGTAGGTGCGGTCGAAGCGGACGTGCTGGGTGCCGTCGGCGTCGATGACGACGTCCTTGACCTGAAGGTCCTGGCCGTCGCCGAAGCCGAACACCCCGGCGTTGTGGGTGACGTTGGCCCTGGCCAGGGCTATCGCCGCGGCCCGGTCGGTGGGGGCGGCGGATGCCGTGCCGGCCTGGAAGGTGACGGCGACGAGGGCGGCGGTGACCGCGAGGGCTCCGGCCGCGAGGTGGCGGCGGTGAGAGGAGGTGGGGCTCACTCTGACTCCAGTCGGGGTAGCTGCAGGGAAAGAGCTGGATCAGAGATTGACGGTGAACTGCCAAGCTCGGCTAGACATCTGATCAGATCTTGACCAATCTGTGTCCTGTAATGATCAAATGTGATCGGCTGCGAACGAGCATCGGGGGAGCCCGCCATGACGATCCGGTACAGCTGGCGCGGTGCCTTCGGCAACGACGAACTCGCCGCCCTGCACGCCGAGGGCTTCGGCGAGCCCGTCGAACCGATCGACTGGCGCGGTCGGCTGGAGCGGCACAGCCTCGGCTGGGTCTGCGCCCGCCCGGAGGTCGGCGGCTCCCTGGCGGGCTTCGTCAACGTCGCCTGGGACGGCGGCGCCCACGCCTTCCTGCTGGACACCGTCGTCGCCCGCGCCGCCCGGCACGGCGGCATCGGAGCCGGGCTGGTCGCCACCGCCGCCGAGGCCGCCCGCGCCGCCGGCTGCGCCTGGCTGCACGCCGACTTCGAGGAACACCTGCGCCCCTTCTACCTCGACGCCTGCGGCCTCCGCCCCACCGACGCCGGCCTCCTCCGACTCTGACCTCCGCGCCTCCGCCGCCCTCTGCCGCCCTCCGCCGTCCGACGCTGCCCTCGCCCCCCGGCCCCCCGCCGACACCCGGGCCTTCGAGGACCTTGCCACCGACCCCTTGCCCCGACCCCCTGCGGCCGGCCCCCGCCGGGCCGTACGCTCGCGGGATGGACGGATGGCTGGGGGCCTGGACGGGCGGACGGCGGGCGGTGCACCTCGGCAATGTCGCCGACTTCAACGAGCAGTTCTTCGCGCCCGGGATGGACGCCGCCCAGCGGGCCCGGCGCCTGCGGCAGGCACACCACTACGCCGGCATGGCGAGCTGCTACAGCCCCGAGCCGGCGCTGGTGGTCCTGCCGGGCGAGGTCGAGCCGGCCTGGATCGACTGGCTCGCCAGGGAGTTGGAGTGGGGGCCGGTCGAGCTGTACAGCGGGATCGCGCCGCAGGAGACGCTCGCGCGGGCTCTCGCCGGGCGGCCGGCGCTGGCGGAGCGGATCGCCGCCGCCGGCCTGCCAGTGCTGCCCTGGGGGCGGACGGCAGCCCAGGGCGAGGGGCCCGCACTGGCGGCCGTGCGGCGCTACGAGTCCAAGGCCGCGGCGCACGGGCTGTTCACCGAACTCGCCCCGGCGCACCCCGGGATCGTCGTCCCCCGCCAGGAACAGCCGGGCTCCCCGCGCCGCGCCGCCCGCCGGCTCACCGCCCGCGCGAGTCGCGGTCTGACCACCGTGCTGAAGAGCCCGCACGGCGTCGGCGGCTACGGGACGGTCGTGGTGACCCCGCAGGACCTGTTCGCGGCCAGCGGAGCCCGGGCCCTGCTGCGCCGGCTGGCCCGGGCCGAACTGCTGCCGCCCGGCGGGGAGCTGCTGCTGGAGGAGTACATCGACGGCGGCCGCGCCGACCATCTGCGCGACCTCACCTTCGACGCGGTGATCGGCGACGACGGCCGCGTCCACCCGGTCGGCGCCGGTGAGATGGCGGTGGACGGCACCCGCTACCAGGGGGTCACGGTCGGTCCGGGCGTGGTGCCGCCCGGCGCGGCGGCGACCGCCGAACGGTTCGGCCTCGCGGTGGGCGAGCGCCTCGCCGCCGAGGGCCACCGCGGTTGGTACGACGTCGACTTCGTCACCGACCGGGAGCGCCGGCTCGCCCCCACCGAGATCAACCTGCGGCTCACCGGGCCCGCGATCGCCTTCGTGCTGCAGGCCCGGCTGGACGCGGTCCGCGGCCCCGGCCACCACGTCCGCACCCTGGACGCGCTGCCGCTCGGCGCCAGGATCTCCCAGGAGGCGCTGCACGACCACCTGGACCGGTTGCGCCCGCGCTGCGCGCGCCTCGGCGTCACCGTCCTGCCGCTGGTGCCGACGGCGGGCTACGAGGCGCAGCCCGCCGTCGGCCTGGCGCTCGCCGCACGCGGGGTCGAGGCACTGGACGCCGCCCAGGCGCTGATCGGTGCGGGGAACCACGCGCTGGGCCGGATGTTCGAGGCCCTGCGCTGAGCGGTCCCCTGCCGACGGCGGCCGCGCCGAGCAGGACCGGGAGTCCCAGGAGGCCGAGGGTGCCTCAGTTCCGCTCGGACGGCGGCCGCCAGGCGAGGAAGCGGACCACGACCAGGGCCGCGATCATCAGCGCGATGTTGAAGAGGTAGACCAGGACCGTCTGCCGCGGCCAGTCCGTGGGCGAGCTGGTCCGGTACAGGTTGTCCTGCGGCCACCAGGAGGCCAGCAGCCAGAACACCGACAGGTGGGCGGCGATCGAGAGCCCGGGCGGCCGGCCGTACCTGGCGATCACCGTCGGGCCGGCCACCAGGAAGGCCGCGCCCAGGCCGAACGAGACCCACTCGGCGACGTACAGGATGTTGAACCAGAAGGGGTACGGGTCGGGCACCAGGGAGAGGTCGGTGGAGCCCGGCCAGAAGGAGTCGGTGAGCAGCCAGGCCACGAAGGCGAAGGGCAGGGCGATGAGGGCCCAGCCGCAGCCGGTGAAGCCGGTCTCCCCGGTCTTGACCGCCCGGCCGCCCCCGGCCTTGCCACCCCCGCCCTTGTGACCGCCCGAGCCGGCGGAGCCGCCCGAGCCGCCCACGCCGCCCGAGCCGCCCACGCCGCCCGAGCCGCCCTTTCCCGCCCGGGGGCCGGTGGAGTCGCGCGGCGCCGGCAGCGGCAGGGAGCCGCGGTCGAGCTTGCCGGCCCTGGTCCGGGGGAGCGCGGGCAGCGGCACCACCGCGGTGGGCAGCCCCCCTGCGGGCAGGCGCTTCGTCAGATGGGCGGAGAGCGACCACGCGTCCGCCCCGTCGGCCTCCGGCGCGGTCACCGCGTACCCGACCAGGGCGCGCCGTCCGGGCTCCGGCTCCACCTCGGCGACGGCGGCCTCCCGCACCGCCGGGTGCGAGCGGAGCACGCCCTCGGCGGCGGCGGCCGTGACGACCCGCTCCACCACGGCGGCGGCCCGGGCGGAGTCGACCGGCCCGACCACGGCCTCGGCACGGGCGGTGAACTCCAGCACGCCGTCCGCGCGGATCCGTCCGAGGTCGCCGGTCAGCAGGATCCGGCCGTCCGGGTCGAAGGCCGCGGGCAGGAACCGGCGGGCCGTCTCCCCGGGCCGGTTCAGGTAGCCCCGGCCCAGGCCCGCCCCGGCGACGGCGATCTCGCCGACCGTCCCGCTCGGGGCGGGCTCGCCGTCCGGGCCGAGCACGTGGACCCGGGCGCCGGGGAAGGGTCCGCCGACCAGCGAGACCCGCTCGCTGCCCTCGCCGCCCGTCGCGCCGGCCGCGTCGAAGTACGTGCTGTCCACGGACGCCTCGGCGAGGCCGTACACGTTCAGCACCCGCACGCCCGGGCCGAGCAGCTGCTGGAGGCCCAACTGCTCGTCCAGGTACCACTTCTCGGCGCCGACGGTGAGCAGCCGCACACCGGGCAGCGCCCCGCCGGCCGGTGCCCCGCCACCCGGACCCGCGCCGGGCAGCGCCCCGCCGGACGCCGCGAGGTGCGCCCGGAGCCGGCGCGCCGTGCGGACGTTCAGCTCCAGCACGGTGATGCCCTCGGCGGCCACCAGGGCGGGCAGGTCGGCGATGTCGGCGCTGCGGTCCAGGGTGAGGTTGCGCGGCGCGACCACCAGGGTGGCGCCGGTGCACAGCGCGCGCACCCAGTCCGCGGTGAAGACGTCGAACTCCAGGCTCGCCGTCTGCAGGATCCGGTCGGCGGCGCGGAGCCCGTACACCGCGCGCCAGCCCCGGTGGGCGGCCAGCAGGTTGCGGTGCTCGATCAGCGCGCCCCGGGGCAGGCCGGTCGAGCCGGAGGTGAAGAAGACGCAGGCGAGGTCGTCCGGTCCGGTGACCACCGACGGCGGACCGGACGGCCGCGCCGCGACCGCGTCGGCCGCCGAGTCCACGCAGACCACGGCCCGCCCGCCGGCGTCCGACAGCCGCACCCGGTGGCTCTCCTCGGTGATGACCACGGCCGGATCGGCCTCCGCGAGCACATGGCGCAGCAGCGGGTCGGGCGCCCCCGGCTCCAGCGGTACGTACGCGCCGCCGGCCTTCAGCACCGCGAGCAGGGCGACGAAGACCTCCGTGCCCCGGCCCAGCGCCACCGCCGCCCGGCGGCCCGGCTCCAGCCCGACCGCCGCGAGGTGGCGGGCCAGCCGGTCCGCCCGTGCGTCCAGCTCACCGTAGGTCAGTTCCCGTGCGCCGCAGCGGACGGCGACGGCGTCCGGCGTCTGCCGTGCCTGCTCCTCGAACCGTCCGTGCAGCGTCCCGGCGCGCCCCACCGGTTCCGCGTCCCACCCCATCCGTCCAGCCCCCTTCACATCGTTCTTCGCTCCGATCCTCCCGCCAACTGCCGCCCGGGAACAGGGGCGTGCGGACCGGCCGACCGGTCCGCGCCCCGTCCCCGCCCCCGCGCGCCCCGGGCCGGGGGCGGTCGGGGCCCCGTCCACACCTCGGACACCCCCGGCCGCCGCCCGTTCGACGGTTGTACTCTGCACGCGGACGGCCGGTGCCTGCCCACCCGGTGCGGTGCCGCGCCCGCACCCTGTCCGGCGCCAATCCCACGGAGGCCCGCCCGCCATGAGCACGTCCGATCCGCTGCCCGCCGGCCCGCTGCTGCGCACCCGGGACGTCGACGTCGTCCGGGACGGCCGGCACCTGCTGCGCGGGATCGACCTCACCATCGAGCCCGGTGAGCACTGGGCGCTCCTCGGCCCCAACGGCGCCGGCAAGTCCACCCTGCTGGCGCTGCTCGGCGCGGTCTCCCACCCCACCCGGGGCGAGGTGGACGTCCTGGGCCGCCGGCTCGGCCGGGTCGACATCCGCGAGCTGCGCGCCCACCTCGGGCACGTCAACCCGCGCCACCCGCTGCGCTCGCCGCTCACCGTGCGCGAGGTGGTGCTCACCGGCCTCACCAACACCATCGAACCCGACCTGCACCGCAAGCCGTCCCCCGAGGAGCTCGACCGCTGCGAGGGGCTGATCGAGACCCTCGGCATGACGGCCATGGCCGAGTCGTCCTGGCCCACGCTCTCCCAGGGGGAGCGCGGCCGGGCCCTGATCGCCCGCGCCCTGATGCCCAGCCCGCGGCTGCTGCTGCTCGACGAGCCCGCCACCGGGCTCGACCTGACCGCCCGCGAGCTGCTGCTCGACAGCCTGGACCTGCTGCGCCATCAGCACCCGGAGCTGGCCGGCGTGCTGGTCACGCACCACCTGGAGGAGCTGCCGGAGAGTACGACGCACGCGCTGCTGCTGCGCGACGGCGAGTGCGTCGCGGCCGGCCCGGTGGAGGAGGTGCTGACCACCGAGCTGGTCAGCGCCTGCTTCGGCCACCCGATCCGGATCAGCCGGCACGAGGGTCGCTGGACCGCCCGGGCGGCCGCCCGCCGGACGCCCGGCCGCTGAGGACGGGCCGCCGCCCGCGGCCCGAGCGGGGGGCGGGCGGCAGACCGGGCGGAACGGGCAGGAGGAGTGTCGCGGAAGGGGCGGGCCGGACAGGAGGGCGGGCGGCCGGGCGGGTGGCCGGAATTGGTCGGTGGGCTGACGGCACGCCGCCCGCCCGGCCCGTCCCCACCTGCGGGGATCGGAGTCGGGCCCCGGTGTAGACGGCGAAATCAGATATCCCTAAGGTATGCCTTAGCTAAGTGGGTGGGGGGCACGGGTGGCCCCGGTCCCGTACCCACGCTCAGTCATGCCCTGAACCGTCTGCCTTCCCCGCTGGAGCCCTCATGTCCGCCCGTCGTTCCACCGCAGCCGCGCTGCTCACCCTCGCTGTGGCGACCGCCGCGCTGGCCGGTTGCTCGCAGAAGAAGGACGACAAGGCCTCCGCCGACGCCGTGAAGGTGAACGCCACCGACACCGCCTGCGAGGTCTCCAG